>NZ_WHOA01000240.1 GCF_013141715.1 Paenibacillus phytorum | reverse complement strand
TGGGTTTGCAGCCTGAGAGGGCAGAAAAGGCAGTCTCGGAGGCCCGAATGCAGCGAAAGTGGCGTGAGACGTCTGAAAAGGACCTCTCAACTGCTGAGAACAGACAGAGCAGTAGGGTTTTTGATTTGAACAGTACTAGCAAGTTTAATAGTTAATATTTAACTTGGTTATTAGCTTCCCAGATCGCCTGTGTATTCTTGTGAATATTGTAACCTCTAACGCATTTTATACCATCACCAGCTGGCTTAAGGAGTGATTTTTCAGACATCGATTTAAGAATTCGGCAGGATTTTCTTGAACTGAAATGAAGCAACTGGCTTACGCCACTTGGCTTAAGAGCTCTTCCAATCGTCAAAGCCAAACGTATTATTTCTTTCTCTATGTAATCGATTTTAAATTCTGATAAAGACGTTCCGCCAAGATAACGCCCCATAAACTGCTGCAGGGTTTGTTCACACATGCGGGGGCGATCTTTGACATCATCGTATGAGAAGCGTAGAATCTTCCATCCATCGATTATGAGGTGGTTTTGGCGATTGCATTGGTCGGCAAATTGGCTGCGGCTTATTTGGGAAGAATGTGTACCGTAACCATCAATTTCGATGGCTAGTTTGAGGGAATGACGTAGAAAAGCAAAGTCTAGGAATCGGGTGCCGTCACGAAAGTCTTTCACTTCATACTCGGGGTGCAGATCGTTAAAGTTACCGAATGCTGGCCACCAAACCTGATGAAGAAATGCTTTTTCAGCATGGCCATGCCCTTCTTGGAGCCTTCGCAACCGTTCCCCTTTTCTAATAGCTAGATGGTGAGATAGGTAATTTTCATGTGCAGTGTACATAAGTTCGTTCATTAAATAACCTCCTAAAGAAATAAATAAGCCGCTTCTCGAGATCAGCGAAGTGCTGAACAAGAAAAGCGGCGTGTGCTTCACAGCCATATTTTAGTGTGTAAGTGATGTGTATGGTCTATCCAATTGTTCTTGTATTCCATATCTGCTACCTTAAACAGATAATATCATAAGAACCTTTAAAGGTATAGTTGCAGAAGCAAAGGGGGAAGTGGGTGGATAGGCGTGTATGAATGCTAAAAGAAAAAATGTTGAAAAATAAGAATATTTATATGTTGACATTATATCTAATTACATATATAATTTATGAATTGATTGAAATGAACCATATAAACACTTAAAACCAAACCTCATTTACCCCACACGAACGATTAGCGAGAAGAAAGTAACCCCCTCTCCTTGTTTGTTTTTCTCCCAATGTGCAGTAAAAATCAGCTCATTTATGGTAAACCCGAGGCTACGTCAAGTGTTTCGGCAGCAGGTGTTTGTTAAGCAATTCGTACTGGCGCGGTCATTGGAGCCGCAAGGATGGAAGAGAGGTAGGGCTTTCATTGTTTTGATTCCAACACATTAATTATGCATTTTCATAGATATCAATGATAGCAAGTATAAGGCTGTTTTTATCTATTTTAGGGATAAGGATGGCCTTTTTCTATTGCAAAAAAACAAAATCGTTCCGTCCTGATACCAGGAGTGAGAACGATTTTTTGCTTACTGGTGAAACAAAGTGCATTCCTTTACAATTATAATTAACAGTGTATATGTAAAGGATGGTTGCTATGATTTGGAATATGAATTGGACTTTTTTACTGCTGGCAATACTATTTGAAACCGTGGGAACGACGGCCATGAAGATGTCGTCAGGCTTTACAAGATTAGGTCCGGCTATTGTTATGGGCATTTGCTATATTTTATGCTTCACCTTGCTGACGCTGGCTCTGAAGCAGCTCGATGTCAGTTTGGCCTATGCTATATGGTCTGGTGTAGGGACAGCACTCATCACGATCATCGGTATATGGTGGTTCAATGAATCGGTTTCTACTCTGAAGGTGCTTTCCATTGTTCTCATCATCTTAGGGGTAATTGGTCTACATATAAGTAGCACTGGGGACGAAGATCAATCGAAGGCCTCGAAAGCGCAAAATTCAACGGCAATAAACTCAGACACGAAGGAATAGATGAAAGTGAGGCTCAAACACTATGAGCGAGCATCGTTTTGAACTAAAAGCGGAGTGGTCCGGAGGCTTGGACGGCAAAGGTCACATTCGAACAGGTAACCTAGTTACGCCGATCTCAGTACCAAGCCAATTAGATGGTCCTGGCATAGGGACGAATCCGGAGGAGATGCTGCTTGGCGCGGCTGCAACCTGCTATTTAATCACACTCGGCATGCTGCTGAAGCGTCAAGGCATTTTAACAATTGAACTGAACTCAGAGATATTGGTCCATAGCAGTCCGGCAATGAAGGTGGATAAAATCATTCACAGGCCACGAATCTGTATACCAGCTCATACTTCACAAGAGATTACGGATAAAATAAGCAAAGCCGCCTATCGTGCTGAGCAGACTTGTATGATCAGTAAAGCTTTAAAAGGAAATGTTGAGGTCATCGTGGAACCTAAGATTCATCGATGAAGGAGTAGAGGATTTTATCCCTATTGCATCCAAACCTATCCCTAGGAGCATAAAATGCGGGTCATTTATAATCAATAGTAAGCAATGTAAAGGCGCCAACACTAGGATGGTGCCTGATTCGGTTTGGAAGGAGTCTGCCTCGTCGATGAATTTGAACAAAAAAGTGTTTATCGGTTTTTTAATGTTCATTATTATTCCTTTGTTCGTACTAGGCTCCGCTGTTTATACGGTCTCTCAGCAGCTAATTGAGAAGAAGTACGGCGATTTGACCGAGGTCACTTTGCAGGCGATTTCCCGTAATATTTATTACATGTTCAAGGAAGCCAATTACTTTTCGGACTTTTGGATGGTAAAAGAGAGTATTCAGGGTATTTATAGAACGATCGATGAGGTAAAGCCGAGTGAAAACACGCTCTCGTCTTATGATTTGAATACCTTTGATACCTTGCTGCGGGGCTCCATATTGACCTATTCACCTATACAATCCGTCGCGATTTATAATAATGCCGGCAAGTCGTTTAGTGCGGGGCGCGGAGGTGGAAGCGCTTTGCCGTGGACAGCGCTGACGCAAAGTACCGCGTTCCAGCACATACAGGAATTGAACGGAAGTCCACTCTGGATTGGACCTTCCGAATATAAGGAGTTCGGGACGGGCCGCGGAGAATTTTATCAAGCGAGATTGGTCAAAGATTTCTGGACGATGGACAACCTGGGGTTCATGCTGCTAAAGTTCAAATTCAATGAGCTTGATCAAATTTTCAAATCATTCAATACGAATGAGGAAAGCTCTAAGCGCTATTTACTCATCAACAAAAGCGGACTTATTTTCTATGATAATAAGCAAAATTTAGAAGGTGCCAATGTGCTGCAGCTGCTGCCTGGCAAGTTGGATCTGCAGCTAAACAATAACAGTTTCCAGGCGAATTTTCAGAATGAAAAAAGCTTGATCTCACTCTATCATTTAAATATTAATCAGATGGGTGTTCAGGATTGGAGCGTCGTATCGATCACCTCATGGAAGTATGTGGCCGGGGAAATTGAAACGATTATGAAGCTGGTCGCTGGGATTACGTTCGTCTGTTTATTTTTTGCACTTGTGTACAATCTGGTTTTCGTAAGACGAATTGTTCAGTTAATTCTACGGATGCTTTCCTCAATGAAAAAGGTTGAACGCGGCGATTTGACGACTCGCATGGAGGAAAGCGGTAAGGATGAAACGTCCGCTCTCGCGAGAGGATTCAACAGCTTGGTTGTGCGTGTGGAGGATCTTCTGGAAGAAGTCAAACGTCAGCAGGACCGTAAAAATAAGGCCGAACTTATGCTGCTGCAAGCCCAGATCAAGCCGCATTTTCTTTTTAATACACTCGAATCCATCAATGTGCTAGCGATCCAAAATCAAGGGAAGAAAGTCAGTCAAATGGTGTATCGACTTGGGAATCTGCTGCGCATTGGAATGGAAAACAGAGAAGAGATTTCACTAAAGCAAGAGCTTGAGCATCTGAAAAGCTACCTCGAAATTCAAGAATTCCGCTTTGAAGATCAATTTCAATATGACATTCAAGCTCCGCCTGAGCTTTTGGATTATTGCATTCTTAAGCTTACTCTCCAACCATTGGTAGAGAATAGTTTGCAGCATGGTTTTGAACCCATTGATTATATGGGCATGATCTCCATAAAGGTTGTGGATGAAGGAGAACGGATTGCTCTTTATGTGACGGATAATGGCATTGGTATAAGTGCGGAGAAATTAGCTAAATTCCATTACAAAACAGAGCTAGAGACGCCATTTCACGAAATATTGGGTGCAAATGAAGAGCGAAGAGGACTTGGAGTCAGCAATGTAGCTGACCGTATTCGGATCCAATATGGCGCACATTATGGCATGTTCATTTGCAGTCAAGAAGGTCACGGCACGACGATGAAGATCGTGATCCCAAAAAATAAGGGGGAAGGCTTATGAGGCTAAAAGCGATATTGGCAGATGATGAGCCTAACATTCTGCGTAATTTGCAGGCAGTTATTCCTTGGGATGAACTGGGGATCGATATTGTTGGAACGGCCAAAAACGGAGTGGAGGCGCTGGAACTTAGCTCCCAGCATGTGCCGGATCTGGTCATGAGTGATATTCGTATGCCGTTAATGGATGGGATTACGTTCGTTCAGAAGCTGCGTGATATCAATGAGGATTGTAAGGTACTTATGGTGACGGGTTATCAGGATTTCGAATATGTACGCTCGTTGATGCGAGTTGGCGTTAGCGATTACATATTGAAGCCTATTAACTATGAAGAGTTAGAGAATTCTATTAGTAAATTGGCGAATGAAATCAGGGTTAAGAAGCTAAGTGAGCAAGAAGAGCAGCAAAAGTGGGGCAAAATGAAAAAGTTGGCCTATGAGAAGATCCTGCAGGACGTTTTGATGAATTATACGGAAATTACGCCGAATACGCTGCTTCCGATTGATGATATGGACCTTGAAACGTTGACCTATTTATTTGCGATGATCGATGTGGATGATTACTCACAGAAATCACTGCCTTGGACCGAACAGGAGCGAAAGCTATGGAATTTCGCAGTACGTAATGTATTGCAAGAATCGTTAACGGATGAGAAATTGAACTTCACAGTACTCCAGATCCGCGAAGGTGAGTGGTGTGTAATCATCCAATGGGATGAAAAGGGCGAAAGCGCTGCATTGGTGAAGTTAAATGAAATAGCTGCTCAACTTCAGCATAACGTTTCCCAATCGGTTAAATTAGGCATTAGTGTCGGCATCTTCCCAGCAGCTGTGGGACTCCGTCAACTCTCTGCGGCCTATCGGAAGCTTCAGCGATTCATGCAGCTTAATCTGGGGAAGCAGGAATCCGTGCTGTTGTATAAAGAGTCCAAAGAGCCAGCTGATGCAAACAGCTCCTTATGGTATTTGGTAGAGGAAATTGTAACTGGACTTAAACAACTAAACCGTATCAAAACGGAGGATGCCTTAAAACGCTTGAAATTACTGCTTGAAGGTTTGTCTGACAGCTCTTTTGCCAGAGCCTATCAAATGCTGCATTTCCTTATTCTTCATCTGCTCCGCGAACTGCGAGAAATGAATTCCCTTGATTTTCAGGAGGAAGAACAGATCTGGTGTCAACTGGATAAGAGCGAAAGCATTCAACATTTGCTTCAGGTTATGGTACAGCTTGTAGCACTTGGGCTGGAAGGGACGAATAAGAAGAAGAACAGCGAGCTGCTTATGACAGCGGCGAAGGAATACATAAGAACTCACTATTCAAATGATTTCGGGATTGAGGATATAGCGAGCTCCCTAGGGATTAGCTCCAGCTATTTTAGTTTATTATTTAAGCAGCATTTTGGAGAAACCTTCGTTGAATATGTCACAAAACATCGGATGGAATTGGCGAAGTCGATGCTGCTCCACAGTGATAAAAGTATTACGGACATCGGAAAATCAGTAGGATACATCGAACGGCGATATTTTACCAAAGTATTTCAAAAGTTTACTGGCGAGATTCCATCGGAGTTTCGCGAAAAGCGCAAAGAAGCTAAGTAGAGGATTTTGCCCCTTGATAAGGAATTTGTCGGTCTTTAGGACAAACAACCGTTATTTTATACTTAAATGGCAAGCAAAAAGGAGATCAATAAAGATGAGAAAAGGAACGTTGATATTGGTAGCGGCGATAGTGGCTATGACGTTCACCGTGTCTGCTTGCAACAGCTTAACTTCGAATAATGAACAAAACCTTCATGCTGGCGAGACTCCCGACCCCGGGGGGACAAAAGGAGAGCCGATCCTACTGACACTTCGTCATACGCAGGTGAAAGATACGCAGAAGAAACGCTTCGCGATGCTGCAGGATGTAGTGAAAGCAACGGAGTCGAAGGTGCCTGGCTTATCGATTACGTTAGATGGGGTGGAGGATAAGGTCAATCGTTTCGAGAAGCTGAGAGCAGAGATGGCAGCTGGGAATCCACCGGAAATATTCGACTTGTTTGGCGGAACGGATACGAAGGATTACGTCAAAGCGGGTAGGCTGCTTGATCTTACGCCCATACTGAATGAGCTTGGATTAATCAATAAGTTTTATAGCTTCGAGGAGTTTACGGTAAACGGTAAAATTTATGGCATTCCAATGGCAGGGTACGTCGAGGGCTTGTACTATAACAAAAGGATTTTGGCGGATCATCAAATAAAACCACCTCAAACGTGGGAGGAACTGCTCGCTGCTGCCGCGATACTAAAAGCTCATAAAATAACGCCATTTGCCATGGCGGCTAAAGATTCATGGGTCATTAACATGATGAGTAATACCATGTGGGTACGAACGGCCGGGCCAGATTCTGTTCAGGGCTTATTGGATGGAAGCAAACGATGGACGGATCCGGATGTTGTGGATGCTTTTGAGAAATATCATACGTTGATTCAAAAGGGGTATCTCCAGGAAGGCAGCTTAGCACTGGCCTATGCCGAACAGCAAAATAAATTTAGCAGCGGTGAAGCGGCTTTCATGTTCGATGGCAGTTGGGCGAATACGCCGCTGCTTGACCCTGAGAAGTCATCCATCGTAAAGGATGTAGGCTTCATGAGTTTCCCAGCTATGGGAGGCCCAGGAGATGGTTATATCAATGGAGGATGGTCTAATGCCTATGGATTCTCTAAAAAAGTGACGCCAGATCAGCTCGCGGCAATCAAAGAGTTTATCAGGCAAATGTATAACGAATCCATGCAAAAAAGACAGCTCGTCGAAGAAGGTATGCCACCTGCCATGAAGCTGCAGGATACGAGCAATGTAAACCCGCTCATTACGGAAATTTTGAATGTATTTGCAAGCAGTAAAGGTGCTTTCCCCGCATTTGACTCACGCATTCAAACGAAAGTTCGAGAAAAATTGGAGCGCGGTATGCAAGAATTAATAGGCGGAAGAACAGATCCGGCCTCCTTAATGGCAGACATACAGAAGCAGCAAGAGGCTTCGAATAAGGAAGAAACCCATACCAAATAGTAGGATGAGACATGAATAAGATAGGAAGAAACCCATTTGCTTATGCGCTTTTTACGCTGCCGACACTGCTGCTATTCGTGATCTTTTTCTTATATCCCATGATCATGTCGCTGCGCTACGGATTCACGGAGTGGAACGGAGTATCGCCGGCGAGATTTAATGGTTTGGATAATTTCGTTACTGCTTTTCAAGATAAATATTTCTGGATGGCAGTGCGGAATAACCTGTATTTCATTGGTTTTTCAGTTGGATTGCAAATCCCCTTTATACTCGGTTTAGCGCTTCTGGTGAGCAAAGTTAGGCGATGGACTAGCTTTTACAAAACGATGATTTTCCTCCCGACAGTTCTTTCTACAGCTGTGGTTGGTGTACTATGGGGGTTCATCTATCACCCGCAGGCGGGGCTGCTCAATCAAGCATTAGAAGCTGTAGGGTTAATGACTTGGCAGCATGTTTGGTTAGCAGAGGAAGCGACAGCGATGCTCTCTATACTTGTTACCAACGCATGGCAGTGGGATGGATTCTATGTCGTGCTGGTTTTATCGGCGATCTATGCTATCCCCAAAAATATCTTGGAGGCGGCTGAGTTAGACGGGGCGACAAGCATGCGAGAGGCTTGGTCGATTACGCTTCCGCTGCTGCGTCCCGTCATCATGGTCATGATTTTGCTATCGATTACCGGTGCTATGAAGGCCTTAGACATCGTCTTTGTGATGACTGGCGGCAATCCGTATGGGATTACAGAAGTGATGGCCACATATATGTATAAAAAAGCTTATCGCATTGGTGAATATGGGTATGCAAATGGAATTGCCGTACTTATTCTCCTTTTAACCTGCATGTTAACATCCTTGTTTGGCTGGTTCACAAGGAAGCAGGAGGAGGTGCGATATTGAAGGGAATTCCCTATCGCCGTGTCTTCCTGCATGTTGTACTCATGTTGTACATAGGCATTATTTTGTTTCCACTTCTTTGGGTATTGAACTCCTCTTTTAAAACAAATAAAGAAATCATTGCCTCGCCGTGGTCCCTTCCAGAGCAACTCTCTTTTTCGAATTATTGGAATGCTTGGACTGGAGCACATGTAAGTCACTATTTTACGAACAGTTTGGTGATTTCTGTGATATCCGCCATGGCAACACTACTTCTTGGTTCGGCAACGGCATACGCCCTAACACGAATGGAATTTCCACGATTAAGCAAGTTCTTGAAGCGTATATTGATGCTAGCATTGCTTGTTCCCGCGGGATCCTTGCTTGTTCCTTTATATATGCTGCTTCGCAGCATGTACTTATACAACACACCGCTGGCCTTGATCCTGCCCTATATAACGATGGGTTTACCTTTGACTGTGTTTATTTTTAGTGCTTTTTTGAAATCCATACCGAGTGAGCTAGAAGAAGCGGGTATCATGGATGGATTATCGATCTATGGACTTTTGTGGCGAGTCATTATTCCAATTACGTTACCTTCACTCGTCACGGTTTTTATGCTCAATTTCCTCAGCAATTGGAATGAGTTTATGATGGCCAATCTGTTTCTAGCGAAGGAAAAGTTTAGGACACTTTCTGTGAGCATGGTAGCCTTTTACGACCAATTGAATATGAACTACGGTTCGCTCTGCGCGGCAATCATGTTTAGTGTTATTCCAGTCGTGCTGATGTATTTTATTTTGCAGAAACGTGTCATTGAAAGCATTAAATCTTAACTCACTCAAGGAGCGTGTATTTATGTCATCTTCATCGCGCAATAACCAACATCCTTTAACCTTGCGTCAAAAAGTGGGTCAAATGTTTATTTGCGGTTTTGAATCTTTAGAACCAAATGCGTCCATTACCCAATTAATTGAGGAATACGGACTTGGCGGTGTTATCTATTTTCGTCGAAATGTAAAAGATGCGCACCAATTGGCTCATTTGTCAGCCGAATTGCAAGCGATAAGTCTCCGCAGCGGCGGACAGCCGTTATTCATTGCCGTAGATCAAGAGGGAGGTATGGTTTCCCGTATTGAAAAAGGAGCAACTCTGCTGCCAGGGAACATGGCTTTAGGGGCTGCTTTTGCGCCCGCAGGTGTGTATGCCAGCTCAAAAGTGATGGGTAAAGAATTGCGCCAAATGGGGGTGAACATGAACTTCGCCCCTTGTTTAGATATCAATAATAATCGATTAAACCCTGTTATCGGCGTGCGCTCTTATGGTGAAACAGCTGCGCTAGTGGGTGATATGGGCACACATGCGGTGAAAGGCTTGCAGGATATGGGCGTTATAGCCACAGTCAAGCATTTCCCAGGGCATGGTGATACATCAGAGGATTCTCATCATGACCTTCCCGTTGTGCCGCATAGTATGGAGCGATTGATGGAGCTAGAGCTAGCCCCTTTCATTAAAACGATTGAAGGTGGTGTAGATGCGATTATGACGGCGCATGTCGTTTTCGCGGCATTAGAAGAGAACGGCGTTCCATCGACGTTGTCGTATCGCATTTTAACGGAGTTGCTTCGTGAGAAGCTTCAATTCAAAGGGTTAATTGTAACTGATTGCCTGGAGATGAAGGCGATCTCAGAAGGGATTGGTGTGGCGGAAGGAGCAGTTCGTGCCATTGAAGCTGGATCGGATCTGATTCTGGTTAGTCATTTGCTGGATCGCCAAGTGTCTGCAATTGAAGCGGTTATTGCTGCGGTGGAAAATGGGCGGATTCCGGAGTCGCGAATTGATGAGTCCGTGCTGCGGATTATGACCTATAAATATAAGCGAGAGATTCGATATGATACATTAGCGCCCATCCCGACCGAACCAATCTCTACACACGAGCATCAACTGCTCGCCAAAGAACTGAGCCGCAAAAGTATTACACGGGTTAAGGATGAAGTAGGTAAAGTGTTGGATCTGAACGAGCCGACCTTAGTCATTTGGGCGGAAGTACAAACGGGAACTGAGATTGATGAAGTCGTAGATCGGAGCGGGACACTGGGCAGCGTCTTGTCTGAGATAGCCGGAAAGCCTATTCAGGAGATTTACTTGGGATTATATCCTTCGGATACGGAAGTAGCCTCGGTTCTGGAAGCTTGTGAAGGTAACAAACAAATTGTCATTGTCACATACAATGCAACATTCTCAGCAGGACAAACCAGGTTGGTTAAAGAATTAGTTCAAAGGGAAGAGCAATATGTTATTGTGGCTGCCGGTAGAAATCCTTATGATTTACTTGAATTTCCTGAGGTAAAGACTTATTATGCATGTTATGAAAACCGTCCGCTTGCGATGGTTTCTCTCGCGAATGTGCTTCTTGGGAAAGAGAAAGCGGTTGGAAGGCTGCCTGTGACATTGTCGGAGGAGTATCCGCTTGGTTGGAGGCTAGATTGATGGGGAAAGGGGAAAGAAAAGATGACATTGGAGCAAGATGTTTTTGTAAAGGGTAACAGCATGGAACAAGTTGGGGTAGAACAAGATGTCTTCGTTCGGGAATACTTTGTTGGGGTAGATCTGGGAGGCACGAAGATGCTGGCCGCCTTGGTTGCATACGATGGCAGCATCATCGCAAGAGAAGAGATCCCCACCCTTGCGCAGCAGGGAGAGGTAGCTGTGCTCGATCGACTGGGTAACCTGATCGAGGGAATTCTAGCGGCTGTGCCCGGCAGCCGCAGTGCTCTGCGCGGTATTGGCGTCGCCACCGCAGGCACGCTCGATACGGCGAACGGTGTCGTCACCTTCGCCACTAATCTCGGCTGGCGCGACGTTCCCGTCGCCGCCGTATTGTCGGACCGCTTCGCTTGCGAGGTCCGGCTCGAGAACGACGCCACCGCCGCAGCGGCTGGCGAATGGCTGGCCGGCGCGGGCGAGGGCGCGCCGGACTGTATATTCGTGACGATCTCCACGGGGATCGGCGGGGGCATTATCTCCGGCGGCCGCTTGATCGCCGGAGTCAACCATAACGCAGGGGAGCTTGGCCACATTTCCATTGATGGAAATGGGCCACGCTGCCTCTGCGGGAATGTGGGGTGCCTGGAGCTCTACGCGTCAGGTACCGCCATTGGCCGCCGCGGCGCCGAGCACGTGCGCCGCGTTGCGGGAGGCGACGGCGACGCTGCCGGCGCCCTCACGAGGCTTGCGGGAGGCGACCCAGACCGCGTCGATGCGCGGTTGGTCGCGGCCGCAGCCGCGGAAGGGGATGCCGAGGCAAGCGGCATCCTGCGTGAAGCGGGACGAGCCCTCGGCATCGGGCTCGTGAGCATCCTCCACCTGCTCAATCCGCAGGTGGTCATTCTTGGCGGCGGCGCTTCGCATATCGGCGAGCCGCTCCTAGGTCCGATGCGTGAGGTTATCGAGGATCGTTGTCTGCCTTCGATTCTTAGCCCGGTCCGATTCGTAACATCTGCTCTTGGTTCCTCCGCAGGAGCTGTAGGCGCAGCCCTGCTCATGTCGAGGGATGGACGCTGAGTCATTTCACTTTATGACCGGTCATATGACAAATTGCACTAGACGTTAGACACCTTTTTCGTTACATTTGATGAGGCTTATGAAACTTTCTTGGTTCCGATTGCGTCGGAATGAAGTTGACGTTTTATAGACCAATCTATTGTCGAAGGGGTGTTTTTTTTCTATGTCTCAAACCGTATCAAATTCTGCGCCAACGATGCGATCTTTTTTTGCTAATCGTTTCGTGCAGTCCATTATGTTATCGGGTCTTTTCCTCCAAATCGGGATTTGGATTCGTAATTTCGCGATTCTCCTCTATGTAACCGACATGACGAACAACGATCCTTACTCGGTTTCCTTGATTTCCGTTGCCGAGTTTGCGCCGATATTTATTTTCTCTTTCATTGGCGGTGCCTTTGCAGATCGATGGAGACCTAAGCTCACGATGGTCTGGTGCGATATTCTCAGCGCTGCCTCGGTGTTTGTCATTATGATTACCCTGTATTATGGTTCTTGGAAGGCGATCTTTTTTGCCACATTAGTGTCGTCCATCCTATCCCAATTCTCTCAACCATCCGGGATGAAGCTGTTCAAGGTTCACGTACATGAATCCCAAATGCAAATGGGGATGTCACTGTTTCAATCGATGATGGCTATCTTTATGATTTTGGGTCCAATTATGGGGACTTTCGTGTACTATACCTTTGGAATCGAAGTCGCTATAGCGATCATGGGAATTTGCTTCGTGCTTTCCGCTCTTGTCCTAACATTTCTACCATCTGACCGTAAAGCTGAAAAAGGATCCGCTGGACCATCCACGCATATTTTTGCTGAGATGGGTGAAGGTTTCCGGTATGTGCTCAAGAATAAAATGCTTGTCACTTTGGGAGGCTGCTTTGCCGTTGCCGGTCTTGCGATTGGTCTAATCAGTCCGCTTGGTATCTTTCTTGTTACGGAAAATCTAGGCTTGCCTAAAGAGAACTTGCAATGGTTTATGGCCACGAATGGTGTCGCGATGATTATCGGCGGAGGCTTGACGATGGGTTTTTCCAAAAAAATGTCGTCGCAAGCGCTCCTTATACTCGGGATGTCAGTCAGTGTCGTGGCGTTTGCGGTTATTGGCATGACACATCTACTATGGGTAGCACTTTTGATGCAATTTATGTCGGGTCTCGTCATGCCTGCTATTCAAATTGGTATCAATACAATGATTCTTGGCAACACGGAGGAGTCGTTCGTGGGTCGTGTGAATGGTATTCTGAATCCATTGTTCATGGGTGCCATGGTCATCACAATGAGTTTGGCTGGAAGTATCAAAGCTGCCTTCTCGCTTGAAACGATTTATCTCACTTGTGCAGCTTTGTTTCTAGTTGGGGTTTTCATTATGGTGCCTTCGTTGAAATATAAGCAAAATGTGGTGCCGCAAGCTAGTAGTGAGTGATGCATAAACCCTCCCGATATTCGGGAGTGCACGGAATAAGGACCATGTTTTCTACAAACCGAGCAAAGACCCGGAAGATGGACACTTTGAAAAAAGTGGCTTCTCTCGGGTCTTTTTACGTTTATAATCAATGAATTACGAAAGGTTGAGGATTACACGTGGGAATAGTTGGGGTAGGGGGAAATAAGGTTTAAATGAATGAATCTATCTTCTCGGTTGAATGATGTTGCATAATGTACAACAATTGCTCCCTATATAGGCCATTTTGCAACAAATGGGATAGAAATGTTGTACAAACTGCAACTTCAACGTGCAAAATAGCCTTTTGGCGTTTGAATTGTTGTAGAAATTACAACATTGTAACCACTATAGTCGATCTTCCTTCACAAAGCTGCTGAACGACTCTAAAATCGAATTTTGGAGTTTGCCTACAAGTTACTGCAAGGACACCCGATTTCTGCTAGGATTATTTTAAAAGAAGTTAAAAGAATGTAAAAAGGTGTGTGAACGATGCTTCAGTTGTTCGTCGATATGATTGAAAGGGTTGGATTCTTGATAGCGCTTGCATTTGCCTTTTCTCGCAGCCGCTGGATGCGCAGTTATATGAGCTATCAAGGTAATAGGACCTATCAATGGCGTTTTCTTTTCTTTTTCACTGCTTATGCAATTCTAGCCACCTACTCGGGTGTGACGGTATCCGACTATACGTATCGACCGGCTCCATGGATCGGCGAAGTTTCCCCAACAGCGGCCATTGCCAATGCACGAACTGTTGGCGTCGTCATTGCCGGATTGCTTGGCGGTGTGAAAAGCGGGCTCATCGTTGGTGTCGCAGCCGGCCTGCATCGATACAGCTTGGGTGGATTTGTTGCCGTAGCCTGTATGATTGCGCCTATTCTGCAAGGTGTCTTGGCTGGGCTTTGCCGCAATGCGTTCAAGAAACGCTTCCGCAAGGTGTCGTCCATTCAACTCGCCTTTCTTGTAGGCTTCATGGCTGAATCTCTTCAAATGGCACTCATTCTAGTGCTAGCTAAGCCCTGGGGGGATGCTTTAAACCTGGTTTCGCTCATAGGTTTGCCTCAGACCCTCGCTAACAGCATCGGGGTGGCGCTTTATTTCGTTCTGTACAACACGATGGAGCGCGAAGAGGATCGCATCGGCGCAGAGCATGCTCACAAAGCACTGCAAATCGCGGATATGACGATGCCGCTTTGGCGATTGGAATTCGAGAAGGCGGTACGTGAAATCGCGAAAGTTTTGAATGAGGAAATGAAGGCCGTTGGTGCATTTTTCAGCAAGAATGGCTCGGCATGGGTAGCGGAAGGAAGAAAAACAAAGCATTGGATCGACCTGTTCATTCATATTCCGAATCAGCGTCCGATTGGGCAATTTCGTTTGTATTTCGAACGTGAGCAGGATGATAATCCATCTCGTAGACGAATGTTGTCCTCGCTTGCCGGTCTGCTTTCTCAGCAGTATGCGTTTGTCGAGTCCGAGAGACAGTCGCAGCTGCTGGCCGATGCGGAGATTCGTTCGCTGCAGGCGCAGATGAATCCCCACTTCCTGTTTAATGTGCTGAATACAGTCAAATCGTTTATTCGTACTAAACCGGAGGAGGCCCGTCAGATGGTGATGCACTTGTCTAAGTTTTTGCGCAAAAACATGAGCCATAGTAACCAGCGGATGATAACGATACGTGACGAATATGAATTGGTCATGTCTTACCTTAGTTTGATTAAATCACGTCTTGGGGATCAAATGGAATTTTATGCTGAAATCGATGAAAGGTTACTGGATCATCAGATACCACCTTTTACGATTCAACCTCTTGTCGAGAACGCCATTGTTCATGGCATCAAAAACAGGAAGGGAATCGGTGTGATCAAGCTTATTGTGAAGGAGGAATTGGACGACGGAAAGCTGCATGCGCGGATTACCGTCGAGGACAATGGCGTAGGCCTAGAAACCGCCCGGCTTCAAAGTCATGAGGAACACGCCGGTATGGCATTGCGGAATATCGAACAGCGGCTACTCTATCATTACGGAAGAGAGCATCCGCTCGAGATAGAGAGTAAATCAGGCGAAGGCACAAAAATAAGATTCTGGGTGAGGTGATGGTAGGTGGGCTGGAATATCGTGATTGCTGATGATGAAGCGCCAGCAAGGGAAGAATTAGTATATCTCTTAGAGCAGTGCGAAGATGTAGACAAGGTGACACCGGCTTCCAGCGGAATGGATGCAATTAAGAAGGTAAAAGAGCAAGCACCGGATGTCTTATTTCTCGATATGGACATGCCGGATCTTAACGGGCTTCAAGTGGCGGAAATCGTAGGAGAGATCAATCCGCAGGTGAAGGTTGTGTTCTCCACTGCGTACGATCAATATGCCATCCATGCATTTAAGCTTCGTGCTTTTCACTATATGCTCAAGCCGTACGACGAAGAAGATTTAGCAATCGTCTTTCGTGAACTGAGTAAAACTCGAATGCAGAACGGATTGGGTGCCTTGTTCCAACCTTCCTCTGGAATGACCTGTCCAAAACTAGCTCTAGAATTGGATGATGGCATTATCTATGTGCCCCCAAAAGACATCACGTATATCAGCAAAGAAGTCAAACATGTACAGGTTCATCTTCACGATAAAGCCTATAACGTTTCCTATACATTAGTAGAATTGGAACAAAAGTTGGAGCCATTTGGTTTTTTTCGCTGCCACAAAAGCTATCTCGTCAACCTGGCTTCCATTGCTGAGATGAAGACCTGGGTCAATGGCGCTTACAATCTGCTGATGGATGACGCCAGGCGAAGCTGCATACCTGTTAGCCGAAATTATGTGAAGCTGCTGCGTTTGAAGCTCGAAATTTAACATCATAAGGCCCCAAAATGGCATGATGCGTTCCAGCTGTTTCACTCGGAAACCAAACAAGCTATACTCTTTGTAAGCGTTATCAACCAATGATCAATTGAAGAAGAAAACACTTACTAGGAGTGATAGGTATGAAAAACAAATTTACTTCATATGTGCTCTGGGGTGCGATTGCAGCGTTAGGTGCAGCTGGTTTCGCTATGCTCGCGCTTTCGAATGGCGAGAAAATTTCGGCAGCTTGGCTAATCATTGCCGCTATTTGTACGTATGCTTTTGGTTACCGTTTTTACAGTCGGTTCATTGCTAAGAAAATTTACGAGTTAAATGACAAACGGGCAACCCCAGCCCATGTTCATAACGATTCCAAAGACTACGTTCCGACCAATAAATATGTCCTTTTTGGCCATCATTTCGCGGCCATTGCTGGAGCAGGACCGCTTGTTGGACCGATATTAGCCGCGCAAATGGGGTATTTGCCCAGCATTCTCTGGATTATTATCGGGGCTGTTCTTGCTGGCTGCGTACAAGACTTTGTAACCCTTGTCGGATCCATGCGTCGGGATGGAAAGTCACTCGGTCAAATGGCCAAAGACGAAGTCGGTCGATTCAGTGGTACGTTAGCGTCCATTGCAACGTTAGCGATTCTCATTATTATCGTAGCCGTACTTGGACTCGTCGTCGTGAAGGCGCTAGCAGAATCACCGTGGGGCTTGTTTACGATCGCCATGACCATGCCGATTGCCATATTTATGGGCTTTTATATGCGTTATATTCGACCAGGTAAAGTGATCGAGGGCTCCATCATTGGTTTCGTCTTATTAATGATTGCTTTATGGTCAGGACAGTACGTAGCGGAAAGTCCAATGCTGTCCCAAATGTTTACCTTCACAGCTCCGCAAATTGCCATTTTAATGGTCGTCTATGGCCTTATTGCTTCCATTTTGCCGGTTTGGGTCCTTCTTGCACCCCGTGACTATTTGAGCTCTTTTCTGAAAATCGGCGTTATCATCTTACTCGCTGGCGGCATCATGGTCCTTTTACCGGATCTGAAAATGCCAGCGGTGACCAAATTTATTGATGGAACAGGTCCTGTATTTTCCGGCAACTTATTCCCATTCTTATTCATTACGATCGCTTGCGGCGCAGTTTCCGGATTCCATTCTTTGATTTCATCCGGAACGACTCCGAAAATGATCGATAGAGAAAGTCATGCCCCTTTTATCGGTTTCGCTGGTATGGCCGCAGAATCCTTCGTCGCCGTTATGGCATTGATCGCGGCGTGCTCCTTAGAGCCCGGCATTTACTTCGCGATGAACTCTTCACCCGCGGTGATTGGAACCGATCCAGCTACTGTCGCTGCGAAAATCTCAACATGGGGCTTCACACTGACTCCCGATCAGATTACAAGCACGGCCAAAGAAATCGGTGAAAAGACAATCCTCTCGCGAACAGGCGGAGCGCCAACGCTTGCCGTAGGTATGGCTGAGATTTTTTCAACGTTCCTAAATGGAGCCAAAGCATTCTGGTACCATTTCGCTATATTATTTGAAGCTGTCTTTATCCTAACAGCTGTAGATGCCGGTACGCGTGTTGGCCGGTTTATGCTGCAGGATTTGATTGGTAACTTCTACAAGCCATTTGGCCAAACGAAAGATTTCAAATACAATTTCATTGCTTCGCTGCTTGTTTGCTCGGCTTGGGGATATTTCTTGTATCAAGGGGCGATCGATCCGTTCGGGGGGATCAATTCCTTATGGGCGTTATTCGGAATCGCGAATCAAATGCTAGCTGCCATCGCCTTAGCCGTAGCCGTAACGATTATGATTAAAATGGGCAAAGCACGGTACGCTTGGGTAGGAATCCTTCCTTTTGTGTTCCTCTCTGTGACGACATTGACCGCCGGCTTCCAAAAAGCATTTTCCGGTAACGCAAGTATCGGATTTTTAGCGGCAGCGAAGAAATACCAAGCAGGAATTGACAAAGGCCAAGTCATCGCACCTGCTAAGAACATGGATGTCATGCATCAGATTGTGACGAATAACTATATCGATGCAGGGCTGACGATCTTCTTCGGTATTGTAGTCATTCTGATGATTATCATCTCTTTACGGGTATGGTACAATATCTTGATACAAAAGCAGAAGCCTAAATTGAATGAAGCACCTTTCGTACAATCCACATTTGGAGCCTGATGCCATGAAAAAAATAACAAGCTTTACAAACAAGGTCAGCACGACAATCAAGGTCATTTTCAATATACCGGACTATGAAAGATACTTGAAGCATCAACAGGATCATCATCCCAATGATACACCAATGACGGAAAAAGAGTTTTACATGCTTTCCCTTCACGAACGTTATGAAAGCGGCAAAATTAATCGCTGCTGCTAAAAGAGAAACGGAGCATTACGGGAGGAATGAACCCGAGATGCTCCGTTTTTATTTTTTTATAGAAATGGGGCTCCAGCTTCCTTGAAAGCAAGCTTCATTTCCGGTGTTATGGCTGAATCGCTGATAATCCCGATGGTTTCTTGGACTTCCCCTATCACAAACAGGGAGCTGCGGCTGAACTTGGAATGATCGGCGACGAGGTAAGTTTCCATGGACTGCTTCATCATGCGCCGATTGGTCTCGGCTTCCAGCTCATTATAGATCATCATGCCGCGGGATAACGAGACACCGTCCACACCCATGAAAGTTTTGCGAATGCTGAGATTTTCTAACGTTGCATTGGCGAGTGGTCCCGATAGCTCGAAAGTTTGGGTGCGAATCACGCCACCCGTAAGAATGAGCTGAAGTCCTGGCGTTCCGATCAGTTCATAGGCGATATTAACCGCATTCGTGATTACGGTAAGGTTCTTGAATTGGTTAAGCTTTTTCGCGATAAATGTGGTCGTCGTACCACCGGTTAAACCGATAATATCGCCATCCTCAATGTAACGCAGCGCCTTGTCGGCGATTTCTTTCTTCTCATCCGTGTAGAGGTCCATTTTGTTGAAAAAAGGGACTTCGACCTTCAAGCTTTCAAGCACGGCGCCTCCAAAGGTGCGGATGCAGCGCTTTTCTTGTTCGAGTATCTCAAGATCCCGTCTAGCCGTTGCTTCGGATACAGCAAACTGCTTGACGATATCGGTCAAGGCAATGGAACCTTTATCTTTAATGGCTTGCATAATCGCATCGCGGCGAATGTCTGTCTTTCCCATGGTACCTCCTAAAGCAGATCCTTATTTTTCCTGTAGGTAACGCTTTCTTATATCTTATCATGTGAACGGATAAGCCGTCCATTGGATGGCGTCGAAGATTGGAGGAGCGGAGCGTGATCCGTCACATAAGGTTTGCTAGAGACTCTTATTTGAGTGGAAAGTGCCAGAAAAGCAATAATAGCAGTCTCTAGGGGCTCTTATTTGCTCAGATTTAAACCAATTGAAGCTCAATCTGCAAAATAAGAGTCCCCAGAGACTCTTATTTGAGTGGAAAGTGCCAGAAAAGCAATAATAGCAGTCTCTAGGGGCTCTTATTTGCTCAGATTTAA
>NZ_WHOA01000239.1 GCF_013141715.1 Paenibacillus phytorum | reverse complement strand
AGAACCCGCTCACTGAGCGGGTTTTTTCCTGTCTAAGGGTGGAATTGTAGACGGATTGTAGACAGGAAGTTTTAAAACTGCAAATCGATTGTAATTTGTAGACGATATGTCTACAGAGAAAAGGGTGCGACTTAAGATTGCTCATTAACTCTAGCGTGTAGTATGCAGAGCAAGCAGTTGTTGTAAGTATGTCATCAAGAGAATCGTTGCTCTTACAACTAACGATACGATAACTAATTGAAATGTTGAAAAGCCTCTTTTAAGGGGCTTTTTTACGTTAAACAGCAATATCTAGTCCTTCAGAAAAAGAGTTCTGCTAATACTACGATCATACCATCAGCCGTACTGGATTCCTACATGGGTTGTTATTTTCCTCACGACGTTTGTACGTTAGCAGTACTGTTCAAAAAATATGTTACTTTGGGGGTACTTTGGCTTGCGGAAAGCAAACAGTTTTGGAGGACTTAGAGTTAAATAGTTAAAATTTTTGCTTTAGAGCGATGGAGATACCAAGTTATGATCAATACTCATTTAAAAAGATTATTTAATTTCATATAACCTTATGTTAATGTGACTATCATCAACGAGACACATAGAGATGAAAAATGATGGGAGGGGAAACACCATGGATTCAACAACGGTGCAACATGTTAAGTTGTCGAATGCAATCTCGAAGAAGAAACGATTTCATATGATTAACGACTGGGAACTGTATATCATGCTTGTTCCGGGAATCTTGTTTTTTATCATATTTAAGTACGTCCCTATGTGGGGAATTGTGATTGCCTTTCAAGATTACAGCCCTTATAAAGGAATCACAGGAAGCGATTGGGTCGGATTCAAGCATTTTGTAACGCTATTTCATTATAATGGATTCTGGTTATTGCTGCGCAACACGCTGCTTATCAGCTTTTATAATCTAATTTTCTTTTTTCCAGTTCCGATTGTGCTTTCGCTACTGCTAAATGAAATTCGAGCTACCGTATTCAAGAAATTCATTCAGACGGTTATTTATTTACCCCACTTCCTTTCTTGGGTCGTCGTGGTCGGCATAACTTACATGCTGCTTGGCACGCAGGGTGGTCTCATTAATGAGCTCATTAAAGCAGGCGGCGGATCAGAAATTGCTTTTTTAACGACCAAAGAATGGTTCCGAGGATTGATTGTCAGTCAAAGCATTTGGAAGGAAGCCGGCTGGGGGACGATTATTTTTCTTGCAGCACTAGCAGGTGTCGATCCGCAGCTTTATGAAGCGGCCATCGTTGACGGAGCTGGACGGTGGAGACAGCTCTGGCACATTACGCTTCCGGCGATTCGCAGCACGATACTCATATTGCTCATATTGCGCATGGGCAGCGTTCTTGATATCGGATTCGAGCATATTTTCCTCATGCTTAATTCGACGGTAAATGACGTAGGCGATGTGTTTGAGACGTATGTGTACCGTGAAGGACTCATTGGCGGAAAGTTCAGCTATACAACGGCTGTCGGCTTATTTAAATCCTTTGTTGGTTTGATTCTCATTATGGGTGCTAACTGGTTGACTAAAAAATTCGGCGAAGAAGGCGTCTACTAATCAAGTAGAGCCCCTGATTCTGATAGGAGGCACCGATTTGTTACACTATAAACCGTCTATTGGCAGCAGAGCTTTTGATATTGGCAATGTGTGCATTCTTCTTCTTTTCTCGATCATCACACTAATTCCGTTTCTATATGTTACTGCGACCTCACTCGCTCCATTGAAACAGGTGCTGCAAGGCGGGCTTATCCTGTGGCCGGAAACAATCGATTGGGGCGCCTACTATACGATTTTTTCCAATACGCATTTTGTCCATTCGTTATGGGTAAGTATTTTTATTACGGTAACGGGTACATTCGTCAATCTCTTGTTTACAACCTTAATGGCTTATCCGCTTTCGAAAAAAAGACTGAGAGGTCGCGGTGTAATTCTGTTTTTAGTCGTCGTAACCATGCTGTTCAGTGGCGGTCTGATTCCATCTTACCTTGTTGTCAAAAACATACATTTGCTCAACACAGTCTGGTCCGTAATTTTGCCAGGCGCAATCAGCGCATTTAATCTGATCATTATGCGAAACTTCTTTATGAGTATTCCCGAAGAGCTGGAGGAGGCCGCCCGGATTGACGGCTGTCGCAATTTTGGTGTCCTGTTTCGAGTCGTACTCCCGCTATCAATGCCAGCCTTAGCTACATTTACACTGTTTTATGCGGTCGGTCACTGGAACAACTATTTTTCGGCGGTTATGTATATAAACAAGTCCGATCTCTGGCCAATTCAGGTACTGCTGCGTCAAATGATCATCGAGGGTTCAGTCGAGCAATTTCAAAATGCTGCGCTCGAAGCCAGTGCGCAAGTGTTGCCCAAAAGTATCAAAATGGCGGCAACGATCGTTGCAACCGTGCCGATCCTGATCATTTATCCGTTTCTACAGAAGCATTTTGCAAAGGGAGTTTTGCTAGGCTCAGTAAAAGGGTAGACTTACCTTCGGGTTTAGAGGGAGCTAATTCTTTACATCGCTCTCTTACCATATCATCTTATATTCAGGAGGTCAGTGCATGAACAACAACCGCAAATTTAAGACCGTTCTTTACCTTTCAATGGTGGTAGCGATACTTGGGGGCTCCGCAATCGGCTGCTCAAAGAATGATACGGCCAGCTCGACCCAGCCTTCGTCTACGGCTAAGGTAGACACCGGCAAGCATATCAAGATCAGCTCGATGTTCCCGCTTTACGGCAATCCGGCGCAAAAGACAGAAGCATGGAAATTTATTGAAGATAAATTCAACATTGATTATGAGCCACTAGCCATCCCGAATAATAGCTCGGAAGAAAAAGAAAAGCTCGCCGTTGCGTCAGGCGATATGGCGGATTTCATGGTATGGGAATCGTTCCCTTCAGCCGATTTCTACAATTATACACAACAAGGCGCATTCCTCGCGCTTGACGAATATATCAAAAATTCACCCAATATTATGAAGTTGCCTAAGTCCGTTTGGGACAACGTAAAAATTAATGGTAAAATCTATGGAGTTCCTCGTCCGCGCCCATTAACGACTACCGCGATCATGATTCGCAAAGATTGGCTCGATAATCTAGGATTGCCTGTTCCAAAAACGACGGATGATCTGTTTAAGACGGCGGTAGCATTTACCAAGAACGACCCTGACAAAAATGGGAAAGCGGATACGTTCGGCTTTGCCGTCGGTGAAAACCTTGCGTTCCTCGAAACGGTTTGGCACGCATTCGATACCGGAAACGGCTGGAGAGTGATGGAGGACGGCACTCTAATGAACAGCGCCAGTACTCCAGGGCGCAAACAAGCGCTCACCTTTATTAGAGATCTGTATAAGGAAGGCGCCATCGATAAAGATTTTGCTGTGTTGAAAACAACACAGGTTTGGGATAAAATCAACAACGGCAATGCGGGTATTTACATTGGTAACATCAGTGATTATGCTCATTTTGTGGCGGATACAACAAAAATTAACCCGAATGCAAAATTCGAAATGATCCCGCTTGTTACTGGACCAACCGGTAAATCGGGTGTGAACGAACAAATCGGTTTTTATGGTTTGCAAGCGATCCCAGCCAAGCTTGAGAAGGATCCGGAAAAAGTAAAACGGATTATCAGCTTCCTGGATTGGCAAATGAGCGATGAAGGAGCTGTGTTCAAGGAATACGGATTAGAAGGCGTCCATTATACAAAGAATGCCGATGGAACCTTAAAGGCAAATACCGACAAGCTGAAGGCCGATGCCGTTGGAAATTTGATCTCCCAAAACAAATTCGATCCTTATTTGCTTGTTGCGAAAACAGCTGAGCCTGAAGTCCAAAAAAAGCAGCATGATATGTTTGACTATGATGTAGATAAAGGCGTAAAAAACCCGGTAATCAATTACCTGGCGCCTACGCAGATCGAAAAGGGTGCTGATCTGAACAAGCTGCGCGACGAATTCTTAGTCAGCGTAGTGATGGGCAAGAGACCGATCGAGGATTTCGACAAGTTCGCGAATGAATGGCTGGATAAAGGTGGCCGTCAACTCACGAAGGAAGTAAATGACTGGTATAAAGCAAACAAAAAATAAAAGCAATCAATAATCATCAACAAGGGAAGGTCATTTCCTCATGGGAAATGGTCTTCCAGTTGTTTCCTCGAAAGGTGGTGCAAAGTGCTACGTACAATATGGAATAGACAGTCAACTTATCGCACGCAGTTAAAGGTACTGCTTGCTGCTTCGCTTATTTCTATCATTCCAGTCATTGTACTTGGCTTCATAACTTACTTGATCGCGAGTTCCAGTATCATGCAGGGAATCAGCAAGACGAACAAAGAAACGATGCGGCAAGTCCAAGAGCGAATTGACAAGCTGCTGGTGACGAATGACAAGATTGTCTTGCAGCAAGCGTTCAATCCGACGTTAACTGATTTTTTAAAAGAGCCGGATCCTCTAGACAATATACAATCGTTAAAAAATGTAACGACCATATTAAATACGATGGAAATGCTGATCGACAATGTGGATTCCGTTTATTTATACATGAACCGCCAGCAGCTAGCTATTAATCCAAGTCAGGGCATTGTAGATGCACCCAAGCTCGGAGCGGAGCTACTTCAACGCATTAATGAAAGCAAAGAGCCTTTTTTTTGGTATGAACACAATACGACTCGATCAGAATTGAATGGCGGGTCTCATGTCATTACTTTGGTACGTCGTTTGCCAGTTTCGTCCGATCAGGCGCTTGGCTATTTGATTATCAATTTGAACGAACAGGCGATCTTTAATGTATTTGGCAGCTTGTATGCCGGCACCAACGGTGAGATGCTGATTCTTACACCGTCAGGGAGTGTTCTGTCGGATTGGCATAAGCCGCTCAATCGGGAGTTACTCAGCGATCACTCCATCCGCGCCTTGATGGCGTCCGATATTCCGGAATCATCCGATAAGATCAAGATCAACGGAGATTCGATGTTGGTCAGCTCGCTGGAATCGGACTACAATGGATGGCGGTATGTATCGATTCTGTCGCTAAGAGAACTGACAAAACCAATTCAATCTATCAAATATACGACTACTATTATTTGTCTGGCTCTTATCTTGATGGGCTTGTTTGCCTCTATTCTGCTTTCAAAGCGGTTGTTTCGGATTATTTCGGGTATTGCCGAGTCGATTCGTGTTATTGGAAAGTTTAATCCGACGTCACAGCGAAAAATGGACGAGTTCGGTCTCATCCATTATTACGTGGAAACGATACGTTCAGAGAATGATGAGCTTGAAAATCAAATTAAAGAATCGATGCCGCTCTTGCGCGCCAACTTTATTCAGCGCCTGCTTACAGAGCCATTTCGTTCCGGTGAGTTTTATGAAAAGCTCAATTATTATCAAATTCCGGTAAAATGCTCTTTTTATACTGTATTATGTATCGAGCTGGATAATCTGCGCGGACAATCTGAGCAAGACGTTAATTTGTTTTTTTATGGGGCGATTAATATTGTCAAAGAGATCATCAGCCATTATACAAACGGCATGGTGGTTAGAATGCAATCCGATCAAATTGCTGTTGTTATCAATCACGGCTTGGAAAGCGATGAGCCGAGTCTTCTGCAAGCAGAAATATTTCGTATTTCTGAAGAAATACGAACCTTAATCGAGCAAGTGCTGCGAGTAACGGCGACCATTGGTGTCGGCCACAGCTATTTGGGGCTTGAGAACATCCAACGATCATATAAAGAAGCGGTTGAAGCGCTTAAATACCAACTGTTGGAAGGAACGGGTACGGTTCTATTTATTGAACAGGTTAATCCGGAAGCAACTACGTTAACGTATCCAGTGGAGCAAGAGCAATCGGTATTAACAAATCTAAGACTTGGAAATCTTGAACAAGCAAGCAGTGCGGTCGATGATTTCGCTGTATCGTTAAAAATGAAAGGTTCGCTAACGACAGACCATGTCCGTCAATCTTTCGTTCAGCTTGTCGCAGCGACAATGCGTACATTATATGAACTTGACCCCACGGAAGGGCCAACGCTGTTTGAAGAAAATGTCTACCAGACCGTAAATGGTTTTAAGACGATGGAACACGTTGTTCAATGGCTTAAGAAGGTCATGTTCCCGACGATTATTACTCATATTCGTCATCTGCGAAGTGAACGGAACTCGTTAATTGCGGATAAAGTTCTGCGCTACATTCACGAACATTATGATGAAGACTTATCCCAGCCGTTTCTCGCAGAAATGGTCATGATACCGGTTTCACATTTCAGCAGCATATTCAAGCAGGAGGTTGGCGTAACGTTTACCGATTACGTGATCTCCTTTCGAATTGATAAAGCGAAGGAATTACTCGCGCAAACGGATTTAAAAGTGACGGATATTGCCGACCGGCTTCGCTATAACAACTCGCAAAATTTTATTCGCGCATTTAAGCGACTTACAGGAGTTACGCCAGGGGATTACAGGTCCAAGCATGTAAAGACTTTGCAACAATAACCACATGAAGTGAGCCAACTCTATCATTAACATTTATCTATGTATAGGAGAGACTGATATGCAGCAAATGAAAGCTATATTGATTGGTGCCGGAGCGCGTGGAGCACGCAGCTATGCGCCATATGCACTCGATTTCCCTCATGAATTGAAATTTGTCGCCGTAGCGGAGCCCGATCCGGAACGGCTTGAGATATTTGCTCGGGAGCACGGCATCCCACAAGAGAATTGTTACTCCTCGTGGGAAGAGATTTTGGACCAGCCCAAGCTTGCAGATTTTGCATTGATTTGTACACAGGATCGCATGCACTTTGAGCCGACTTTGCAGGCGCTCAGTAAGGATTATCATGTTCTGCTTGAGAAGCCGATGTCTCCGGAGCCAGCTGAATGCGTGAGAATGGAGCAAGCAGCGAAAGAAGCAGGAAAGCTACTGACGATTTGCCATGTGCTTCGGTATACTCCGTTCTGGCAAACGATTAAGAGGCTGATAACTGAAAAAAGAATAGGCGAAATTGTTTCCATTCAGCTAAATGAGAACGTAGGCTATTGGCATATCGCGCACAGCTTTGTTCGGGGCAACTGGAACAATTCTGACAAATCAAGTCCGATGATTTTGGCTAAATCCTGCCACGATATGGATGCGATTTCTTGGCTGATGGATCAGCCTTGTACGCACGTGAGCTCTTATGGATCCCTCATGCATTTTCATAAAGGGAATGCTCCCGAGGGTTCTACTTCGCGCTGTTTGGACGGCTGCGCCGTGGAATCGCAATGTCCTTACTCGGCTCCTAGATTTTATTTAGGCGAAGGGCTAGGGTGGGCAGGACATTTTACAAAAGAAAAAACGCGAGAAAATATTATTAAATGTTTGCAGGAAAACGACTATGGCCGCTGTGTTTATCAATCTGACAATAACGTGGTTGACCATCAGGTAGTCAATATGAACTTCGCCAATGGTGCCACTGCGATATTCAGCATGTCCGGGTTCACAAGACACCAGGAGCGCCGTATTCAGATCATGGGAACAAGAGGAGAAATCCGCGGTGAAGAGGGAAGAATCAAGCTGATGGATTTCTTGACTCATGAGGAAACTGAAATAAAGATTGCTGAGCAGACAAGCGGACATGGAGGGGGAGACAGCGGGATTATGAAGCGCTTTCTACATGAGGTTCGCAATTACAACGGCGGTGACAGTCTTACCTCCGCTTCCGCATCTGTTCGAAGTCACTTAATGGCTTTTGCGGCTGAGCAATCTCGTCTGAATCATGGTCAGTCTATTTCATTACACGACTACTATCAACTACTGTTGAATGATACTCAACAAAAAGGAAGTGGAGTTCATGTGGCGCTCGGCAATTGAAGATGCAATGCAAAAAATAAAAAATAATATCCATAACCATCCTGGACTGCTCCCCCATATTACGGAAAATCAAAGATACAAATGGGGAGAAAACGGTGATTGGATAGAAGGCTTTTATATCGGCATGATGTGGTTGTCTTATGAATACAGCGGAGATGAGGAGTTTAAACAAAGCGCGGAGTCTTTTCTAGAAAACTTTAGTCAGCGCTTGGATCAACATTACCATCTCGACCATCATGATTTGGGATTTCTATATTCACTTTCTGCTACCGCGCAGTGGATGATTACCGGAGATGAAAAGGCTCGGGCTGTAGCCTTGCAAGCGGCACGCGAGCTTAGAGATCGTTGGCGCCCTGCGATTGGCGCTATTCAAGCATGGGGAAAAGAAGGCGATCCCAAAAATGGAGGACGCATTATCATCGACTGTTTAATGAACCTCCCGCTATTATTCTGGGCTTATGAACAAACAGGCGAGAAAGATTTTTATGATATAGCCTACCGTCATGCGCATAAAAGCCGTCGTTTTCTGGTTCGAGGGGATTACTCCTCTTATCATACGTTTTATTTTGATCAGACAAATGGCAATGCTTTGCACGGGGGGACGCATCAAGGCTACGAGGACGGATCGACGTGGACAAGGGGGCAAGCCTGGGGCATTTATGGATTTGCCCTTAGCTATCGTTACACGAAAGATAAAGCTTTCTTGCAGACGGCGAAAGAAATGGCTAAATACTTTTTAGTGCATTTACCGGAAGACCACGTCGCATACTGGGATTTCGACGTTCCAATTGAAGAGAACACACCGCAGGATAGCTCCGCTTCGGCGATTGTTGCAGCGGGCTTGCTCGAGCTTCTGGATGTACTTGAGGCAGATGACGCTGATCGACCATTGCTCGAGGCTGGACTTCAGCGTTCCATGACATCACTGGTCGAGAATTACTCGACAATGAATTTGCCCGATGCCGAAGGCTTATTGCAGCATGGTTCGTATCACGTACGCGGAAACAGCGGACCAGACGATTATATGATTTGGGGCGACTATTATTATATGGAAGCTCTTGTGCGTATGGAAAAAGGGTTGAAGGGATACTGGTAGAGGTAAAGTAGAGGAGTGCGCATATGCTAAAAGAACGTTATTTGGATAATGTAAAGAATCTGTTACTTCCGCAGACGAATTATCTTCCATATCCTAAATTCAGTGATAGGGACATGTGGCAGTCCCTCAATGAATCTGTAAAGCAGGATTGGGTTACTAGAGGAGAGGAATTCCTGGCATATCCTTGGCTTCCGCTTTCCGCTACCGACTTTTTGGCGTACACGCGAGATGGCAACGTTGTGCGGTATGAAAATAAATTAAGAGAACGTAGAGTTGTGCTAGCTACGCTAGTTTTGGCAGAGTGTATCGAGGGGCGCGGCCGTTTTCTGGATATGATCATTAACGGAATATGGAGCATCTGTGAAGAAACCACATGGATCATCCCTTCCCATATGGTTTTATCCAAGGCTAGCGCCAAATTATCGCTACCTGATGTAACGGATGTGTTTATTGATTTATGCGCAGGCGAGACGGCGAACGTACTTGCTACGACGTATTACCTTTTAAAAGAGTCGTTTGATGAAGTCAGCACAAGCATTTGCGCGCGAATTCAACATGAAGTAAATCGTCGCATTCTTGATCCGTACTTGGAACGTACCGATTTATGGTGGATGGGTATGGATCCGAATCGAAAAATGAACAATTGGAATCCGTGGGTAAATTCGAATGTGCTTCTCTGCTTCTTATTATTGGAAGAGGATGAGGAGAAGCGCATTAAGGGAATCACAAAGATGATAACCAGCTTGGATCGATTTATTAATGATTCCGAAAGGGATGGCGGATGTGAAGAGGGGCCAGTTTACTGGCATCGTGCTGCCGGATCGTTATTCGATTGCTTGGAGTTATTATACGAAGCTTCTGGAGGGCAAATAAATTTGTACAATGAGCCACTCATTCAAGAGTTAGGGCGATACCTGTACAGAGTCCATATTGATGAAAATTATTACATCAACTTCGCAGATGGAAGCGCTATGCTGGAAATAGAATCAGACCTCGTTTATCGGTACGGGGTTCGGATCGGGGATCAGCGTCTTGTTAGCTTGGCAAGAAGCGCATTTTCGCTTAATGCTAAACCGCTGTCAGGCTGGCTTACGATGCATCGTGTACTGCCTGCGCTTTTCCAGGTAGGAGACAAGCTGAAGGATGACGCTTCGGCTCCATATATAAAAGACGTTTGGTTGAACGAAATCGAGGTCATGGCAGCAAGGGAGCAAGAAGGCTCGAGGTGCGGGCTCTACTTGGCAGCGAAAGGCGGACATAATGCAGAGAGTCACAATCATAATGACCTCGGTCACTTTATGGTCTATTCCGACGGCATCCCTTATCTGATTGATGTCGGTGTAGAAACATACAGTGCTAAAACGTTTAGCAAGGATCGCTATGACATTTGGACGATGCAGTCGGCGTACCATAACGTACCAATGGTAAATGGCATCCAGCAACTTCCAGGAAATAACTTCAAGGCGAGCGATGTACATTACAATACGACTCCGGACTCAGCCCGGTTCTCTTTGAACATAGCTTCCGCATACCCTGAATCATCGGGAATTGTCTCTTGGAAGCGTACATTTACCTTTTTGCGTCAGAAGGATGCTCAAATTTTGATTGAGGAAGATTTTCAGCTTAACTGTGCTACAGATGATATCAAGCTTCACTTTATAACCCCATGGGATCCTCAAATAGAAGAGAAAGGTACTATTGTCTTAAAGAGTACAGAAGACGGCCAGGTGCAGATGGATTATGATAAAAGTTTACTAGCTGCATCTAAAGAAGAAATTGTCGTGTCCGATCCCAAATTGCAAGCGGTATGGGGCCCCACTCTTTATCGAATTACCCTTAAAAGCAAGCTTCCTGTATCTAAATCCAAGTGGGGTTTGACTATTACAAATACTGATAGCAAAACAACTAAGTTATGATGCCGCTAGCGCCACTTGGGGAAAAGAAAAAAACGTTCACTCTTAGAAACGCCCTCTATAATGTTGGACAGCAAGTACAACTATGAATATTTTCAATCAGTTTATTGCAGACAAGAGCCACATTCCCTCATCGGTGCATATTATAGAAAGTTTTTAAAGAAACGAAAACA
>NZ_WHOA01000238.1 GCF_013141715.1 Paenibacillus phytorum | reverse complement strand
GATATCCGGTTTCCAGAATACAGACAAGCATTTGATGATATTTTTAGCGATCGTTCCTTGGCCACTTTGCGCCGGTTCCCAGCCCCTTCTGACCTATTGCAGCTAACTCCGGAGCAAATAGTACAGATCTGGGGTGAGTATATGGCCAGACCTGGCGGGGTGCGAGGCAAGAACAAGGCAATGGAACTTCAATCACTCGCTAGACATAGCGTGGGAGACACTACTGCCCTTGAAGAAGACAAATGGGAGCTAAGGCACCTCATTGAAGAGTATGAAAGAATCTACCGAATCATTGATGAAGCGAATGAGATGATTGAAAAGATACTGCCTGAAATTCCTTGTTCAGATCTCGTTCGATCTGTCGGTGCTTCCGTTCCTGCAACGGCTGCCATATTGGCATTTGGCGGGGACTTACGTAAGCTGTCTCATGGAAATCAGTTATTGCGCAAGGCAGGATTGAACTTAGCAGAACGAAGTTCTGGTAAGTATAAGGGGCAAATCAAGCTCAGCAAACGAGGCAACTCTCTACTGCGCAAGCATCTCTACTTCACTGTGTTTCACCTGTTATCTTTCAATGAAGCGTTCCAAGCCATGCATGCCCACAATACCGAAGTGAAACGAATGACAAAAATGCAGTCCATGATGAAGCTGATTGGGAAACTGGCCCGGATGCTTGTAGCCATGGCGAGAGAAGGACAAACATTCTCCATGGATAAGGCTCAGATATCATTAGCTGCATAATAAGTAAATCGTAACCCTGACACGTAGATTGGCTCATTCGCAGGATCTCACAAAGAAAGCACGGAGTACCGAGATTTTTCAGCTTTAGGGCATAGACCCGTTCCGTTAACGTTGATCGGACTCCACACCTTGGAAAGATAGGACGAAGGAATGTGAGGGCATAGACCCGTCGAGATTTGGGAGAGTGAATCCCCAAGGACCTTGTGGAGAGAAGCGTGCAGCATAACTTTTATATGGAAGATGTTGTAAAAATATTCAGCACCTTCTGTTCCCGCATGCGCACTAACGGAACTTCCTGCCCCACACTACCCAAACACCTGAACTCCTATTTAACA
>NZ_WHOA01000237.1 GCF_013141715.1 Paenibacillus phytorum | reverse complement strand
CCGGCTAAACCGGTCCTTTCCAATGACAACTGGGATGGTGACGGCAACTTCAAAACCATCATGAACATGTGGTGGGGTACGAATGGAACAACGTATCATTTATATGAAAACGGCGTTCTAATCGATACGCAAACACTTTTGGATAAAACACCCACTGCTCAATCAGCAGTAACGACCATAGCAAATAGAGCAATAGGCACCTATGAGTATCGCGCTGAGCTCGTTAACCATGCAGGAGCCGTATCCAGCGATAAGATGATTGTAAAAGTGACTAAGTAATACTCATCTTCGAATGACCTAATACCCCAACAGTAAGTGAATGTTGGCAGAGTCAGTTCTCTGTCTCAGACAGCTCTTGGCTAAACGAGATAAACTCACGCATAGCGTAAGAGACGTAATGATCCTTAGGCCAAATAATGACTAAATTCCAGGGAATAGAAGGCTCTGTTAAAGGTAACGTAAGTACTTCGGGACAAGTGATTTTACTGCAAATCGTCTCGGGTATGATGGAAATGCCTGCATTCGAAGCAACCATTTCAGCCAAAAGGTCCCATTGCGAGCTTTCGTAGACAACGGAAGGATCGAATCCAACGGATCGGCAGGCATGAATGACATGGTTTCGAACGGCATAGCCGCTAGGAAACAGGATAAAGGGTTCATTTCTAAGCTGCAGGAGTGATACACTAGTTTGCTCAGCTAGCGGATGAGAACGATGGATGATGAGCGCTAATTTTTGAAAGAGAAAAGGCAAGGTTTCAAAGTTAGACGTGTCTACTGGCCCAACCACCACACCAAGATCAAGCTTTCGATTTTGCACAAGGCTTTCTACATTCTTAGCGCCTTCTTCGACAAGTTGGAAGTGGATATTTGGATGTTTAATTTGGAACTTTGCGATAACTCGTGTAAAGAAAACGGAACCAACTACTGGGGGCAACCCTATGGTGATGGTTCCTTTTTTTAGGTTGGAGACATCATCTAATAGGTGATGAAGATCTTGGACAGCCTGCACGATGACTTGAATCTGTTGAACGGCGATCTCTCCCGAGTCCGTCAATTGAACATATTTACCTGAACGATCAAATAAAGTAGCGCCCAGTTCTTCTTCTATATTTTTCACCATTTTACTCAGTGTAGGTTGTGTGAGGTGAAGGGCTTCGGCTGCTTTGGTAAAATTCATATGTTTAGCAATTTCAAGCAGATAAGTTAACTGGCGTAAATCCAAAGGATCATCCCCGACCTATAGCGATTTTTCATGATTGTCATTCCAATTATGAATTTTACCTGTTGAGAATCTGCATGTAAACTGAAATTAATCCAAATGTAATTGAAGCAGTTTATTCATACCAGACAAGTTGGAAGCGCTTTACAAATGACTATAAAGGAGAACAGAACATGTTTATTGAGATTGTAGCGATTGTGTTATCCTTAGGCCTGCTGATGTTTTTTGCTTACAGAGGCTACCCAGTCATCGTGTTCGCACCTATTTTCACCTTGCTGGCCGTATTGATTTCGGGAATTGCTTTAATGCCGAGCTATACAGAAGTGTATATGGTGAACGCAGCGAATTATGTGAAAAACTTTTTTCCGATTTTCCTATTGGGAGCTGTGTTCGGTAAAGTGATGGAATTGAACGGTGCGGCATCCTCCATTGCGCAATCGTTAGTGAAGGCATTGGGATCCAAAAGAGCGATGCTTTCCGTTGTTCTTGCGTGTGGTATCTTAACGTACGGCGGCGTTTCTTTATTTGTGGTAGCGTTTGCAGTGTACCCTTTCGCTGTCTCGATCTTCCGAGAAGCCAATATTCCAAAGAGATTGATTCCCGGCACGATTGCTTTGGGAGCGTTTACTTTTACAATGGACGCACTGCCAGGGACACCGCAAATTCAAAATATTATTCCTACAACCTATTTTGGAACGGATTCATACGCGGCTCCAATTCTTGGTATTATTGGCGGTCTTATCGTTTTTGGCCTAGGGCTGTTCTGGTTAGAACGCAGACGCAAGCAAGCGGAAGCTGCTGGTGAAGGCTATGGTCAAGGACATAAGAATGAGCCTGAGGGGCTAGACAATCAGAAATATCCAAATCTCTGGGTGTCTATCATCCCATTGGTGCTGGTCCTGCTATTTAACTACTTACTGAGCAGAGGCTTCTTAACGGTAAATAACTGGTATTCAGCAGATCTTTTGAAAACGTTTAATATTGCCAATGTAAAAACGGTATCGTCTTCCTGGGCATTGATCGTAGCCTTGTGCATAGGTATTCTTTCTGCAATCTGCATTAATGCACGCGTTGTTCAAAGCAAATTGGCAGCGGGCTTGACGGCTGCAGCAATGGGAGCGCTGCTTGCTATTTTCAACACAGCTTCTGAAGTAGGCTTCGGTAATGTCGTAAAAACGCTGCCAGGATTCAAAGCAATTCAAGGTTGGATTCTTGGCTTAAGCTCTCATCCGCTTATCTCTGAAGCGATTTCTGTCAACGTGTTGGCCGGCGTAACGGGATCTGCATCAGGAGGGCTGTCCATCGCCTTGGAAGTCATGGGTAAGCAATATTTGGCCGCAGCAAACAATGCAGGGATTAGTCCGGAATTGTTACACCGAATTGCTTCGATGGCATCAGGTGGTATGGATACGCTCCCTCATAATGGTGCAGTCATCACACTCCTTGCCATTACAGGACTCACACATCGACAATCGTACAAGGATATTTTCGCAATTACGGTTATCAAAACAGTAACTGTTCTCGTGCTCGCGATCATTTTATCGATATTTTAACAGTTCAAGATGGAGGTATGCGCAATGGTTAGGTTCTTGGAAAATAGAGTCGCTTTGATAACAGGGGCAGCAAGCGGTATTGGTCTTGAAATCGCACGCACTTATGCACGGGAAGGAGCCAGGGTGGTCATTTCCGACATCAATGGTGAACAAGCGAATCTGGCTGCGCAGCAGTTGCAGCAAGAAGGCTTTGAAGCTATAGGGGTCAAATGTGATGTAACGCAGGAGCCGCAATTTGTCGAAGCTATTGAAACCGTGGTTCAAACCTATAAACGGCTGGACATTCTCGTCAATAATGCAGGGCTGCAGCATGTTGCACCCATTGAGGAATTCCCTGTAGAAAAGTTTGAATTCTTGATAAAGGTGATGTTGACAGGCGCTTTTATCGGCATCAAGCATGCCTTCCCTATCATGAAGGAACAAGGCTTTGGCCGGATCATTAATATGGCTTCGATCAACGGAGTGATTGGATTCGCAGGCAAAGCGGCCTATAACAGCGCAAAGCATGGACTGATCGGTTTAACGAAAGTAGCAGCACTCGAAGGTGCTGCTCACGGCATTACGGTGAATGCGCTGTGTCCGGGATATGTAGATACACCTCTTGTTAGAGGGCAGCTGCAGGACTTGGCGAAAACACGCAATGTTCCTTTAGAAAGTGTCCTTGAGGAGGTTATTTACCCTTTGGTTCCACAAAGACGCCTCTTAGCTGTAGAGGAAATTGCTGATTATGCGATGTTAATTGCTAGTGACAAATTGCGAGGTGTAACGGGAGCTTCACTATTAATCGACGGCGGTTACACAGCACAGTAAATATAGATCAACCTAGGGATAGGAATAGGAGATGGATCATCATGAATAAAATATGTTCTTCCATAGAGGAAGCTGTAACGGATATTCGTGACGGAGCCACGTTAATTGTTGGCGGTTTCGGGCTTTGCGGGATTCCGGAGAATTTGATTGCAGCGCTTAAAGCGCAAGGAACCAAAGATTTATGCGTAGTTAGCAACAACTGCGGGGTTGATGATTGTGGACTTGGACTGCTGCTGGCCAACAAACAAATCAAGAAAATGATTTCCTCCTACGTGGGAGAAAACAAAACGTTTGAGCAGCAGTTTTTAAGCGGAGAACTCGAAGTCGAGCTGGTTCCACAAGGGACGCTTGCCGAACGAATTCGCGCAGGCGGAGCGGGCATTCCGGGGTTCTATACAGCTTCAGGCGTAGGTACTTTAGTCGCAGAAGGTAAAGAACACAAAACATTTGAAGGACGCACCTATTTGTTGGAAAAAGGGATTCTTGGTGATTTTGCCTTGGTCAAAGCTTGGAAAGCTGACCCGCTGGGCAATCTGGTTTTCCGCAAAACATCGCGTAACTTTAATCCGTTGGCAGCAGCAGCAGGGAAAGTGACGATTGTTGAGGTTGAAGAAATTGTGCAGGTAGGCGAGTTGAGCCCAGACGATATTCATACACCAGGTATTTATGTGCAGCGGATTGTAAAGGGTGCGTCCTATGAAAAACGGATTGAGCGTCTCACCGTTCGAAGTAAGGAGGTATCGGTATGAAAAATGACCGTTTAACGATTATTCAATGTGCCGTTGATGAAATTAAAGAGGGCATGTATGTCAATTTAGGCATTGGCTTGCCTACACTCGTAGCCAATTATATACCGCCAGAAATGACGGTTATGCTGCAATCGGAAAATGGGCTTCTGGGCATCGGTGCCTACCCTTACGTTGGAGAAGAAGATCCGGATTTGATTAATGCCGGCAAAGAAACGGTAACAGCTGTGGCGGGCGCTTCTTTTTTTGACAGTGCAGAATCGTTCGCTATGATCCGGGGCGGCCATATTGACTTGGCCATTCTTGGGGGTATGGAGGTAGCGGAGAACGGTGACCTTGCCAACTGGATGATTCCCGGAAAAATGGTGAAAGGGATGGGCGGCGCTATGGATTTGGTCAACGGCGCCAAACGGATCATTGTCATCATGGAACATGTGAATAGAGCAGGGGAGTCTAAGGTTAAAAAGGCATGCACCCTGCCACTGACAGGCAAAGGTGTAGTGAATCGTCTGATCACGGATTTAGCCGTTTTTGATTTTACAGATGAGGGCATGGTGTTATCGGGCATACACCCAGGTGTAACGATGGAAGAGGTTCTCGCCAACACGGAAGCGCGGTTTACAATTAGTCCTCTTCTTCAAAATGAACCTCAGATGAGCAAAGGAGATCGTTATGAGTAGAGAAGTCGTTATCGTTAGCGCAGTTCGAACAGCTGTTGGCAGCTTTCAGGGAGCTTTGGCGGACATATCTGCTCCGCAGCTAGGCAGTACGGTTATCCAAGAGGCTCTGAAGAGAGCTAATCTGGTTGACAGCCAAGTAGACGAAGTCATTATGGGTAACGTGCTTCAGGCTGGACTTGGGCAAAACCCAGCCCGGCAAGCTTGGCTGAAAGCGGGGTATTCGCAATTCGTTCCAGCGATGACGATTAACAAGGTGTGTGGTTCGGGCCTGAAGTCCGTCATGCTGGCGGCACAGTCTGTGAGCCTCGGAGATGCGGATATCGTGGTGGCAGGCGGTATGGAAAATATGACGCAGGCGCCTTATCTGCTGCCCGGGGCTCGTTCAGGCCTGCGGCTTGGTGACAGCACCATGGTCGATTCGATGATTCGGGATGGTTTGTGGTGCGCGATGTGCGACATCCATATGGGCATCACGGCCGAGAATATAGCGGAGCATCATCGCGTTACACGTGCAGAGCAGGATGAGTTTGCTGCTTGGAGCCAGCTGAAAGCGGAGCAGGCGATTGCATCCGGCAGATTCAAGGATGAGATCGTTCCAGTAGCCATCCCGCAAAGAAAAGGCGACCAGGTGCTATTCGCGCAAGATGAGTTTCCTCGGGCAGGTACAACAGCTGAGGTTCTGGGCAAGCTTCGACCTGCTTTCAAAAAAGAAGGAACAGTTACGGCTGGCAACGCTTCTGGCATTAATGACGGAGCCGCTGTGCTGGTTGTTATGGCTGCGGATAAGGCTAAGGAGCTTGGACTTAAGCCCTTAGCTCGCATCAAAGGCTATGCGAATGCTGCCTTAGATCCATCCATGATGGGAATGGGCTCTGTTGATGCTGTTCATAAATTGCTCCGTAAAACGGGAGTTCGACTCGATAGCATTGATTTATTTGAACTGAATGAAGCTTTTGCTTCACAGTCTTTAGCCGTTGGCCGCGAGCTGGGCATCCCGCGGGAGATATTAAATGTCAATGGAGGATCGATTGCCATTGGACACCCGATTGGTGCAAGCGGAGCCCGCATTCTGGTTACGCTGCTGCATGAGCTGGAGAAGAGAGAAGGCAAGCTGGGTGTGGCTGCCTTATGTATTGGCGGCGGACAAGGTGTTGCCATGTTGGTCAAGCGGGGATAAATGGAGAAAAAGAGCAAGCCGCTGCGGCTTGCTCTTTGCTGTATAGTGGAGCTTTTGGATTCCGTTTTAAACGCGAAAGCTAGTTACTCGTTAACCATGCGATTAGTTAAGCTGCCTAATTTCTCGATAGAAATCGTCACGACATCGCCGTCTTTTAAGTATACGCGCTTATCAACTGGATCGCCGAGCACAACACCTTCCGGTGTACCAGTTAGTATGATGTCCCCTGGATATAGCGTCATATGCTGAGAAATATAACTGACAATTTCGTCACAGTGGAAAATCATATCCGCCGTGTTCGAGTTTTGACGTACTTTGCCGTTGACTGTGGTGCTAATCTGAAGGTCATTCGGGTTGCCAACTTCATCCGCAGTCACTAGATAAGGACCGAGTGGACTGAAGTCATCGCACGATTTGCCAAGCAGCCATTGCTGGGTCCGCATTTGCAAATCACGCGCAGAAAGGTCATTCACGCAGCAGTATCCGTACACGTGCTCCAAGGCTTGTTCTTTGGAGATATACTTGGCCTGCTTACCAATTACGATAACCAGCTCGCATTCGTAATCGACCTCCTTGGTTACACGAGGTAGTGCAATGTCATGTCCGTGCCCGGTAAGCGTATTATTAAATTTGTTGAAAAGAATCGGGTATTGCGGGATCGGGGCATTCGTTTCTTCGGCATGCTTGCGATAGTTCAGACCTACGCAAATGATTTTGTTAGGATGCGTAACGCAGGGGCCGTAAATCATTGTCTCTTCGCTTAGCAGCAAGGAAGCACGGTCTTCGCGCTCTAGGACAAGATTAACAAGGTTAAGTAGTGCATCGGTAGCGGTTGCCCCGCCATTAATGGCTTCGTGAACAGTGGCAGGGACTGTGAATGCTGGCGCCAGTTGCTTGACAGCTTGAACGACATCCAGCACGCCAAACTCGGTTTGGACGCCTAGAGTTAACGCATCATTTTTCCTGAAAGTAAGCAGTTTCATTTGAAAACCTCCTGAATTAATGTATGAGTGAATAAGTAAATGATTAAATAATAGCAGGCCATCTAACTAAGCGTTTTTGCCGAAAGTCACGCCTCCGTCTATATATAATGGTGAACCCATCATGAATTTGGAATCGTCTGAAGCGAGGAACAATGCCGCTAGCGCGACGTCTTCCGGGCGACCCAATTCGTTGCTTAACTGCCTAGATTTCAAAGAGGCGATGGCTGCTTCAGGATCGTCGTAGGAAGTGCGGAGATAGTTTTCTACGAACGGGGTTAAAATGGTCCCCGGCAGCAGCGCATTCACTCGAATGCCATAGGCGGCATAATCCACCTGCATGGATTTCGTTAATGCGAGAACAGCGCCTTTGGTTGCTGCATAAGATGCCCGGCGGGCCAGACCTATTTCAGCGATACAGGAAGACATATTAATAATAGAACCGGATTTGCGTTCCATCATATGCGGCACGACATACTTAGAAGGTAAGAATACACCTTTGACATTAACGCTCATGATGCGGTCCCAGGCGTCAGGTTCTAGCTCATGAAGCGCGCCTACACCGCTAATTCCGGCATTGTTGAAAAGCACGTCAATACGGCCATGTGCCTGTATGATTTGCTCTACCATCTGACTGACGGAGTCTGCTTGGGTAACGTCCGCTTGTATATACGTAGCAGCTCCGCCAGCCCCGATAATTTCATCCGCTGTCTCCTGTCCTTTGACGACGTCGAGATCGTTGACGATGACTTGCGCACCTTCTTGTCCAAATAAGAGAGCAGTACTTTTGCCAATTCCTGATCCTGCACCTGTGATGAGAATGATTTTGTCTCGTAATCGCATGAGAATTCTCCTTTTTATTCAGATAGTTTATGAGCCAGATTACAAATTTCTTCTATACAGGACTGCTTCTTTTGTTCCCATTGCAGAGACATCATGGAGCAGCTGACAGCAGCAATGACTTGGCCTTGGGCATTGCGGATCGGAGCCGCCGCGCAGCTAAATCCAAGCACGGCTTCCTCCAAATCTAGTGCATAGCCTTGTTGTCGGATTTGCTCTAAACTTTGTTTTAATGCTTGTAAAGAGGTAATGGATTGAACCGTTAAATGTGGAAATGGTTCTTGGTCAGAACGATAAAGCGAATCCATTTCCTCATCGCTCAGATCAGCCAGCATGACCTTACCGAGTGCGGTGGCATGTGCAGGCAACCGCATGCCTGGTTCAGAAGCGAGCCTAACAGGCGTAAGTGCTTCCTCTTTAGCGATATAAAGGACTTCTTTGCCATCTAATTTGGCAAGTTGGAACGATTCGCCCAGCTTCAGCTTGGATATGGCTGCTTCCTTGTGGAAGGATTCATTCAAGTCTCGCTGCTGCATGGCGGCATGGCCGAAACGAGACAATTCTCTTCCTAACCGGTAGGTTTCTCCGGTCTCCTTTTCGATCCACCCCAAGTTTTCCATAGTTAATAACAATGAGTACATTGAGCTTTTGTTAATAGCGAGCGTTCGTGACAAGTCGATTAGCTTCAACTCACCAGGATGCAGAGAGATTTCTTTGAGAATTAGGTGTGCACGTTCGATGGCCGGAACGCGGTATTTATCATCCATGTTAGGGCCTCCTTGTTCGCAAAGCGATCGTTCGAATACATTGCGTTTCTATTTTTTGGTTTTGTATATAAAACCAAGTTTATATGATAGAACCATTTTATCATAATATCATCAAAAAAACGAGAACCCCCTGTGAGGAATTCTCGTTTTTTTTCAGGATAGATTAGTTTACCTGCCTGAATGATGTACAGCGTACAACAATTTCCTTATTTTCATCCTTCAAAGCTGGAGATGTTGTATCATGTACAACAATTTTGCAGGATTTTGAGCAAAACGGTTACTTTTAGGCAGAATTATTGTATGTTCTGCAACATTTGGACGAGGTAACACGGATTTGCTTGATTAAAGTTGTAGAAAATACAGCATTCTGGGTGAGGATGCACTGAATGAAATCAGGGGTTCCAAATTACGGAGTTACTCCACTTCGATTTAGCTCTCAGTCTCAGGCCACCCAGCTTACAAGACACCATTATACTTATCTGCCACCTGGAATGAACTGCTTAATCCACCCGCCGAAACCCTGCGGATTCCTTGTTTGAATAAGCACGACACCCTCGCCGCGGAATCGGCAGACAACGCCCTCGCCGCTCGTCAAACTGGATAACCAGCCTTTGGCTGCTTTTTCAATCGTATACTGCGTATAATCTGGCCAAGCGACAAGATGTCCATTATCGATGATTACTTCTTGCCCTGGAGCTAGATTTATGGCATGAATAGCGCCGTAAGAGGAAAGGAAGACGGTGCCTTTTCCGCTAATTTCAACGATGAAAAAGCCCTCGCCTGACATAAACCCACTCATCAGGTTTTGCATTTTCGTATTCACCTGAATGCCGGATGTTCCAGCAAGAAAGCCATCTTTTTGCACATACAGCTTGTAGGATCCGTCTAGTTCTACGGCCTCGATATCGCCAATGACAGTAGGTGCAAGCAAAACCTCGCCCGATCCTCTGGTTGGTGTTAGTTCTTGGAAGAAGAATTTCTCACCGCTCAGCATTCGGCCTAAACCGCGCATGAGACCGCCCTCTACGGTTCCCTTAAGCTCGATATTGGGGGACATAGAGACCATGGCTCCAGCTTCCGCCTTGATATTCTCGCCTGCTTCAAGCTCTACCTTCAACATAGGAAATGCGCCTTTATATAAAATTTCGTGTTTCATAGTTATCCTCCAATTTTAAAAGAAATGGTTGTGTTAAGCCGTTTTTGAATGGTAATGACTGTCTAAACTGCGATTCGTATAGACGAATCCAGCACAGAGCAGTAAAATGCCCATCGTGACATAGAAGACGGATGTGAAACCGTACGCTGCCGCAAGATGGCTGCCAATTAAGGGGCCAATCAGATTGCCTAGGAACAGCGATGAGGTATTAAAGCCGTAAGCGGTCCCTTGAATCTGAGTAGGCGCTAGCTTCATGACCAGCGCGTTCAGAGAGGGAATCATGCCGCCGATGAACAGCCCGAGCAGGAACCTGCCGACTAGGAGCATAGTGATGCTAGTGGCAAAAGCCTGCGGGATGAAGGCAAGTGCCGCCATAGATAAGGCGATTACAAGCGTTTTGCGCTGACCGATACGGTCACCGAGTCTCCCTAAGGATGGAGCGCCGAACAAGTTCGCGATGCCGGTAATCGCAACGATTAGACCAGCGATCAGCTCCAAGTGGCTACCGGTATATAAGGTCTTCGCGTACACCGTCACAATCGGCTCGATGCTCATCATTCCGATCTGTGTGATCAGGGAAGCAGCGAAGACCGGGAGCAAAGGCCGAAACAGCCGCCAATCTGTGCGCTGTCGTTCTTTTTTCTTAGAGGGAGGCTTACGCTCCTCTTTAATGAAAATCATGACGATGATGCTCGCGCAGAGCATGAGCCCTCCAGTGAAGAAAAACACATGGCTGTAACCGAAGAAACCTGCCAGCAAGCCTCCAAGTAAGGGGCCGATGAGCGATCCGGCGATAGTTCCTGTTTGTAAGGTGCCGAGCGATTTGCCCGAATGCTCCGGCGGTGTAACGGAAGCTTGAAGAGACACCGCCATGGAGATGAAGCCGGAGAAGATACCGTTGAGCAGCCGCAAAGACAGCAGCTGCCAAGGTGACGTGACGATGCCCATGAGTGCTGTCACAATCGCCATCCCGAACCCGGCGCGAAGCAGCATGATTTTACGTCCGCGTCGATCCGCAATTGCTCCCCAGAGCGGCTGAGTGAGAAACGATGTGATGAACTGTGCTGCAACAATCCAGCCTGTCCAACGTACAATTTCGCCAAGATCTTGAACCCCGAGTTCTCCGATGTAGAGCGGTAGAAACGGAAGAACGAGATTCATGCCGCACATAACGGAGAAATTAGCGCCCCATAGAATCCATAGTGACTTTTTCCAATGTAAGGGGGAAGCCATGTTCGTAGACTCCTTATCATTTTTTTCCAGTATAACATAAAAAGAGCTATCCCCAAGCGGTTACGGCCGCATGGAGGATAGCTGTGCAGGAGAAGGTTTTATTGATTCATATTCGACATCATTGCGCCGAAGAAGAGGACAAAGAAAATAAAATAGAGACCGATTCCGATGAGAGCCCAGATTAAGCTTGCTTTGGCATAATTAGATTTTGTAGGGTTTTCTCCTTTACTGAATGCCCACACGAATAACATCACAATATTCACAAGTGGAATCGCAAGGAGCAGGATGGTAATCATCCAATCTTTTACACTTAGGACAGGCGCATTTTGTTGTTCTTCCATATCAAGTCAACTCCCTCTAAGTTATATAAGTTAACTGTATTTTGAAGTTAGCCTATATATGCCTTCGAGTTGTTGGTTAATTACCCCCGCGAGAACCGCTGCCTGTACTTGCGAGGAGAGATACCTTCCATTTTGGTGAAGCAGGTGGCAAAATAGGCAGGCTGCTCAAAACCAACCTCTTCAGCTATGTGCGCAACGGGAAGATCGGTTTGAAGCAGCAGCAGCTTAGCCTGCTGGATCCTTAACCTGAGCAGGTATTCCGTCGGGGAACAGCCATATTCCTTTTGCATGCAGCGTGCAATGTAAACAGGGTGGAAATTGACGTGATCGCCGAGCTCTTTGGCTGAAACAGACGATTTGTAATGCTGCCTTAAATAGGAGGCCGCTTTTTCCGCGCAGGCCGTGGAAGGTGATGGATGATCGCTGTCCGTGGTAGCGGAAAGCTGGCGCAATAATTCATGAAAAAGCTGCTGCTGCGCAAAACGGACACTGCTCATATGAGCACTTGGTTGCAGCTGCTGAAGTTGTTCAAACAGGTCATAGGTTTTTTCAGGCTGCAGAAGTGTTGTATATTGAGGGATCCGTATCGTAAAGGGCTCTACAGCAAATGGCTCAATTGGGGTTTGTGTTGGATCTTCCAGAGGTATAGGTTGGACCGTATGGTCTACCATAGCCCATGGTCCACCTGCGTGGAAATGCATCCAATAAGTACCCGTCAGCTCGGAACAGACTTCTGTAGCGAAATGATAGCTGTCCGGTCTTAGAATAACGGCTTGTCCAGCTGCTACCTCAAACCTAGCATCCTCCTCGCCTATGTAGAAGCAGCCCGATGTGGTGATTAGTAAATCAAATACTTGGATATTGCGTCTGCTCGGATGTTTGCTGCCTTTGGATATCGTGCTGAAACCGCTTGTAATGTAGTGCGGCAGCGGAGGGACAGTCATTTCGATAAAAGCCATCGGTGTCACCTTTTCATCTCTTGAATGGAGGTTGGAATTTTGAAACTTTAAGTTGCAATACTCATACTTGGAGTCAACTATAGCATCTATAATTTGAGCAGACAACAAAGTTTCATTTATACAAAAAGAGAGATGATAATCGGATGGTGAAAAACATGGTCAAAGAGAAAAATAAGTTTACACTATGGCTTCTAGCTTGGCCTATTTTCGTCGAGTTGCTTCTGCAATTGCTTTTAGGAGCCGTCGATACCTTAATGGTGAGCCGCGTATCGGATGATGCGGTGGCGGTGGTCGGTTTATCGAACCAACTGTTCCAATCGATGATGATCTTATTTATGACGGTTGCGAGTGGAGCCGGGATTTTGATTGCTCAGAAAATAGGAGCCAAGCAGAATGAATCTGCGCGCACCGTTGCCATTATGGCCGTAACCGTCAGCGCAGTGATAGGCAGTGTGCTGAGTGTGATTCTTTATATGGAGGCTCGCCCTCTAGCTAATCTGTTCCACTTGGAGGAGCGGCTGCTTCCTCTGGCTGAAACCTATATCTCGATTGTGGGGAGCGGGATGGTTTTAACAGCTTTGACGGCGGCGCTTAGCACCGTGATTCGGAATACGGGGAACACCAAGGGGCCGATGATTACGGCTATTGGTATGAATGTTGTACACATCGTGTTTAACTACGGATTTATATATGGAGAGCTCGGATTTCCTCAACTGGGTTTAACAGGTGTGGCCATTTCGACCCTCGTGAGCCGATTGTTGGCGACGTGTTTGCTGCTGTTTATGTTCGTTTCCGCGTTCGAGCGGAGGATGGAGTGGCGGGATCTTATCGTATTTAATCGAAAGCTGTTTGGTGATATTTTGAAAATAGGTTGGCCGCTCGGCGTGAACATGTCTTCCTGGGTATTGACGCAGTTGACGATCTACACATTTCTAGCCACGATGGGAGCTAAGGAATTGGCTGCGAGAACGTATATGAACACGCTCGAGTCGATTTGTTTTATGTTAGGCTACTCCATTGCCTTAGCTGTTCAAATTCAGATTGCTCATCTGTATGGAGCCGGAAATATCAAAGAAGCTTATAAGAGCGGATATCGAGGAACATGGATTGGACTCGGTCTGGTTGGGTTCAACAGCATCATTCTCTTTCTCATCGGCAAAAGCTTTCTCGGCTTCTTCACCTCAGACGCGGATATTATTAAGCTGGGACTCTCCTGTTTGGTGCTGACGCTCATCCTGCAGCCAGGGAGAATGCTCAATATGGGCTTCGGTAATGCGCTGAGCGCGGTAGGCGATACCCGTTACAATATGATTATCTCGCTGTTCTCGATGTGGGGAGTGGCCGCGGGCCTTTCCTATGTCTTGGGCTTGCACATGGGCTGGGGACTTGCGGGTATTTATGTCGCTATGATCTGCGACGAATATTTGCGCGGCATCCTCGTTGTCATCCGTTGGCGCCAACAGAAGTATTTGCGCCGGGCGGAGGCGCGGGATAAGAGCGCTGCTGTTTCTGGGAGCAGCGAGGCTGCTGGTATGGGCATGCATGCATAGCGTGAGTATGACGAGGTTGGTTGGACAAACAACACCATTTGTTTCTGAAAGGCACGGGATTGCTCTTCCGTGTCTTTTTTGTTTCGAGAATGGAACGAACAGGCAGGATACACCAATAAACCAAATTTGAAATGCGGACAAATGGCTGCATATAATGATGGCATGGATAAAGTATTTAAAGCTCTTGCTGATTCAAGCCGAAGACAACTCCTTGATGAGCCCTTCAAGAAAAATGGCCAGACATTAAATGAACTATGTGATCATCTTGAAATGACGCGTCAATCAGTAACGAAAAACCTGCTTATTTTGGAGGAAGCGAATCTGATTTATATTGATTGGCAAGGCCGAAATAAAATTCATTATCTAAATGTTGAACCCATTGGAGAGATTTATGACCGCTGGATCAGCAAATATGATCGTGATCGCATCGAAGCATTGCTTGAACTTAAAAAGCAGCTTGAAGCGGAGTGATTTTGAGCAAGCTCAAATATGGAGGATTAAAATGACTGATGCAGCATTTGTTTATGTAACTTACATCAAGACGACGCCTGAAAAGCTTTGGCAAGCTTTGACAAGCAGCGATTTTACCGAAAAATACTTCTTCGGAAGCAAAATCCAATCTGATTGGCAAGAAGGCTCTAACGTTACCTATTCGCGGAATGGACAAGTCACCGATCACGGAATCATACTAAAATGCGAGCCGCATCGTTTACTTTCTTTTACATGGAACATGATAGGAGATGAAACTTCTCGTAAGCAGCCGTCACGGGTCACTTTTGAGTTGAAAGCATTAGATTCGACGGTCAAACTGACACTTAAGCATGATAATCTAGCGTCTACTGACATCGTGGATAGAGAAGACACGTTTGAGGGATTAAATAATGGATGGCCAGCCATTCTGAGCAACTTAAAGAGTTTACTCGAAACTGGGAACACCTTGCCGCCTATTTCCATTTAACTAATCACAATTACATCGAAAGAGAGTTGATTTAGGATGAACAACCTTACGAAATTTAAAATAGTTAAGCCCGTTAATGAAGTATTTGAAGCTCTTATAGACCCTGTGAAAATGTCCAATTATTGGTTTTCTTCCGGTTCTGGAAGATTGGAGCAAGGTAAGACGATTACATGGAGATATGATGAATATGATGCACAATTGGATATAAAAGTATTGGAAATCGAGGTAAATAAGAAAATCGTTTTCCAGTGGGGTGCAACAGATGAAGGTAATGTTGTTACGATTACGCTGAAAGAGTTCGATCATTCGAGTACCGTTATTGAAGTTAACGAAGAAGGTTTTAATGAAAATGATGGGGACCTAATCAGTCAATTGATAGATAATAAAGAAGGTTGGGTTTATATGTTGACCTGTTTCAAGGGGTATTTGGAATTTGGTGTTAATCGATTAAGAGCAGCAATTGTGAGATGAGTGTTAAATTTCAAAAGAAATTCAAAAGAAATTCAAAAAATTTCAAAAGAAGTTCAAGTTCAAAGAGCCTACGGGCTCTTTTTTACATAGCGCGCCTAGCCAAGCTAGGCACAACTAATAGGGGCGAGCTGCGGGAGGGAAGCCTGCGGGGGTTGTAATACCGATGCAATGAGGACAACAAAAGCTCAGGGGGGAGGAACCCCTACTTTGATCAAGCATGTGGAGGAGGGATGAGTGAGTGCAGTCAAACCTGCTAGCTACGCTAAAGTAAAAGCTCAAGATAGTCTGCCGAGAAATCGATTTCCGGCTTCTCGGACTCAGTGGGCGAGCTTCGGCTCGCATAGCTCACGCTGTAAGCGCGTATTTCGCGCTTATTTGTTCGACCGCTCCAGAATAAGCGCGTTTTCCGAGCTTAATCTGCATGGACGCGCGGGAAAGGTCTGCCGAGAAGTCGATTTCCGGCTTCTCGGACTCAGTTGGCGATATGACTTAGGACAGCCCCTATTCATGCGTGTACACAAGCCCCCTACCTACGGTAGGTGCGAAACAGAATGTCACGGTTGTAGTTGCCAAACCCCTCACCGTACAAGGTCAAACCGCCGACATGCGCCGCATGGTTCGGCACTTCGAGCCGCAGTGTCCACTCGTTGCGGGACATGAGGATATCCTTGATCGAGACAGCCGATAGCCGCTGTCCATCAAGGAACGTTCCCTGCTCCGTGACGCGGATGATCTTCAACCAACCATATTGGTTGATTGAATCTGGCCACCAGGCAGGAGTGAGTTGGCCGCGGCCTTGTCCCGAATCACCGGGACTCGTCCAATAGCCGAGCAGCGTATCATTGACGTAAAAATGAATGTCGGACGGCCAATTTGCTTCAATTCCTGGTGCTTCGGAGCCAATTTCTAGCGAAATTTCGATTTCCTCAAGTGTCTGACCGGGCAGCACATAGTTCGGAATGCGATACTCCAAGAAGCCGCTGCCGAACCAAAGAATCTTGGCATGCATCCGCTCCGGTTCAAAGAAGAAGCGCGGATCATCATACTGACCAATCACATGATCAGCCGTAGCCAAACCGCAGGTTGGATGCACATCGAAGCGTGTGTAGTGGCCAACCGGAATCGCAACTTCATCGAACGCTCGCTGCTGCTCGATTGACTGCGGGAGCCGCATTTCGATGCGGGAGAGGGCCAACTTGCACATTTTGTGCGTGCCGCCTTGCTTTCGAACTAATGCTGTCTGAATAAGCCCCCCAGCCTCGAGCTTTTTTACATGCATAGTTACGATGGCGCTGCTTAATCCGAGCATATGGGCTAATTCCTTGACATTCATCTCTTTCTCAGCAAGCAGCTCCAGTATCTTAAGCCGCACATCGCTTGCCAGCGCTTCATACAATGGCAGCCATTTGCGGTCTGTTGTCGTTTGGATCATCGGACAATCTCCTCATAAGTAGACTAATTAATAAAAATGTGAATTCAACAGAAGGCAGATAAAAAGCTTGAAATCATCTTCTGATTATTGTTTAATATAGTCAATAGCATTATAAATATATTAATTGATTCATATTTTTATTAATCATACTACGAGGTGAAAGCAATGTCTATGAAAGCGAGCATGATTATCGACAAAGATTTTAAAATCGGAGAAGTAGATTCTCGTATTTATGGCTCATTTATTGAGCATTTGGGACGCGCGGTCTATGGCGGAATTTACGAACCTGGACATCCGCAAGCGGATGAGCAAGGCTTTCGAGCAGACGTACTGGAACTGGTAAAAGGTTTGGATGTTCCGATCGTTCGTTATCCAGGAGGTAACTTTGTATCCGGTTATAACTGGGAGGATGGCATTGGGCCGTTAGAAGGACGTAAGAAGAGACTTGATCTGGCTTGGCGCACCATTGAACCTAACTTGGTTGGTCTGAACGAATTCATGGATTGGTGCCGCAAAGCAAATACAGAAGCAATGATGGCCGTTAATCTAGGGACTCGCGGTCCGGATGAGGCAAGAGATATCATTGAATATTCCAATATCAAAGGCGGTACCTACTGGAGTGATTTACGGATTAGTCATGGGTACAAGGCGCCTCATAATATCAAAACTTGGTGCTTAGGCAACGAAATGGATGGCCCTTGGCAAATAGGCAGCAAAACAGCCGCGGAATATGGACGTGCAGCCTGTGAAACGGCCAAAGTCATGAAGTGGGTAGACCCTTCGATCGAACTTGTTGCTTGTGGCAGCTCCAGTCTAACTATGCCGACTTTCCCTGAATGGGAAGCGACTGTACTTGAGCATACGTATGATCACGTTGATTATATTTCCCTGCACCAATATTATGGCAATCGTGATAAAGATACTGCCAATTTCCTCGCACAATCTATGGGCATGGATCGGTTCATCAATACAGTGATCTCGACCGCGGATTACATTCAGGCCAAAAAGCGCGGAAAGAAGAAAATCAACTTATCTTTTGACGAATGGAATGTTTGGTATCACTCCAACGAGGCGGACCGCAAAATAGAGCCTTGGTCCATCGCGCCACCGCAGCTTGAAGACATCTACAACCACGAAGATGCCTTGTTAGTTGGTTGTATGCTTATCTCCATGTTGAAGCGTGCGGATCGTGTGAAGATGGCTTGTTTGGCACAACTCGTTAACGTCATCGCACCGATCATGACAGCGAATGGGGGAGCAGCCTGGAAACAAACGATCTACTATCCATACATGCATACAAGTGTGTTTGGACGCGGGACTGTTCTTGTGCCGCTGATCAAATCGCCGAAATACGATGCGAAGGATTATACGGATGTGCCTTACCTAGAAGCAGTTGCCGTTCATAATGAAGACAAGTCCGAAGTGACGATCTTCGCAGTTAACCGTCATCTGGAGGAAGCACTTCCGCTGGAGTTGGATCTTCGCAGTTTTGGTGAATGCCGAGTTATTGAGCATATCGTTCTGGAGAACGATGATCTGAAAGCTTCGAATACCATTGATGCCCAGGATCGGGTGAAGCCTCACACAGGAGGTAATGCGGCCATATCGTCAAACAGCCAGATTCAGGCGATACTTGGTAAAGCATCGTGGAACGTCATTCGGTTGAAATTAGTATGAAAATTAAGACATGGCCCGGGTTAATGCCCTTGCCATGTCTTTTTATCCACTATTGAACTCACAAGCGAATTTAGTGAAGAAAGCGTACAGGGGAGCGAGGATTATTCCCACCTAGAAGTCATTTGTTCGATGCCAGGCACCTTCGAAATAATATCGAGTACCCTAAGGTAGGGATTTTTGCACAGCGGGGTAAAAATAGGTCAAAAAAACTCCCTTGTTCCGGACGGAGCAAGGGAGTTTTTAACTATATACGATTTATTGCAGAGAAGCAGCCAAACGGATCAAGACGTCGGCCTGGTGAGCCGTCAGCCTTTTGCCGGTTTGTGCCTGCACTTCATTGATAAAAGCATCGTAATTACCGTTCTCAAGCTTTTTCACAAGCGAGTTCGTAACCCCGTCTGCTCCCGGTCCTGTCACAAATGTACGGGTTACGTTTGAAATGGAACTAACGGTCGCCTGCACCGTGTACGTAATCGATGCGGAGGCTGTGTTACCTGCGGCATCCTGAACGTCGACGGTCACGACGTGCGAGCCGAGACCAATCTCATAGGCCGGAGCATCGACAAGGAGCGCGGAGCAAGGATTATAGACGAGGCCTGAAACCGTATCGGAAGCGGTACATTTTATTTGAACGGTTTGATCTACGGAGTAAGTGGCTCCGCCGCCAATTTGAATCACTGGGGCGGACCGGTCGATGCGAATTACCGTGCTTTTCACTTGTTCCACGTTGCCGATGGCATCCTCGGACCGGTAAAGAAGGGTGGTCCCGCCGTCGACCTCAACGTTAACAGGCCCGCCGTACGGCTGCCAGTTTGCGCCGTTATCGGTGCTGTATTGCGTGGAACTGACGCCGGTTAGGTCGTCCGTCGCCGTAAGCTTCACTGTCGCCTCCGAAACGTACCAGCCGTTATGCATCGTTCCTTCAACGCTTACCGTCGTCACAGGTGCTGTCACATCAAGTACGTTCGTTATCGCAATCGCATTGCTGGCCGCACTTTCGTTGTGGAGGCGGTCCACAGCGGTAATGACATAAGTATACCGCGCGCCGTCAACGGCAGTCCGGTCGACGAACGATCCCTTCGCGCTCTCCTGCTTGCGGAGGGTTGCGACGATCTTCGACGCATCCTGTAAGCTTCCTGCCGTATCGCCCTCGAAACGGTAAACGACATAGTAGGCTGCGTCTGCTGTACCATTGGCCCAAGTAAGCTCCACGCCGGATGGTTTGCGGATGGCGGAAGCGAGAACAGGGGTGTTCGGCGCTTGATTGTCAAGCCAAGGCATCGCAGGGACAAGGGCCGGGTAGCGATAGAGATCGGTTTTTAATCGGTCCGTAAAGCCCAGCGGATTCGCCGGCAGCCATTTGGCGCTGAAGAAGATGCTTCCTTTGACGTTGCCGAAATTACGATTATAGCTTACTTGGTCTGGCATTTCGTTCGGGTTCAGCCAACTCGGATCGTTTGAGCCGATGCGGTAGGTGGCCTGGCCGCTGTAGAGGTGAACGTTTTTGTTGGTAGTAACGCCGTTCCACCATTCGATCAACTTGTCGTAGGCGGCAGGCGAATAGCCCATGTACCAATAGATTTGCGGTGTGATGTAATCGATCCATTGCTGGTCGATCCATTTTTTCGAGTCCGCATAAATAGCGTCGTAGCTGCTGAGACCGTTCGTATCGGAGCCTGCAGGATCTTCCCCTTTGTTCCTCCAGATGCCGAACGGACTGATACCGAATTTGACGTAGTTTTTCTCCTGCTTGATTCTGGTGCCTATCTCCTGTACGAACGAATTGACGTTGTTACGTCTCCAGTCCGCTTTGCTTGCAAAGCCCGCACCGTATTTCTGGAAAGCATCTTGGTCGGGGAAGTCGACACCGCTGACCGGGTACGGATAGAAATAATCGTCAAAATGAACCGCGTCGACATCGTAATTATTCACGACTTCCATAATGCCGTCCATGATGAACTGCTTCGCTTCCGGAATTCCTGGGTTGAAATACAACTTCCCGCCGTACGAAACGACCCAGTCCGGATGCTGGCGCGCCGGGTGATCCGATACCAGCTTGTCGAGACGATCCTCTAAGCTGATCCGGTATGGGTTGAACCAAGCGTGGAACTCCATATTGCGCTTATGCACTTCCTCCAGCATGAACGCAAGCGGGTTATAGCCGGGATCCTTGCCCTGCACGCCCGTCAGCCATTCCGACCAAGGACCAAATTGGGACGGGTAAAAGGAATCCGCCGTCGGCTTTACCTGCACGATGACCGCGTTGATCCCCGTAGCTTGCAGCTGGTCAAGCAGCTTTGTGAAATCGCGCTTTTGCTGCTCCGGGTCCGTTACGCCTTTGTCCGGCCAGTCGATATTGTCGACTGTAGCAATCCACGCAGCTCTGAGCTCGGACTTCGGAATGGCGGCCACTTTGTTCACCACCAAGTAGAAATCGCTCGTTTTTCCGCCATACATCGCAGTAATCCGTGAGGTGCCGAATTTCAGCGCCGTAACGAAACCGCTTGCGCTCACCGCGGCGACCGTCGGGTTGCTGCTCGTATACGTTACACCGTTAATCAATTGAACGGGCTCCGGAAGCCATGTGTAGGTGCCGAGAGTCTTCGCTTGCAAGGTATCGCCAACTGTCATTGTGTGGAGCTCGGTCAGCTTGATGCTCTGCAATATGGGTACAGGGGCGTTTACATTCAGCGTGTAAGCTGTTGAGATGCCCTTATAGGATATTGTGATCGTTGTCGTTCCGGGTTTTACGGCCTTCACTACGCCATCGACATCGACGGTTGCAACATCAGGAGTGCTGCTTTCAAACGTTGCTCCGCTCCGCACGGTAACGGGTTCAGTCATTTCAGGGTACACGGCGTAGAGGCGAATTTTGTTCGTGGAGCCGGATTCCAACTTCTCCAAGGAAGATTGCTCTAATTTCGACGGCACGGCTGCACTTGTTGATACTGTCAGCACGTAGGATGCTTCTGGTGCCGTCCCATAGGAGGCATAGATCGTAGCTGTGCCTGACTGCAGCGCCCGAACTGTGCCGTCTGCGTCGACGGTTGCGACCTGCTCGTTGCTGCTGCGGAAGGATAGCCCGCTTGTAACGGGGACCGGCTCCACCGCGTTTTGGTAAGTCGCGAATACTTGCGCCTTCTTCGATTCCCCAACCTGAAGCGGAGGCAGATCTACTAAATCGAGCCCGTTAACGGTCGAATCCGTGTAAAACGCCGTCAACTGGTCAAAATAAAGCGCACCTTTGTTTTTGTTGTTGTCCTTGGTCTCCGCGACATAGATTTGATTGAGCTTGATCGGAGCTCTCAGCGAGCTCGGAACGGAGACCGTGATGTACTTCCAGCCGGTCCAGTTCAGCCCGTTGCTGGATGTGAAGTCAAGCGTCGTGACGGTTCCTGCTGAATCTTTGACTTGGGTGCGCAGCCAGTGGTTGTTGCCATCACCGTACACCCAGAGGCCGAGTCTCTTCGGAAGTCCCTGCAGTGTTCTGCCTGTTGTGCCGTCCGGATCCTTGAAGTTGACGTAAGCTGCCGACGTTCCGGTAGTGCCGGTAAAATCGTAGGACAAATTAACAGCATGATAGCCGTAATAAATGGTTTCAGGTCGGCTGATAAGTCCGATGCTTGCCGTCGCCCTCGCCGAGGACGAGAAGAGATTAGCCGTTTGTTCAAAGCCTTCCACACCAGCGGCAGCCTGGACGCCGGCTAACGCCTGCGCATCTGAGATCAAAGCAGCCTCCGTGCCCGCGCTAGCAACGGGTACACCGAACATGATCGTGCTCAAGAATATGAATAAGGCCATGGTAAAATGGATAGATGCCGTGCGACTTTGAGCTGTTTTCTTCAAATGGGATTCACTTCCTTCTCATTATGTATTCGCTTACATGAAAGCCGAATAAACGGTTATCCTCCTTTCTTCCTTTCTCTTATAAAAAATTTCGGCTGCCTTTAGCATACAAAATAATATTTCAACATTCAATAATGTATTTGAAATTTTATTTTAAAAAACAAAGTTTTTCCCGATGAGTTTAATCCGGCTTTGTTGTATTGTTGCATGGGGCCATCCATCGATTCCGTGAGATCCGTCCAAGGATAAATAAAGGTATATTTCGGGAAAATCCTGCACTTGGGCGGACTCCTTTATTTTACATTCACTGCTCTGGTATGATGAGAGAAATACAACAGATTGAAGGAGTTTCGTGCGTATGAAATTAAAGCTGTTTAGTGTAATTGTTCTGGCTCTCGTCTTATCTGCCTGTGGAAATAAACAAAATGAATCGCAGCCGGCGGCGGTCAAAGTGGATGTTCCTAAGCTTTATCAAAATTTCTGCATCTCGTGTCATGGTAATCAATTACAGGGTGGACAAGGCCCTAATATCCAAAAAGTGGGAGAACGTTTAGATGAAGCGGAGATCATAAAGCGTATTCAAAAGGGTGGTGGCGGAATGCCGCCGTTCCAAGTGACAATGAAAGAGGAAGAATTGAAGGCGCTAGCGTCATGGCTGGCAGGGCTTAAATAATGGGATTTTATGGTAAAACTAAGCTTCCTTTAAGGTTAGCTACATAATTTCTTCACAATTGGTGTTTATAATAGGGGCAAGAGGAGAGTGATGCAATATGCACTTGAATTTGAAGCCCCGGAACCATCTTCCTAAGAAGATGAGACCAAACCGTCTGGGAGCGACGATTTCGCTTTTATTATTTATGATATGCTTACCTATACTTTCTGTAGCGGGAATGGAACTTCTCGAACGTGGTACTTTGCATGAAACGGTCCAATGGATAACATCTAACCGATCACTTTTTCTATTAAATGTAGCCATATCCTTCTGTTTATTAGCTTTCATTTATGCTGTTGTAGGATCATTAGCTATTTCCGGATCCATCGCAACCTTATTGCTTGGCCTAATGGCACTGATCTCTTATATGAAGGTGAAAATGATTGGGGAGCCATTCTTCCCGTGGGATATTTTGCTGAACAAAGAAAGTATGGATATAGCTTCGCTCGTAACAGGGAAAGCTGCACTTCTCCGAATCGGAATTGTGGTCATCGCGGTCATCCTTGTATTTTTATTAAAATGGGTACTCCCACGTGTATCTTTATCTATCATCAGTCGAATTGGTTTAGGGCTGTTCTCGCTCTATGCCTTGTATGCATTTGCAATCAAAACACCGTTAGCTGGCAAAATTCTTGACCATATAGGTGTAAACGAAATTGTATGGAATCAGAAAGAAAACTATGCGAATAATGGACTAGCGCTAGCTTTCACCCTCAATGTCAAAAATTCGATCGTTCAAAAACCAGAAACGTATAGTGATCAGAGCATTGCAGCCGTTGCAGCTAATCTCCAAGAGGTAGGCATGCAAAAGGCAGGACTGAAAAAGTCCGTAGATGCTGATTCTCTAAAAGGGAAGAAGCCGAACGTGATTTTCATAATGAGTGAAGCGTTTTGGGATCCAACTTTGCTAACGAACGTGAAGTTCAGTGAAGATCCGGTACCCACCCTCCACCGCTTGCAGAAGGAGTCAACATCCGGATACCTGTTGTCCCCCCAATTCGGTGGCGGTACCAGCAATGTAGAATTCGAAGTGTTGACGGGGAATTCGATGAGCTTCCTGCCAGGAGGGTCCATTCCGTATCAACAATATATAACGAAACCTGTACCGAGCTTGGCGAGTTATTTTGCCGATCAGGGCTACAAAAGTATGGGAATTCACTCCTATGAAGGCTGGTTCTGGAACCGTAATTCGGTGTATAAGGAGTTAGGCTTCCAAAGCTTTAAGAGCAGTGAACATTTCGTGAATCCGGAAATGAAAGGTTACTTTATCTCGGACGCTGAAGTGTCTAGGAGCATTATAGACGAAGTAGATAAAACCGAAGATCCTATGTTTATGTACACGGTAACCATGCAAAATCATGGACCCTACGATGAACCTCGGTATGGAGAAAATCAGTTCAAAGCGCAAGGTGACTTGACGCCTGAAGCAAAAACGATTCTTGAGACATACGCGCAGGGCGCGCACGATGCGGATCAAAGCTTACAAATGCTGATCGATCACTTCCAGGAATCGGATGAACCGACGATGATCGTATTCTATGGGGATCATTTGCCGATGCTGGGATTAGATTATCAAGTGTATAAGGAAGCAGGTTTCATCCAAACGAGCAACGCGAATAATTGGTCGCTGGAAGAAGTGAAGAAGATGCATAGCATCCCGCTTGTTACTTGGTCGAACTTCGATATGCCGAAGCAGGACATTCCACTGCTCAGTGATTCCTTCCTTGGTGCCCATGTACTGGATATGCTGCATATGGAGAAACCAGCTAATTTCAAGTTGAATGCCGAATTGGCGGCGCAAGTGCCAGGACTACTGAGTAATCTTGTCGTTGATGCGAACCAAGAACTCCATGCTGGAGTCCCCGAATCGGTGCAAGCACTCCGTGATGACTATAGGAATGTGCAGTACGATTTACTATTCGGTAAGCAGTATTTGGCTGAACACATCGATCATGAATATTTGACGAAAACCAGTCAGGATAGCTATAACGCTGAGTTTAATGAAGGAAATGTTCCTCCGCAAGCTGCGGGAGTGAGCAACAATTCCCCGCCGGCTAAGCCGGTGAGCGCGCAGTAAAAGAAGTCCCTATTTTGTTGCTTTGAGCGACGAGATGGGGACTTTTTCGTTTTTGGAGGAGGCGTCATCTGCAACAAAAAATAATCATTGCCATGGTTAGGGGAATTTTGGTAATATAGACTTCCGTCTCTACGCGGCGGCTGCAAAAAAAGCTAGTTGATAAGGATCAAAACAGCTCAGGAGGTGTTTTATGCTTTTCGCGGTTTTGGCGCGCAAGGCGTATGCGAGGAATTTGCAGTATCGCGGTTCGCATCTGCTGCACAATGCGGTGAGTGCGGTGTTTGGCTTCATTTATGCTAGCATCTGGACCGGTTTGGGGAGCGACTCCTCACTCGGCGAATACGGTGCGAAAGGGATTGTAGGTTATATTGCTTTTAACCAAGCGATCCTTTGGATTACGCAGTTCACGACGAATGGACTCGGACTCGAGCAATCGGTGCGCACCGGGCAAATTGCGGTCGATCTCATGCGGCCTGTACACTTATTCTGTCAGGCGATGAGCCGGGAATGGGGCCAGGTATATTATCAGTTTCTTTATAAATTTATCCCGATTTATGCCCTCTACTACTTCATTTTCTCCTTACAGCTTCCACATCACGCTTCGGTTTATGGCTGGACAGCGATTGCGCTCGTCTTGGCGGCATATATCTCCATTTGCACAAATTATTTGATAGGCGTAGCAGCCTTGTGGACCACAGAATCTCGTTGGTTTTACTGGGTTAATTATTCCTTCAGTACACTGCTCTCTGGTTTTTTCATTCCTCTAGAATGGTTGCCAGGTTGGCTCCGCACGATTAGCTTTTACACTCCATATCCTTATCTACTCTATTACCCAACTCGTATCTACATGCAGCTTGAACAAGGAACTGTTGTGCTCGGCGCTCTTGCTTGGGGCATCGGGTTTACTTGCGTCTGTCTGGCGGTTACGCAGGGGGTACGCAGAAAGCTGGAGGTGCAGGGCGGATGATGTCAGTGAGGCTCTATATGCTGCTGATCAAGGCGAGCTTGCGAAGCCGTATGCAGTATAAGTTTAATTTCTTTTTTTCGACTGTGATGGCTTCCTTTGTACATATCTCAGAATTTCTGATGGTGGCGTTGGTGATGATGCGTTTTGGCAATATCAAAGGCTGGACACTGTATGAGGTGTGCTATCTGTACGGGGTTATGATGATATCCAAAGCGATTTATCGCACGCTAGCTTCCGATGTGCATCATCTAGAGAAATATCTCGTTTCGGGTGATCTGGATGCGCTTCTCACACGGCCTGTCCCTGTACTGCTAGCGCTGATGACACAAAATTCACGGCTCTTATTTGCCGAAGTAGGGCAAGGTATCATTTTATTGTTTATTGCTATGAAAGCTTTAATGGCTGATGGACAAATCGGATGGTCAGCCGTTCCTTTAACGGTGTTAATTATCCTAACGGGTGCCATTATTTTATTCGCCATAGGCTTGGCAACTGCGGCTGCCGGCTTCTGGCTGACACGGATTGAATCCCTGCAAAATATGACCGAAGACGCTTCCCAAACCGCGGCGCGCTATCCGCTTTCTTTGTATCCCAAGTGGCTGCAGGGAGCGCTATTGGTACTCGTTCCGGTAGGCTTCGTCAATTACATACCTACCTTATATTTGCTGAGACATCAAGGCGGTATCGGGATGCTGATAGGAACCATTACTGTTTCATTCGTTGCGCTCTGGCTGGCTATGCGTTTCTGGAAGTTAGGATTATCTCGCTATCAAAGCACAGGAAGTTAACCGAGGGCTTCATACAAGGAGGGATCACAAGAAACATGATAACCGTAACGAATTTACGCAAAACTTTTCAAACTCCGATAGTCAAAGAAGGCAAGTTCTCAGGTATTCGAACTTTGTTCTCACGAGCCTATAAAGAGAAGGAAGCTGTACGCGATGTAAGCTTCGAGATTGAATCTGGCGAGTTCGTCGGGTATATTGGACCTAATGGAGCAGGAAAGTCTACGACGATCAAAATGCTCACCGGCATTCTACATCCAACCTCCGGCGAAGTGCTCATTCACGGCTATAGTCCTCAGAAGCATCGAAGACGAGTCGTAAAGCAGCTTGGCGTTGTATTCGGTCAGCGCAGTCAGCTGTGGTGGGATCTGCCGGTTAAGGATTCCTATGAAATTCTAACGGCGATGTATCGGGTGGAGGAAAGCACCGCACGCCGCAGATTAGGCGAATTGACTGAGCTTCTTGAACTGAAGGAGCTGATGGATACGCCTGTCCGGAAGCTTTCCCTTGGGCAGCGGATGCGGGCCGATTTGGCGGCTTCGATGCTGCATGATCCGGATATTTTGTTTCTGGATGAGCCTACCATCGGGTTGGATGTTGTCGCCAAGCGGAACATTCGCGGCTTTCTTCAGACTTTAAATCGAGATTTCGGTAAGACGATTCTGCTGACAACGCATGATATGGATGATATCGAGCAATTGTGTAAACGAGTCATCGTCATTAATCATGGGCAAATTGGCTATGACGGGTCGATCGATGAGCTGCGGGATCGCATTGGTTTACCAACGATGATGAAGGTCACTTATCGAGGTGAAATACAAGTTCCTGCTAGCTGGGAGCTTCCGTTTCGCGTGGTGGAGCAAGAAGCGAATAGTCTCACGATCGCTTGCAACCGCCAGGAGCTGAAAGCGATGGAAGTGCTGCGTATCGTCAGCAGCTGGGGCGATATGGACGATGTACATATGGAAGAGCCTGAGTTTGAAGAGGTGATCCACGGGGTATATAAATAGATAGAAGTGGAGTGAGACCGTATGCCTATAGAGAACGAAGAACGGGAGAGGGAAACGCAGCGCGTTGCCTCTGTACGTGCCAATATACAGCAGCGAATTGAAGAGCTGCGCCAAACGGTGGATGAGCGCCGATCCGAAGCGACAGCGATTGGCCGCAGTTTCTGGGATGATATCTCGGTCAATGCGGATAATGCGGATGATTTGATTGAGACGGCAGCGAGTATGGCCCAGCAGGAGCATGTGCTGCAGGGCCAAGAACGCAGCTACCGCTTGGCGCAGGATGCGCTGCGTAAGCTGCAGCGTGTCGTCGATGCGCCGTATTTCAGCCGCATTGATTTCAAGGAGCGCGGGGAGCAGGAGCGCGAGAAGATTTACATCGGATTGACATCTTTTATAGATGCCAAGACGGATGAAATTCTTATCTACGACTGGCGTGCGCCCATAGCCAGCTTGTTCTATGACTATCCGCCGGGTCCAGCGACATATCGGACACCAGAGATGGATGTCAGCGGTGAGCTGATGCTCAAGCGGCAGTACATCATCAAAGCCGGCGTGCTGCAGGATGTGTTCGATACGGGGATCTCCATCGGTGACGAGATGCTTCAGCAGATGCTGAGCCGCAGCGCTGACGAGAAGATGCATAGCATCGTCACGACGATCCAGCGCGAGCAGAACCAGATCATCCGCGATGATCGGCACAAGGTACTCGTCGTGCAAGGGGCCGCCGGCAGCGGTAAAACCTCCGTCGCGCTGCAGCGTATCGCTTATTTGCTCTACAAATATCGGACGACGCTTAGCGCCGACAATATGATTTTGTTCTCGCCGAACTCCTTGTTCAGCGACTACGTATCTCACGTACTGCCGGAGCTAGGCGAAGCTACCATGCAGCAGACAACATTCCAAGACTATTTAACACATAAATTAAGCGACATGGGTCTGACGCTGGAAGATCCCTACGATCAATTGGAGTTCATCCTTACGGGGACGGATCAAGATCCCGCATACGCAGCACGGCTGCAAAGCATTCATTACAAAACGTCCGCTGCTTTTCTCAGCGTCATTGAGGCCTACGGAGAGAAACTGAAAAATGGCGGCATTCGTTTTCTCGATTTATCCGTCGGTAAGAAAGTGTTGATTACTGCGGATGAGCTTAGCGAACGGTTTTACAGCAAGTCCTCTATTCTTGCTCTGGGTGAACGGATGGAACAATTATCGGAGTGGATGCTGGAGAAGCTGGATGAGTTTCAAGCGGATGTACAGAAGAGGTTTTATCGTAAAATGGTGCGGGAGCCGAAATATTTGGGCACCGAGCCAGAGATGAAAAAGATGAGCAAGGTCAAAGCGCATAAAGCGATCGCTCCACTTAAGGAGAAGGCGCGAAAGCTCGCTTATGTGGACGTGCTCGGGATGTATCAAGATCTTTATACGAATAGTGAGCTGCATCAAGAGCTTATGCACCATTCAGAGCAGCGTCTACCTGCAGCTTGGGATACGATAAGTACCTTCACGGCTGATGCGCTTGCTGGGGGAATGCTGCATTACGAAGATGCGACACCTCTTGTCTATTTGAAGGGCCTTGTTGAGGGCCAACTGCGCGTAGGTACCATCCGTTATTGTCTCGTGGATGAAGCGCAGGATTACTCGCCGTTTCACTATGCGTACTTGAAGAAGCTGTTCCCACGCGCTCGGTTCACCCTGCTCGGGGATTGGAATCAAGGGATCTTCACGCATGCGAACGCAAGCAGCAGTACGGATGGCGAGGGGCAAACGAGCGAGTACAGCTCCATTAGCGAGCTGATGAAGGAAGATGAGACGGAGACAATCCGCCTCGTCAAGAGCTACCGCTCGACGCGCGAAATCGTCGATTTCGCTAGTCGCGTACTGCCTGGCGGCGAGCCGATCGAGCCGTTCAGCCGCAGCGGCGAGGCGCCGCGTGTACTGCGCGCGGCAGACGAGACCGAACTCAGCCGCCTCGTGGCTGAGGCGGCCAAGGCCAGACGCGACGGCGGCGCAAGCTCCGTCGCGATCATTTGCAAGACCGAGCGCGAGACGCGAAGCGCGCACGATAGCCTTAAGCCGCTGCTGCCGGGACTCGCGCGGATCACCAAAGAGACGCTGCACTATGAGGCAGGCGTCATGATCCTGCCGGCGTACCTCGCCAAAGGGCTCGAGTTCGACGCCGTTATTCTCTACGATGCCGGGGCGGCTGTCTACGCGGAAGCGAAGGAACGCAAGCTGTTTTACACCGCTTGTACCCGCGCACTTCATCACCTAGACGTATTCTATCTAGGTGAATTGACACCTTTTCTCCTGAATAAATAGACATACGTCTATACCTATCTGCCCTGCCCGACATAGGATATATCGAGCAACAACAAAGAAAAGGTTCTTGCAGGCAGAAGGGAGGAAGCACCATGTCAGGCGTTGGATATTCTAGCACAGCTGTCGTATTGGTACTGTACATTCTGTTAGTCATCATTCTTGCAACATTCTAATATAAAATAGGATGCACAAAGCCGCCTTCCGATTAATCGGAAGGCGGCTTTTCTTGTTGTCAACTTTTTGAATTTCCCCAAGTCTCGCTGAATATCAAATTATTCAGGCTCCTGCGTTTTTCCCAATTAGCAGTTTCCAAAATGGGCTTCTCTGGATAATTTTCTGTGAATCCAATAGATAGCAATGCTACTGGATCAATATGAGGAGGTATCCCTAGGATATCTCGCACATCATTTTTCTTATAGAAGCTTACCCAACCCATAGCTAATCCTTCTGCACATGCTGCTAACCACATGTTTTGAATCGCGCAAGCAACGGACATGATATCGGTTTCTGGTATAGAATTTCTTCCTAGCACATGAGAACCGCCGCGCGTTGGGTCACAAGTAACACAAATCGTGATAGGGGCCTGTTTGATGCCTTCGATCTTGAGATTTAGAAATTCGTCTTGACGTGTATCTTCATAATGAATGGCCAAAGCCCGTCTCTCTTTATCTGCCGCCCAAGCCAAACGCTCTTTCACTTTATCCGTAGAAATGATGATAAAATTCCAGGGTTGCATAAATCCAACTGAAGGACCATGGTGCGCTGCATTTAACAATTTCATTATTGTTTCTTCCGGGATAGGATCCGATAAAAATGTTCGTACATCTCGTCTTGTATAAATGCTCTTATACAAACCTTCCTTTTCTTCTTCCGTAAACATTCTTTCACCCCACCCTTCACCAAGCTCACGTACGATGTAATTATTCATTAAATTTACACCCTCTCTTCTCTTTTTGCAATCGATTGAAGACCTAATTTCGATAGGCGACTAAATCTAATTTGTCGCACCGCATAAATCCACATGAATAGGAAATCTTAACTTATAAAAAGTTTCCACCTAATACCAATGCGGGAGATTAGCTTATGTATGGAACCAAGAAAATTACCGCGCTTCAATTATATTTTATCTTAATCCTATCCATTGGCATTACGAACCATGTCTTATTAATTCCGGTGCTGCTGCATGTTGGTAAGCGTGATTCCTGGTTCGGCGCAGCGGTCGCCTTGATTCCTTTGCTCATATGGGTATGTCTACTTTATATCGTTGTTAAACGTGTGAAACAGCAGAATATGATGGAGTGGATGAAACAAAAATTTGGAAAAGTGGTCGTTTTTCCATTCAAACTAGGTCTTATTGCCATTTGTTTTGTGCATGCGATAATAACCATAAAAGATATGGTGACATGGACACATGTGACCTATTTACCTCGGACACCGCCATTTATGATTAGTCTTCTGTTTATGATCTTTTGCTTTTTCGCGGCGAGATCGGGGTTGCGAGCGATTGCAATTACCTCAGGCATTCTACTGCCGGTTGTAGCTTTGTTTGGTTTTTTTGTAATGGGAGCTAATTTCCAATATAAAGACTACAGCCTGCTTACACCTTTATTTACACACGGTTATGGGTCTACGCTTTCATCCATCATTCTTACTTGTGGCGCCTCCTTCGAACTGTTAAGTATCGTATTCCTTCAGCATCATGTCGATACACGCATTCGGCTGTCAGCTTTATTCATTCTTGCAGCATGTGTGATTGGACTTACTATAGGACCGTTAACGGGTTCCATTGCCATTTTTGGTCCTTTTGAAAGCGCAGATTTTAGGTATCCAGCCTTTGAACAGTGGCGCATGGTTTCCTTGGGGAAATATATTTCCCACTTGGATTTCTTATCTATTTTCCAATGGATATCAGGCGCTTGTGTCCGGACGTCGATGCTCATGTTTCTTAGTGTGGATGTTATTGGCATTAAAAAGAAGCGCACACGGACCCTAACCTTGCTAGGAATAAGCCTGTTGTTCCTTGCGGTGAGCTTGTATCCAGTCACAGATAATCAGTTGGTAGATCTGATTCAAAATAGATATTATCCCGTCATGTTTGGAATAGGCTTAAGCTTGCTTCTTGTCTTGCTTGTGATGTCTATCCTGCCGGGGAGACGAAAGGGGAAGAATGCCTAATGAATGAGCAGGATTTACGAGATTGGTTTGCGTTGTCTGACGATGTCATCGTGAAATCTTACCGATTATCGGATGCTCATCCGAAGGGGCGAGTGTTACTCATGTACTGTGAAGGTATGATCAATATGGATCATATCGAAAATCTCGTACTGCCTAAGCTTGAGGGTCTATTCAGAAATGAACTTGATGTTAACTCGTCTAAGCTAGATGTGAATACGATGCTTCAATTGATTGAATTTACGGGTTCTAACGCCATAGAGTCGATGACGGTTTCGTTGTATGCAGGATCACTGATCTTATTTTTCGAAGAGACGCAATTGCTGTATGCACTGGATATTTCGGCGCCACCCAACCGCTCACCGGAGGAATCAAGTACAGAGACATCCATCAAAGGTCCAAGAGATGCTTTTACAGAAAGCATCGTTACGAATATCGCACTCGTTCGCAAACGTTTGCTGACGCGCAGTCTTTGTGTTGAAAAAATGCAAATCGGGAAGAGAAGCAACACCTCCGTTGCTCTTCTTTATATAGGCGATGTAATAAATCCTAATATCCTCCAGGAAGCAAAGCAGCGGCTTCAAGTCATTAACGTTGATGCCCTGATTAGTAGCTCGCAATTAGAAGGTGAGATGTCTGGACGCAAATATCCCTTCTTTCCCCTGTTGGATTATGCAGGAAGACCCGATTATGTAGCGGATAGCTTGCTGCGTGGACGATTCGCGGTCATAGTGGATGGTTCCCCTATGGCTCTTATTGCGCCAGCGAATTTAATGTATATATTAAAATCCCCTGAAGATGTGCATTCACCGTATTATTATGTCGCGTTCGAACGTGTATTGCGTATAGGTGGGTTGATCGTTTCAGCCTTATTGCCTGGTTTTTGGATTTCACTTTCCGCCTTTAATTTGGACCAAATCCCGTACCCCTTAGTAGCCACCATCGCCACATCTAGGCTGGGATTACCATTGTCAGGTCCGATGGATTTTATTATCATGCTGCTGCTATTCGAGATGTTCCGTGAAGCGGGAGCAAGGCTGCCCAAGGTGGTAGGTCAAACCGTTACTGTCGTTGGCGGGCTTATTGTTGGGGACGCAGCGATACGTTCAGGAATCACGAGCCCTACAACATTAGTGGTGACCTCCATTTCGACGATATCGATGTACACCCTAGTGAATCAATCGTTAGCGGGAACGATCACTGTGCTGAGAATCATTATTTTGATCATATCCACGATTTTCGGTATTTACGGATTTATGGTATCCCTCATGGGGCTCATTTTATATTTGTCAACTTTAGAATCTTTCGGTGTGCCTTACTTGTCGCCTTTGTCGCCGCCTCAATTCAGGGATATCATCCCTTCCGTATTGGCCAAGCCGTGGAACAAATTAAAGCGAAGACCGAAGTCATTACATACGAAGGATGACACACGCCAGGGTGGGGAGTCCTCATGATAACGAAAGGTTTAGGGCGACTGGCTATCGGAATGCTGCTTCTGGTTAGTCAGACAGGCTGTTGGGATATAAAGACGATCCAAGATACGAATTACATTACAGCGATAGGCTTCGATTATCAAAAAGGGCGCTATGTGGTGTATTGTCAGATGTTGGATTTTTCTAGCGTGGCTAAACAGGAGGGTAAAGGAGGGCCCCCGATGATTTGGGTCGGACAAGAGGAAGGGGACACGGCTAATGATGCTTACACCCGCTTGTACAAAACAACACAGCAGCGAGTCTTTTGGGGGCATGTGGGTGCTTATGTTTTTACAAGAAAGGCTCTAAAGCAAGGTGTAGGTAAATTTACTGACAGTTTGGTACGCTATGGTGAAACAAGGTTTACCCCATGGGTTTATAGTACGGATGAGCCGATAGAGACGATTTTTTCGGTGATCCCTTTTTTCAATGTCTCCCCTCTGACTTCTATTCTTATGCAGCCTGTAGAGAATTACCTTCAACGATCTTATATTCGTCCGCTCAGATTGTACAGGGTTGCTGCCTTAACTAGAGAGCCTGGGAACACGGTAATGATGCCTTCTTTGACCATTCGTAAAGACGTGTGGGTGAAAAATGAAAAGCCAGATCCTAAATTAGAAGTAAGCGGTGTATATGCGATAGCTAAAAAAAATCATGTGGAATGGCTTTCAGAGGATGAGTTCAAAGGTGCGCGTTGGATAGAAAAAAGCACCGTCCGGACACTTCTGATCGTTTTTATAAATGGGAAGGCTGAACTATCTGTTACTATTGAGAATCCTAAAGCCCGCATTACACCTCGAATGAAAGGAGATCAACCCTTATTCGATATTCATATCGAAGCCAAGGCAATCGTTGCCGAATTGCTGGAGAACGTTGATGAAGATACGCTGCAAAAACAGGTTGTCAAACAAATCGCAGAGGAAATCGAGCAAACGTTTAAGCAGGGAAGAAAGCGCGATATGGATGTTTTTCAGCTCGAACATGTGTTATATAAACAAGCCTTTCCCGAGTGGTCAAAGCTTACATCTAACGGAGAGAAACCGCTGGAAGATTATCAATTAGGGGATATCAAGGTAGATATCCAGCTATCCCACTCAGGGATGCTTAAGATGAAAGACAAGGTGCAGCAGTATTAGTCATTGACCATATATGGAAGCCTTCATCTCCGCAGATTTTGCGGTTTTGGAGGCTTTTTTTAATAAAGTTTTAAGAATTGTTTTAGGCACGGTTAATAGGTGATTTAGAGGCAGTTAATGCGGAGGGGATAAGATGAATACATGGAAGCGAGGAACGCATCCAAATTAGATAAAGCGTATAGATACGCGGAGGAAATAAGATATGAATAAGAAGTTAGCGATGATGGGATTAGGCGTTGCGGTAGGCAGCATGATGCTAGTGACCTCGGTATATGCAGGTGTGGGAGACGCTCCCGGGTATGAAACATTCAAATCAGCATTCAAAAAAACAGCAGCAGTGGAGAATGTAACTCGCCAGGTGAACGTATCTCTACAGGACAATGGAGCTTCATTACTCAATGTGAAATCAACGATTAAGAGCACAGGTGTCGATCACGCTGGCAGCGCTGTAGTTACAGTGAAAAGTGGAACGGATGAGCAAACCATTCACGTCTACAGCCAAGATGGGAAGCGGATTGTAAAAACCGAGGATTCCGAGGTGTATAAAGTGCTGGAAGGTGAAGGCATGCCGGCCAAGTTCAAAGGACATGATCAAGCAAACCATACACCTGACCCACAAGTGATTAGCGAAGTGGAAAATGTGGTCGATGCATTGGTTGGTAACCTGAAGAACTATGTAACCATGAGTGAAGCACCTGGTAACGTGAAGGACATTCATTTCAAACTGTCCGGTAGCCAGATTTCACCTGTTGTGAACACAATTGGCTCTCTGGTTATTAAACACGGCACTGTTGAGAACAGTCACCGTCCTCTACCGGCTAAAGCGGATACCCTTGGTGTAGATGTAACAACACTCAAAAACAGCCTGCCTCAGCTTGTAACAGACATCAAAATGGATGAAGTCGAAGTGAATGCTAGCGTGGATGCGGATAACCACATTACGAATCAAACGGCACAAATTCATATTTCCGGTAAGGACGCTCAGGGTGCAGCGCATGATGTGGTCTTGAGTGTTGATGTGACACTATCTAGCCTGAACTCGACAACGTCGGATACGATTGATTTGAACGGAAAACAAGTGGAAAATGTGAAGTTTGATGAGAATTCTCACAAAAACTGGGGAGAGAAGCATTAATAGAAAGACGAGAGGAGGATTCAACGATCGTTGACCTCCTCATTCATCCTGAAAGGCGGCCCGTTCATGAAGCCTGTAGTAGAAATTAAGAACCTCACGAAAACTTATAAAAATTTGCGCGGCATCCATCAAGTGAATATGACCGTGCAGCAAGGCGATATCTATGGTTTCTTCGGACCCAATGGCGCTGGTAAAACATCGGTCATGAAGATCATGACTGGTTTAACCAGAGCGCAGCAAGGCGAAGTAAAACTGTTCGGCCATGATGTGTCTACGCATTATGAGCAGGCAATGGCAAAGGTTGGCGTGCTGATAGAAACTGCTGAAGCTTATACCTATATGAGCGGTAAGCGGAATCTGGAGCTAGCGGCGCGCTTTTATCCTGGGATCGGCAAGCAGCGAGTGGATGAAGTGCTGGAGATCGTTGGACTCACCCCTTTTCAGCACGAAAAGGTTGCGGGTTACTCACTTGGCATGAAGCAGCGGCTCGGACTAGCGGCAGCCATGCTGTCGAAGCCTGAACTGCTAATTCTCGATGAGCCGACCAATGGGCTCGATATTGAAGGAATGGTTCATATTCGGGAAATCATCATGCATCTAGCACGTGAAGAGCGAATTACTTTCCTCATCTCCAGCCATCTCATTCATGAAATGGAGCTGATGTGCAATCGCATGGGCATCATTCACCAAGGACGGCTTGTTCGCGAGGGACTCGTATCCGAATTATCCAAAGGCAGCGCGACGCTGGAAGAAGCGTATTTGCGCGAAATCAATGAAGTAAGGAGGCTCGCTGCCCATGCATAGCTTAACCGCCAACGTCTGGAACGAAACGATTAAACTCGCATCGAAGAAGAAAACCATTTTCTTCCTAGCTGTTACGCTGCTTCTTCCGGTTATTGCAGGCTTATTGCTTGCACGCTTTCAAAGCGGCATCGGCATCGGAGCCATTGCATCGGGTGATTTCCCTATCGTCATGCTCGGTTTGTTTACGAGTATATTCTTGCCTTTGTTCGTGTTCATGGGTGCCGCGGATGTTTTCGCTGGTGAGATGGGTGAACGCACGATGAAGAATACACTCACTCGGCCCATCACTCGGTTTAAGGTCTTTGCATCCAAGCAAATTGCGCTGGGCGTGTACATTGCACTTTATTTAATTGCAGGTTTGCTGGCTTCGATCGTGTCCGCCTTATTTTTCCAAAACTTCGGAGGCGTAAGTACAGTACTTACTTGGTTCCTCGCCTATGGCTCAGCATTCATTCCTCTGCTTGTGCTCAGTATTGCAGCCGTGCTTCTCGCGCAATTCTTCTCCAGCAGCAGCTCCGCATTGACCGTTAGCATTCTTCTTTATTTGGCGTTTAAAGTAGCTGCTTTTTTCATTCCGCAAATTGCAACCTACTCGCCAACAGCTTACACAGATTGGCATATGCTCTGGATTGGCAGCTCGATGGCCATTGGCAAGATGAGCAGCATCTTTATGTTTTTGATGGCGTGTAGTATATTGTTTTTTACAGCAGGATTTTATTTGTTTGATAAAAAGGAGATTTGATCCGGATGTCGATTCGTTTACGGCTGGTACTTTCCTATATAGCCATGCTGCTTGTACCACTAGTGCTCTCCGTACTAGCCGTGATCTTAATCAGCGTCGCAACGTTTGGGAATCTGAAGTCCGTCTTTCAGGTCGATTTCTCCCAAGGCAATCCGATCAAACGTGTTGTTGATCAAGAGCTAGAAAATGTCGCTTATATGAAAGCGAAGACGGATACGGAACCGGAGGTTTTTCTGGATCCTGTTTTTGTGAAGGATCTAGAAGAAAGATTCCACAAAATTAATATGGGCATCATCATCCGGAAGGATAAAGAGATTACGTACGTTTCACCGTATATTAAGCAGGGTGAGGCTGAGGACACCTCCAAGCTGCCTTCTTTTGGCACATCTAAGGGTGAGTTTCAGCGCAATCATGGTTCCCTGTGGATAACTAGGCAGCAGGATTTTTTATTTTCAGATCAAAGTAAAGGCTCTGTATTCGTTTTTCTCGACGGCGGTCCCTTTCAAAAGTATCTTCACCAATTTTCAAAATCTGTCATTGTTACGTTTATTCTCATTCTTGTATTGACGAATGGTGTCCTGACATATTTCGTTTCTCGCAGTATTATTAGGCCTCTAAGAGCGCTCAAACGTGCAGCGGAGGAGATCAAGGAAGGCAATCTCGATTTTGAGATTGTACCGCATTCCGATGATGAAATCGGTGAGCTTAGTACGGCATTTGAAGAAATGCGTCGTAAGCTTAAGAAATCCGTAGAGGTTCAGCTTCAATATGAAGAGAACCGCAAGGAGCTTATTTCGAATATTTCCCACGATCTCAAGACGCCGGTTACGGCTATTAAAGGATATGTCGAGGGGATTATGGACGGTGTATCGAATTCCCCAGACAAGCTGGATCGGTACATTCGAACCATCTATAACAAAGCAGCTGATATGGATCGGCTCATTGATGAATTATTTTTGTTCTCCAAGCTGGATTTGGGCAAAGTGCCCTTTCAATTCGAGAAGGTTGATCTCGGTCAATACGTGTTGGATTGCGCGCAGGAATTGCAGTTTGATATGGAGAAAAAAGGGGTTCAGTTCGCGCTCACCGAGCTGCCGAAGTCACCGCTGTATGTAACAGCAGACCGTGACAAGCTCAGACGTGTACTGCTGAACATTATCGAAAATGCGATAAAATATAGTGAAGAAGGTAAGTGTCACATTACCTTAACGTTGAGAGAGATAGACGGCAATGCCGTCATTCAAATAAAAGATAGAGGTCAAGGCATATCGGAAGAGTCGCTTCCTCATATTTTTGATCGGTTTTACCGGGCCGATCCTTCACGTAACACGGCTACCGGAGGAAGCGGGCTTGGACTGGCGATAGCCAAACAAATTATGGAAGAGCACGGCGGGAGAATCAGCGCATCCAGTATCATTGGGCGGGGAACGACCGTGTACATGGCATTACCGCTTAGTCAGCAGGGGGAGAGCGAAGAATGAGTCGAATCTTAATTATTGAAGACGAGCAAAGTATTGCGGAGCTGGAGCGGGATTATTTGGAGATCAGCGGCTATGAAGTCGATATCGAAAATAGCGGGGACAAGGGGCTCCAGCGAGCCCTCTCCACGGAATATGATCTCATTATTCTCGACCTTATGCTGCCGAAAGTGGATGGCTTCGAAATCTGCCGGCGTATTCGCAGTGAGAAGGACATTCCCATCGTGATGGTCTCCGCTAAAAAGGAAGACATCGATAAAATTCGCGGCCTCGGCCTCGGCGCTGACGATTACATGATCAAGCCCTTCAGCCCTAGCGAGCTGGTGGCCAGAGTGAAAGCCCATTTAGCACGCTACGAACGGCTGATGGGACGGCGCGAAACGCGGAATGATGAAGTCCGCATTCGCGGTTTGATGATCGATAAAACAGCGCGCCGTGTTTTTGTAAACGAGAAAGAAGTCGTCTTCACGACGAAAGAATTCGATCTGCTCACCCATCTAGCGATGAATCCGAATCGTGTGTACAGCAAAGAGCAGCTTTTTGACCTTCTATGGGGCATGGACGCCATGGGGGAAATCGCGACAGTGACGGTACATATTCGCAAACTGCGCGAGAAAATCGAGCAAGATCCGTCTAACCCGCAATACATCGAGACGATCTGGGGAGCGGGATATCGGTTTCGGATATAACGGGGAAGCCTGGGAAGAGTGTAGACTCTTCTTGGGCTTTTTGTTTTGTGTGGCTTTATAGCTCACGCCAGACGAAAGCTCGTTTTCAGAGCCTATTCATCTATGCTTCATTGCTCACATCCGCCGAAAGCGCGGAATCCGACTTCTCAGCCTCCATATTCCGGCCTCGCCAAGGTGTCGCCTAGAGATAAGCGCGTTTTCGGAGCCTATCTCGGTGGACGCCAGCCGAAAGAGCATTTTCCGAGCTTATTCGTCTGTGCTCCATTGCTCACACCCGCCGAAAGCGCGGAAACCGACCTCTCAGGCTCAGTATTCCGGCCTAGCCAGGGTGTCGCCTAGAGATAAGCGCGTTTTCGGAGCCTATCTCGGTGGACGCCAGCCGAAAGCGCGGAAACCGATTTCTCAGGTTCCGTATTCCGGCCTCGCGCCGGTGTCGCCTAGAGATAAGCGCGTTTTCGGAGCCTATTTCGGTGGATGCCAGCCGAAAGCGCGTTTTTAGCGCCTATCTAGGCAATCGTTAGACGTAAGCTCGTTTTTCCGACCCTATATGTTGATTTTGTAATTAACAAATGGTCATTTACTCTATTGGAATGTTAAGATATTGTAAAGGTAATTTAGATGGAGGAGAAACTTGCAATGATGCTGTCCGTGGATGTAAACATTTTAATGAGATTAGGGATTTCCGCTATTTTCGGTTTAATTATTGGTCTGGAACGGGAAATCAGGAATAAGCCGCTGGGGCTGAAAACTTCTTTAGTCATTTGCTTGAGCAGTTGTTTGTTGACGATAGTTTCAATCGAATCAGCAAATAAATATGCGGTTATGGGACTTCATGTCATGGATCCTATGCGGCTTGCTGCGCAAGTAGTCAGCGGGATTGGTTTCCTCGGGGCCGGGGTGATTCTTCGCAAGCATAATGATGTCATAGTCGGGTTAACGACGGCTGCAATGATCTGGGGAGCGGCTGGACTTGGCATCGCGGTTGGGGCAGGTTTCTTTGTAGAAGCTTTTTTTGGACTGGTATTAATCATGATTAGCGTCGTTCTCTTGCCTTATTTTATTAAGAAAATGGGTCCAAGACCGCTAATTATGAAAGACCTACGCGTGAGGCTCGTCGTCTCCCATGACGGCAACTTAACTACGATTATCAAAGCGATCATTGCCAAAGGTTACAAGATGAAAAGCGTACACATTAAAGAGCTGAACAAGGAGCAGCAAGAGCTGCATTTCATCGTGTATATTGATAGGAAATATGCTTCGGAAGTGTATGATGAGCTGAAAAGTATGGATTATATTGAGATTGCAGAAGTAGAGACTTTGTAGGAGAGTGGAATAGTTGTAGGATCGGATTGCGGTGTTGGTGCGAAACAAAGAAAAAACCGACGTTTGGGTAACGTCGGTTGCAACTAATTCGGCTTTTATTATTGTCCTCAGCAGAGTCTGAGGATTTTCTTATTTTTATGAAGTAAACTGTTCACTTAGTTGATAAAGTTCACATATTGAAGCAAACGTTTCAACATGACAGCTGCTTGAGCACGAGTAGCTTGCTTCTCAGGAGCAAACACTGTATCGGTCATTCCATCCATAATGCTTGCTTTCATGGAAGCCGTAATTTCATTTTTAGCCCAAGTACTCATCTTGTTTTGGTCTTGGAACTTGGCAAGTAGGCTGTCTGTAGGTGTGCTTGCTTCTGGTGTTTTACCAGCGAATTTCATGGCTCTTGTTACCATTACGGCCATTTGCTCTCTTGTGATTTCTTCGTTAGGCATGAAAGTTCCATTCTCGAAGCCTTCTATCAGACCTTGAGTTGCAGCCACTCCCACAGAACCTGCGTACCATTCCGAAGTTTTCACATCTGTAAAGCGAGAACTCGATTTATCTTCTGCAAGTCCGAGTGCTCTTGTCAGCATGGCTGCGAACTGTGCACGAGTGACTTTTGCCTCCGGAGAGAAGCTTGTGCTGGATACACCTTCTACGACCAGTTTGTTAGCTAAAAGCTCTACATCCTTTTTAGCCCAGTGAGAAACCACATCCGCAAAGCTGATATTGGATTCTATGATCGCATAAACGGAGTTGGTGCAGCTCCATAGCTCGACCTCGCCATTCCCGAAGATAGCAGGAACGAAAACAAGCGTCCCATCCGAATCCAGCTTCACTATCGTTACTTTGTTCGAGTCCACGCCGCTTGGAATCGGCATCTTTCTCGCTACGTACATAGTAAACTGATTAACTTCTACTGATTTTCCGTTAGCTTCAAATGTAATTGTGAAATCTACTGGAGCTCCAACAATTTTAGAACCAAGTGCTTTCACTTTGCTGTCTACATCTTGAGACTTGGCGTCAACAACTTTGTCGATTGTGATGATAATTTTGACATCCTTAACGTCATTACCAAGTGTTTTCACAAGATCAGAAATGATTAAGCCTTTGGCTGGAAGAATGTAAGTACCCGCAGCGGATTTTACGGTTATCCCTACCTGAGGTGATTTCGCCATAAGCTCTGATAGAGTTTCTGCTGGAAGCTCGAATTTCACTACCGCATCTGTGCTCTTACTCTCGAGTAGAAGTTGTACGGTCTCTTTCGGAAGAGTATTCAAAACTTCTAACAGCTTGTCTTTGCTTACAGAGACAATGCTTACCGACCTACCATCAGCTGTTGTACCCTTGGTTTCCTGAACGGCTATGCCTGATAGCTCAGCATTGCTGTTAGAATTCGGTGTACCCGTCTGAGACGTTGGAGTCCCGTCAGTATCGTTGACAGGGGGCAATGGCAAACTCTTCAAATCAATCTGCGCAAGCACCGCATCGTGGTCGGATACTCGTCCGTCCGCTGGCGAGAAGTCGGCATTCAAGTGAATGACATCCACTTTGGATACTTCCGTCAGTTTTTTACTGACCAGCATATGGTCGAGCACCTGTGAATTCCCATCGAATGTATACGTGTATCGCTCGTTGATCGGAAGTTTGTCTATCAGATTATCCAATTCTTTACCTTTGAGGATGGTTGCCGTCTGGGTGAATTGGAAGTCATTCAGATCTCCAAGTGCGACGATGTTGGCTGCCGGATTTGCAATCAGCACATCTTTCACAAAGCCGTTCACCAATGCAGCGATTTGATGGCGTTGAGTTTCACTCGATAGTACCGGAGGCTGTATATTGCCAAATGGACCGTTATCTCCGCCTTTGGAGTTAAAATGATTGGCAATGACGATTACTTTCTCGCCTTTGAATTCGAACTGAGCCGCAAGCGGTTTTCGTGAACTGGCAAACGCCGAATTCGTTGGGTCGATTCGCCCTGGATTGAAATTCAGCATATCTCCTGTTGAAATGTATTCCACCTTCGTTGTGGAAGAACCCTTCGTTCCATTTACGCTATCCGCCAAGGTTACCCGATCTGGATTATATAAGAATCCGACTCGAATGTTGCCGCCCGGTGCTCCGCCGTCCTGATTGTTTACAGGTGCGATGTCCGTGTACTGATAAACGGGACCGCCAGCGTTTTGAATGGCCTGGATCAACGCCGCAGCACCCATATTGGCTTCGACGGTACCGTCATTTGCTTCTCCGTTATTGTCCTGCATCTCGACAACACCGACAATGTCAGGGGTTTTCATATTGGCTACGATCGATTGAGCAATCTTGTTAATTTTCTCCAAACCGACGCCCGGGTTAAAGTTCTCTATGTTGTAACCTGCAATAGTCAGTTTGTCCTCATGAAATGTAAGAGTGGTTGTTTCACGCTGGAACGTATTGTTGATGATTGCTGGTAAACTGTTTAATGCAGGAATCACTTTATAATTGCCATTATTGTATCCGATGACGCCTGTAACATCTCCGTTGAATCTATCGCCGGAGCTGACCTCTTGCCCCGGGTTTCCATAGGCGATCAGAAGGCGCTGCGGATTCAGATTGCCTAGCTCCTTCAGCACGAGTCCGCCAGCCGGAGTAATGACATCGGGTACATCATTTTCGACTCTTGTCGGGATGTTGTAAAGTAACGAATTCCCAGTACCGCTGGTCCAGTAGGGACTGAGAATGGTCGGAGACGGCAGTTCCACGAGCATGCCTTCCAACGATTCGTAGAAATCGATCGCATCTTCTGCCGGTTGGAAATTCATCATTTTGTCGTTATCAACGATGGACGACGGAATCGCTCTGCCGCCTTTACCAAGAACGACGGCACTCGGAATGGCGTTGCCGGAAGACAAGACAGTTATTGTAGGAGATGAAATTTGTGTGGATGTTAGATTGCTGCCGCTTCCTTCATTATATTCGGCAACCGTGCCGGTCACTTTTATTTTATCGCCGATTGCTGGCTTCGAAAAAGCATCCGTGGTGAATACATAGATACCTTCTGAAGTGTTGACATTGCTGTCGGGAGTCGGATCTTGCATAAAGAAGCCTTTGTATGCACCTGTGGCAAATGTATAACCGTACTGTGTGACGATCCCTTCAACATCTGTTACGTTTTGACCTGTATATTCCGACTTGTGGGACTCACCTTGAATGTCATGAATCCGAGGAGCTTCAGACGCGATATAAGTGAAGGTGAAAACATCGCTTGTCTGTTCGCCTAGTTTGGCGATGGCCTTAATAGTGACATCCTGACTTACTGTTATAGGTGCAGCGTATAAAGGACTTGTCGTCGTTGGTACTGTGCCATCCACAGTATAGTAAATTGCGGCGCCGACTGTTGGACTGGAGAGCATTACTTGGTTGCCTCTGATAATTCGGCCCGCACTTGGATTCGCAACAACCGAGAAGGTTTCTTCGACCAATGCGTTCTCATTAAGTGGAATGAATTGGTATACAGCATTAAACTGCTTGATTACACCCGTTATTTTCTCAAAGGTTTTGCCTACTGCCAATTTGGGAAAAGGTGAATAAATGGTAAACTGTTGTCCTCCCTGACTAGCTGTAACCGTGCTTCCACTTTTATCCGTTATATTTACATTTTCCAAATAAACAAGCTCGGCTTCATGCTGTTCGCCGTTCGCTGTTGACAAGTCGGCAGCTGTGAGCAGCTTCGGCGCAGGCACACCGGCATTTGGCTGAACTACACTATATGTAAGTCCAGTAACCGGTTTGATCTCCTGGAGATTATTGTAGATATCCATTGATCCTGAGACTTCAACAATGTCTCCCACTTGCGCAAATGACGGGAAACTGTAAAGGACAATGCCACCGGTAGTATCTTGGATATACATTTCTTGTTCATCAATGTGCGTTACTGTTCCCTGTGTCATGACATTTCGGGACTTAGCAGCTGTTCTGGCTGTTGCGACATCGGTTTTGCCAAGAATCGTATACTCGAATGTCGATATGGAGCTGTCTGAATAGCCCGGTGCCGATGCGTAAGTTCTGATGGTCTTGGGACTATCTAACATGACTTGGGTAGTATTCGGTTGGAAGATCCCTGTTGCAGTGCCTCCTTGTGTATATACTTCGGCATAGACAGACGAGCTAGCGGTTGTCGAACTCAGCGTAAGTTGAGTGTTGAGTGGCCAAGCATTCGGAGCTGGGCTCGCAGTAACGGCATCGGTCGTGAATCCATAGGTGCTGTTTCTCGGATCGGGTGACGCCACCATGAAATCTGCGGAGTTATTGTCTGTATCCAGTCCGCGTCCACCAGCAGCGGTTTTACGAATTGCTGCCGTCGTATTGGTTAGAGCAGCAGTTGCAGCCCCCTCACTTTCATTGGCCGTCCCGTATCCGATCAGGTCTACTTGTGCACCGGAAGCATCAACTAGGTCGACTTTACCGTTTGTGCCACTCAAGGCCAATGTACCTGTTGCATTGGGTGAGGGCAAATTTTTTGTCCCACCTGTACCAGCTGCTTGCTGAATAAGGTAATAGCCTTTTGCTTTAATTGATCCACTTAATGTAGTCGAAGTTCCACTACTGATTGGATTTGCCGCGCTATTATAGCGAACCTTCCAACCAGTCAAAAGTACATCTGAATTCGTCGGATTATACAATTCAATAAAATCATTCTTATACTCAGCCCCGCTATTTCCTCCACCACCGTATACTTGCGATAAAACAACTTTGGTATTATCAGGTGCTGCTTGGACAACTTGTGCATCAGATAATGCGGGACCGATGATCATCAATGCCGCGAGCAATACGCCGACCCATTTTTTTATTCTGTTTATTGAGTTAAACACTTTGTAATCTTCTCCTCTCAAATACACGAATAATTTGAATGACTCTAAAAGACTACCATTTATTTGTAAATTCAAGCGCATCTAAGATGTTAATGTTTTATAAACCTTTGACTAATTTTATATTACAGCGCTTCTAAATGTAGCTGGGCCAACTACAGCTGGCCTTTAAAAAACGCAAACAAAGTACTGGGTATGAAAACGGAAGTCTATACAACTTGAAGTGAAAAATCATGTTACAATATTGATCAAGAAATCATAACGGATTGATGAAAAGGGGAGCTGGCATGGAGGATGTTCATCTGCATTTAAAAAATCTGGGCTTCACAGACCTTGAAGCCAAGTGCTTGCACGTGCTCGCCGAAAGCGGCACGCAGACGGGCTACGAAATCGCCAAGCATCTTGGCGTTTCACGCTCGAATGTTTACTCGGCGCTGCAGAAGCTCGCGGAGAAGGGGGCTGTGCTCACTAGTCACGGTGAGCCCACGCATTATCAGAGCGTGCCGATCGAAGAGATCGGCGAGCGAATTGAAGCGGAGCTGCAAGCCTCGATCCGCTACGTGAAAGCGCATATGCCGAAGCAGGATGCGCACCGCTCTGAGTACTTCAGCTTGGAGGGAGACGCTAAGGTCATCGAGCGTATACGAACTGAGCTCAAAAAGGCGAAGGAAGAGGCGCTCTGTGACCTATGGTCGGAGGAAGCGCAGCTGCTGAAGGAAGAGCTTCGGTTAGTGCCAACGCAAGGCGTGCGCTTGCTGGTTTCGACGATTGGCGAAGTGGAGCTGCCAAATGGGGTTCATCTGTTCCCTCACGGACGCGAAGATGGTGTGCAGGGACGCAATGGGCGGAAGTTTACGCTGCTGATTGACCGTAAGCTGGCGATTATTGGTACTCGAGGCGGTGATGAGCCGACTTTGGTGATGTTGACAGAGCATCCGGCGATGGTGGAGCTGCTGCTGAACAATTTTTTCCGTGATGTGGTGATCCACGAGTTGCTGCAGGATATGGGCACGAAGCTGGAGGATAAATACGGCAAGAACTTCAAGAAAATTATCCAGAAGTACACAGAGGCAAAAGAGAAGGATATCATGCCAGCGGGTGTAGGAAAGTCTCTGGAAGGCAAGTTTAATGAAGGAAAGTCTCCCGAAGGAAAGAGGAAGAAGAAGAAATGATTCAGCGTGACGGGGAACATCTGAATACAGAAGAGAAAGAGAGCATCCTACTCGCGGCGGAGGCACTCGTGAAAGAGAAGCTGGAGCGCGATAGCAGCGGCCACGACTGGTGGCACATTTATCGCGTTGTGCAGACGACGAAGCGCATTGCTGCCCAGGAGGGCGCCGACGGCTTCGTCTGCGAGCTTGCGGCGCTGCTTCACGACGTCGTCGATGAGAAGCTGAACGCCGATCCAGCTGCTGCGCAGCGCGAGCTGGAGGCCTGGCTCGCTGCCAGCGGCACGCCGGCGGAGCAAGTGAAGCACGTGCTGGAGATCATCAGCACGATGTCGTTCAAGGGCGGCGCGCGTCCACCGATGCGCACGCTGGAAGGCCAGGTCGTGCAGGATGCCGACCGGTTGGATGCGATTGGCGCGGTAGGCATCTCGCGCGTATTCGCTTATTCGGGCTGGAAAGGCCGCCCGATTCACGATCCTACCGTCATGGCCCGTGAGCATATGACGGAGGAGGAGTATCGCGCTGGGAAAGATACCGCGATTAATCACTTCTACGAGAAGCTCCTGAAATTGAAGGAGCTTATGAACACAACCTACGCTCGGCAGCTGGCAGAGGAGCGGCACCGCTTCATGGAGCAGTACCTCGAACAGTTTTACGCGGAGTGGGAAGGCGAGAGATAGAATACCAAAAGAACCATTGATTGGCTCTATTGTATGAAGTCGAAGTGTACCTCTTATTTCGTTTTTTACTGTAATGTCGGTGCTCTCTCCTTGCTTTAATTAAAAGGAAATCCTCCTGCTAATATTACGTTGATGAAGGAACTGAGCTGCTTAACTGGAAAATATCCATTTAAATCAGTGATTACCCCTCGAATTAACCAAATCAGAGGAAATTAACGGGAGGAAATCCAGCAATATGGCGTGAAGACGATTATTCGATGAAATTAGCATGCTTTTTTCCCGTTAAATGCCTATTTAAGCTTTCGACAAAAAGACCGCCATATGGCGGTCTTTTGAATTAAAGTCGCATGTAAGTAGGAGCCTTGTAAGGGTTCAATCACTCAAAAGAAGGCTTGGTCAACGGACAATTCGGCAGCCCCAGAATCTCCACATTATAAGCCGCCAGCTTACGCAGGAAATAGCACGATTCGGGTAAATGATGCTCCAGAAACCGTAGTGTCAACCGGCTAAGCAGTTCGGTTTCCTTATAATCCTGAATGACCCCCTCGACGACATGGTAAAAACGGATGACGGTTTCGGCGACCTGCCGAGCAAACTTTTGTTGAATAGGGAAGTTAGGTGCTGTGAAGCGGAGGAAGCCGCGAATTTCAGTGTTTTTGACGATGTGGGCGCTGAATTGTTGACTGAATAGCTGTGTGGTTTTGATTAGCTCCATTTCTGTTGGGTCCAAATGATTGCCAAGAAGTACAGCGTGACCGAGCTGATCCTCAAGCCACATTTCCACCAGCGTAACGAGCGGAAGGGGCTCATAAGGGACGCCGTTCATCCAATCGTGCAGAATGCGTATATACTCTCCGTTTTCCAAAAGGGTCCCATTGAAATAGACGGGAGTTAAGGAGACAACGATTTTATTTTGAATGCGCAGATGCTGCAAATAGCCCTCGAATTGATAATATCCTTGAACAACAGGGTAAATATCTTTAGAGAGCTGAATCATCGTTGCCGAGGAGACAGGCAGTGCGGGGTCTGTTTTCAAAATGCGGTTCCGCAGTTCTGTAAAAGCACCGATGTAACGCTTGGCTATCGTAATCCATTGCACCTCTTCATTCGCTAGCGCCTCGTCCACAAAGATGGCATGATCCTGTAAAATTTCGACCCAGAATAAATGCTCCTGCCAGGGTGTTATTATCCCATTAAGGCACATGGAAAATTTCCTCCTATAACTAAAGCTTTACGCCATCACATTCATTTATTACGCATCAACGAAGTGTATTCAACAAAAAAAGGTTCGAGAACGGTTTTCGTCGCATTTTGTGATAAAATAGAAAGAATGATTTATTAACTTCGAGCAGAAAGAGATGTTATGACAATGAAAAGAGAAGCAAAGTATATAGCGACGGTTTCCTTAGGGGTTATGGGAGCAGGCTTTCTGGCTACGCTGCCCACACCGGTATCTTCAACCATTTGGGGAACCTTTTTGCAGGGTGGTTTTGAGGCCGGAGTTGTAGGCGGCTTGGCTGACTGGTTTGCGGTTAGTGCCCTATTCCGTCACCCTCTTGGCATTCCGATTCCGCATACGGCTCTATTGCCGAAGAATCGTGAGAAGATCACGAAAGCGCTTGTCTCGACGGTTGAAAATGAACTGCTTTCCAAAGAAACCATTCGTATTCGTTTGCAGCAAATTCGTTTCTTAGAACGTGGACTTGAGCTTGCGGAGAGCCATCTGGACAATGCGGCGCTTCACAAAGGACTTTCGACACTTGCCAAACAGGCTCTAAACGCGATTGATCTGGACAAATTGACGCCGCTTTTAGCGGAGGAAATTCATAAAGCACTCCAAGACGTGGATACGAGTCGACTCGTTAGTACGATTGTGGACAGCATTGTTGATGGCGGATATGAAGGCAAAACGTTTGATTTTGTTATCGATAAAGTGGAAGCATGGGCTGTTAAGGCAGATACGCGCGATCAGCTGGGCGTTATGGCGCTCAAAGCGTTCGAGGGTTTGCAGTCGAATGGCTTCATGGCATTTGCCGTTAATGCGTTCATCGGTATGGTGAATGAAGAGAAGATCGGGGGCATTATCCAGAACTTCGTTCTTTCCTACATCGAGCAAATGCGAACGAAGAATCATCCGCGCAGGGAAGCGGTTCTGACTTTTATTCGGAATGAACTGAACAAGCTTGAGCGGAATCCAAAGCTTTTGGCTGAGTTAGAAGGTTTGAAAGCGAAGCTGCCGGGCCTATTTGATCTCGATGAGAAATTATCGGGGCTGTTAGAGAGGTTGAAGGCGAAGGCAGAGGATTTCGTGGATCAGCCCGATTTTGTGCCTCAGCATGTGGTTCCGGTGGTTCGTAAAATGTTGGTTTCAGTGAAAGAAAACGAGGATATGCTGCAGCGCGGCGAGAGCTGGATTCAAGAGCAAATCGCTGCTTATTTGGAGCAAAATCACAGCAAAATCGGTCTGCTCGTCAAAGAAAATCTGGATAAGCTGACGAACGAAAAGCTGACCCAGTTGATGGAAGATAAGCTCGGCAATGATTTGCAGTGGATTCGTGTCAACGGTGCGATATGCGGATTTATTATCGGACTTGGCTTGGCAGGGTTAAAAATGCTGTTTTAGGTGAAAAACGACGGGACATGCCCGAGTGGAGGTAGGCATTTTGATCGAGATTAGGGGAGTCAGTAAGACGTTTGTTCAGCGATTAGGCGGCAGCTATCAGGCGCTGGATAATATCACTTTAACAATTGAAAAAGGGGAGTTCGTCTCCTTGCTGGGCCCGTCCGGATGCGGGAAATCGACCGTGCTGAATTTGGTCGCAGGCTTCGATACGCAGAGCGATGGTATTATTCAGGTGAATGGGAAAAAGGTGACCGGCGCTGGAGCGGACCGTGTCGTCGTGTTCCAAGAGCATGGTCTATTCCCGTGGTTGACAGTGCTGGACAATGTAGCCTTCGGTCTCAAGCAGAAGGGTATTGGTAAAAAAGAGCGTTACGAGCTGGCGATGGAACAGATCAAAGCTGTGCATCTTAGCCGTTTTACGGATCGTTATCCGCATGAGCTTTCGGGCGGGATGAAGCAGCGGGCCGCAATTGCCCGGGCGCTTGCCATGGACCCAGAGATTTTGCTGATGGACGAGCCGTTCGCCGCTTTGGATGAGCAAACACGCCTTATTTTGCATAAAGAACTGGAAGAAATCTGGATGCGTACGCGCAAAACGATCCTCTTCATTACCCATAACATTCGTGAAGCCGTGATCCTCTCGGATCGTGTATTCGTGATGTCCACGCGTCCTGGAACTATTAAGAAGGAATTCGCCGTGAAAGCGGCGAGACCTCGGGAAAGCGCAGACACCGTCCTCCATCATGTGGAGAATTCGATCATGGACGCGCTGGCAGACGAGCTGGAGAAAGTGGTAAGGGAGGAGACTGGCGATGAGTACAGCATCAAGAAGAACGATTTTTCTGGTACTGCTTCTGATAGCTTGGGAGGCGGGATTTAGATTATTCGGATGGGGATGGAAGTTCCCTTCGCCCACCCAAACCTTACAAGCCTTCTATGATGGATTGGTGCATGGAGAACTGCTCCAAGCGACATTTGCGAGTATGGCGAGGTTATTGGTTTCCTTTGCTTTGTCTTTGCTGATCGGTACAACACTTGGGTTCCTATTCGCACGTTACAGAATGCTGGATGATACACTTGGATTTCTGGTTGTTTCTTTGCAGACCATTCCGAGTATTGCTTGGCTGCCTTTTGCAATTATATGGTTCGGTCTTAACGAATCTTCTGTTATTTTCATTACGACACTCGGAGCAACCTGGACGATGGCATTGGCCAGCCGTACGGGGATCAAAAACATCCCCCCGATTTATTTGCGCGCCGCGCAGACGATGGGGACGGGCAATGGGTTTAATTTATTCGTGCAAGTTATGATTCCTGCCGCTTTCCCGCATCTGATCAATGGTGTTCGTACGGCTTGGGCTTTCGCATGGCGCGCGCTTGTTGCTGGCGAGCTTATTGCCAAAGGGGCTGGGCTAGGCCAACTATTGCAGGACGGAAGAAATCTGGGCGATACATCACTGATGCTGTGTATTGTCATTATTATCGCGGTACTGGGCACGGTATCTGATCACTTCTGCTTTAAGAAACTCGAAGATAAAGTACTAGAGCGATACGGCCTCGCGGGCTCGAAGTCTTGAGTAGGGGGCGGGTCGGATGAGAAAACGTACATGGCTGCTGATGCTGCTTCTAGTCGTGGTTGCGATGTTGAGTGCTTGTGGTGAGAAGCTGACTCCTACAGGCAAAGCTCAAGTGGTACGAGTCGGCGTATTCAAAAATGTTACACATGCCGCAGCCTACATCGCGCTGGAAAAAGGTTATTTCGCCCGGGAATGGGGCAGCGAAGTTAAGATTGAGGTTACAGCCTTCGATAACGGCTCTGATCTATCTATCGCTATGGCGACAGGGGATATCGATATCGGATTCGTTGGTCCTGGACCTGCGACAACCTTCTTTTTGAAAAGTGAGAACTATCGGGTCGTCTCCGGTTCAAATAACGGCGGCGCTGTACTAGTTGCGCGTAATGGCTCGGAAATTAATACCGTTAAAGATTTAGTAGATAAAACGATCGCGATCCCGTCCAAAGGAAACACGAACGAAATCTCGCTGCGCATGCTGCTGCAGCAAGAAGGTGTAAGCTTGGGCAGAGGTGCCGAGAGTGCGCACCTCATCGTGCGATCCCCGTCGGATGCGCTGATCTCCTTCCGCCAGAAGGAGATCGATGCGGCGCTCGTCCCCGAGCCATGGGGGACACAGATCGAGAAAGCCGGACTTGGCAAAGTCGTCGTCGACTGGAAGGCGATCCCGCCGAACAACGGCGATTATCCGACGGTCATCATGGTCGCGAGCGACAACTTCATTGCGCGGCACCGGGATATGGTGAAAGGCGCGATCAAGGCGAATAGGGATGGCATCGCGTTCATCCAGAACAGTCCGGAGCAAGCCTATGATCTCATCAACAACCAGCTGAAACAATACAGCGGTAAAGGGATGGACAAAGGCTTGATCAAAGCCTCGCTGAGCCGTTTGAAGCTCACCACCGACGTTGACGTCAAGGTGATGGAGGAGATGGCGAAGGTGTCCATCGATGCTCACTATATTAAGGGCATTAACAAAGAGGAGCTCAACCTTAGCAAATTCGTCGATTTGTCGATGCTCGAAGAAGTAAAGAATGGGAAAAGAAAAGAAGAGCCTGATTCATCCTAGTGCGGATGAATCAGGCTCTTCTTTTCTTTACGCGCAGCACGAATAAGCGCGTTTTCCGCGCTTATGCAGTACGGACGTGTAGGACGGTCAGCTGAGAAGTCGATTTTCGACCTCTCAGGCACTGTCGACGAGCTTCGGCTCGTGGAACTCCCGCTGAAAGCGCGTTTTTCGCTTTTTTTGTTTTTCGCTGCACGATGATCCTGCTGTCATTTACAGAAAATTAAGAATATTAAATGAAATTTTGTATTGTCAAATGAAGATTATGGATTTATACTAAAGGCAGATGTATATGGTAGCGATTTCAGAAAACGCTTACCAGACGATTTTTCAACAGAATTTTCTTTATTCATGTGGATTATGGAATCGGTACCAGAAAGATTTACAGAAACCCATAGGAAGGTGGTCATAACATGGAAACGAATCTGCCGCAAGCTAGAGTTGGCGCTGCGGTGAAGAAGAAAAATGCTAGTCTGGGGAAAAGAATACTACAGCACAAACAATTATATCTCATGCTCCTTCCCTGTATTGTATTTTTCGTTATTTTTTCGTATATCCCGATGGGTGGACTCATGCTAGCCTTTAAGGATTACCAGTTTAACAAGGGAATCCTTGGTAGTCCTTGGGTGGGGTTGACGTATTTCAAAGCCTTTTTTAACGACTATCAAAGCGGGAAGCTGATTACAAACACATTGATTATCAGCAGTATCAAAGTATTTTTGGGGCTGCCTTTTCCGATTCTGCTTGCGCTGATGTTCAATGAGGTTAGAAGCCGAAGATTTCGCGGGATCACACAAAGCATATCCTATTTGCCGCATTTTCTTTCCTGGGTTATCGTCATTGGCCTTATGCAGCGGGTGCTTGCTCCCGAAACGGGGCTGTTGAACGAGGCGATCCGATTCTTCGGCGGAGATGGAAGCACTTTTTTCATGATGGAGAGCAAGTACTTTTATCCACTCATGTTTGGAAGCCATATTTGGCAAAGCATCGGATGGGATTCCATCATATATTTGGCCGCTATTGCTAGTATTAATCCTGAGCTGCATGAAGCCGCTAAGATTGATGGCGCTAATAAATGGCATGAAATCTGGCACGTTACCTTGCCGGGCATACGGTTAACGATTTCGATCCTGTTTATTTTGTCGCTGGGCAGCATTCTGCAGGCGGGATTTGATCAAATTTATCTCATGAGAACACCCGGGAATATGGAGTTAGCCGATATTCTTGACACCTATATCATTCGTGTAGGCCTTCAAAATGGACAATACGGCTATGCGACTGCTGTTGGTTTAATGCAGGGTGTTATTGGACTGATTCTTGTTGTAACTGCTAATCGAGCCTCCAAAAAGTTTTTTGACGAATCAGTATGGTAACGTTACCATGATTTCCGCTTTTCAACTGTTGAAGGACGCCTTCGGGTGTTGTTCATAAAAATTGAAAGATAAGGGGAGTATTGTATGAGCAAAAGATGGGTCAAATGGGTTACTATGCCTTTGGCAGCAAGTTTGCTGCTTGCCGGTTGTGAAAGTTCCAGTCAACCAGCAGGTGGAGGGGACAATGCGAGCTCAACACCGTCAACCACAGCCAGCAGCGGCAAGCCCGCAACTTGGATTGCAGACCGAACCATCAAGGGGCTTCTGTTTATTGACAGCGATGATATAACGAAAGACATCAATCCGGAGATTGCCAAGAAGCTGAAAGAAATGACAGGGATTACTTTACAAATGGATGGTGTAAACTCGCAGCATGCGATTGACGGTCTGATTGCAGGGCTGGCTTCCAATGATTTACCGGATTTCATCGTTTATTATCTGAATAACAGCGGTCGTCAAGAAATGCCAGTCATTCTGAAAGCTGCCAAAGAAAACATGTTCACTGACCTGACTCCTCTTATCAAAGGTACAAAGATATACAGCAAATATTTGGATGATAAATATTTGCCGATTGATACGAAGAATGGTGTCATGTTCCGTCCGGAATTTAACGGCTCCAGTTACTTTGTCCATATGAACATTCAAAGAGAGGGCGGCTACGAAGAACGCAAGTATGTCGGAGGTCCTTTTATACGCAAAGATATTGCCGAAGCGCTGAAGGTTGATCCTCGAACGATTAAAACAACGGATCAAGTGTATGAATTGGCCCAGAAGATCAAAGATGGCAATTTCAAAGATAAAAACGGAAAAGTGATTACCCCTCTTGGACCTAGATATTGGGGCAATAGCAATCACGAGAATGGACCCCTGTTCAATGATATGACCTGGGGAGCGACTGACCAACACTTCGAAAAGAACAAGGAAGGTAAAATTGTTCACGAAAGCAAGACGGAATATCCGATGAAGCGTATTGAGTTCGTTCAGAAGCTTTTGAAGGATAAACTAATGGCTCCTGATTATTACGCGATGCAGGAAAACAAAGCGACTGAAGGAGCTATTAACGGTTCATTTGGCATTATCGGCGATATGCATAGCTATTTGGACTTCAATAAAGATATGAGCTATCTTCCGCTTGGACCTATTAATTCTGTGGATGGAAGCTACCAGATGTCCGTTGACTATAAGAGCGGGTCCTTGGCCTGGTCGATTCCGAAAACAACGAAAAATCCGCAGGATATCGTCAAATTGGCTGATTTCCTGGCCAGTCGTGAAGGCAAGCTGCTCTGGCAGTACGGTTTAGAGGGAAGAGACTTTACGCTGGATGCCAAAGGCAATCCGTTGGTCAAAAAAGAAGTATTGGAGCTACGGAACAAAGATCCGAAAGCGGCTATGGAGCTTGGCTTTGAGGGAGTAGGGAATAGCTGGGGAGGCTACCTCGGCAGTACGGATATCAACAGGCTGGGTGATTTCGGCGAAATGATGTATGGCGATGCGGTTTCACCGGAAGCCAATGCGACACCTCTGAAAATAGCCGAGTACTGGGGCTATGACGAGAAGAAGAAAAACGCAATCATTAACGACGGCTATCGTCCGCTTTCATTTATTAACGAGCTAGCGACAGGCAATGAATTAAAAACAGCCTTAACGAACTACAATGAAAGCGTCATTCGCGCGTTCTATGCCAAAAGCATGGATGAAGCGCAAAAAATTCTAGATGCATCGAAGAAGCAATTGCAGGCAGCTGGCTTGGACAAATTCGAAGAATTGCTTATGAAGAAGGATAGTGATCCTAAAACAAAGGTTATTCTCAAATAATGAATGGATGAGTAGGGAAGCGGGCGCTTCCCCCAGATCATGGCGGGAGCGCACTTCTTAGTACGGGGAGAGATTAACGTGGGAAATGAATTTTATAAGCTCTCAGCAGGTGAAAAAATATTCAAGTTCGTTAATTATGCACTCATTATTCTCCTGTGCCTGTCCATCATATTGCCTTTTCTAAATATACTGGCACTTTCCTTTAACGCAGGTAAGGATGCGGAAAGAGGAGGAATCTATTTCTGGCCTCGCGTTTGGACGCTTGAAAATTATCGTGAAGTGTTTACATCGGCTAATATCGGCAAGGCATTTGCCATATCCATATTTCGTACGGCTCTAGGCACCATCGCAGGCGTGTTTTTAGCAGCTATGGCTGCTTATACGCTAAAAAGCAAGACGATGCCGGGCGTACGATTTTTTACGCTTATGATCTTTTTTACGATGTTGTTTTCTGGCGGCATTATTCCTTATTATATGCTGCTCAAAAGTCTGCATTTGACCAATACGATCTGGGTCTATGTCCTTCCGGGACTATACAGTGCGTGGAATTTGATCATCATGAGGACGTTTTTCCTGCAAATTAGCATCAGTCTAGAGGAATCAGCAAAGCTGGATGGCTGCAGCGACTTTGGTATTTTTATGCGGATTATCATGCCGCTCAGCAAGCCTGTGCTGGCAACGATCTCATTGTTTACAGCCGTGACTCATTGGAATGATTGGTTCACAGGTGCATTTTTTGTCCGAACCGCTTCGCTTAGACCTTTATCTACCCTGCTGCAGGAGATGTTAACCAAACAGGATGCGATTCGGGAATCCCTGATGCAGGCCGCCGGTACGACGCAATATCAAATGCTTGAACGCATGCAGCTTACCGGAGATTCCCTGAAGATGGCGACGATCATCGTGGTTGTGGCACCGATTATTGCTGCCTACCCCTTTATTCAGAAGTATTTTGCCAAGGGTGCGATGATTGGTTCGGTCAAAGAATAAACGCCCAAGAGGAGAGGTTGTAAGTGACTTCAATAACAAATCCCTATGACAAACAAGGCATCTGGCTGCGAGGCAGCTTTCATAATCATACGACAAACAGTGACGGGCATCATCCGCTTTCGACGGTGTACCGCATGTATCATGATTATGATTTTCTAGGCATATCCGATCATGATCTGATTACCGAGCATGAGGGTGAGCACACGCTTGGAACTGTATTTGAAGCCATTGAGGTGAGCAGTTCGCAAACGCACATGCTGCTTGTCCACCCTCCGAAATCTCTTATGGACGGCTACTCCAATGAATTTTCGATTGCTAATTATCAGAGACTTTCTGATATATGTGTAGAGAACGGCGGCCTATCTATACTGGCTCATCCGAACCGTTTTTTCTCCCATTATTGGCGGCATGAAGATATGCTCAGCATGCAGCGGTACAATGGTATTGAGGTTGTAAATGGGGATGGAAATCCGGAATACGACATCGCTTTTGATAAATGGGATTACCTATTGTCCGCAGGACGCAGGGTATGGGGCTTCGGAAATGATGACTCACACGTCTACGGGCAGGAGAAACGGGCCTGGAATATGGTCCTCACCGAAGAAAATACGAATGGAGCTATTCTTACCGCGATTCGGGAGGGCAGCTTTTATGTTTCTACAGGCTATGGCTTTGATGGAATTAGGGTAGAAGACGGTCAAATTATTTATGATCTTCGGTCGAGCCCATTATATGATAAAATGTATAAATATGTGACATTGATCGGTAAAGAGGGCCGTATACTTCATGAGGAAACAGGAAGAATCAAACAGGTGAAGTATACGGTCAAAGGTGATGAAGGTTATATCCGCATCGCTGTCTACTTGGAAGGTGGATTCGGGGCGTTCGCTCAGCCGATTTTTGTCGAATAACAGAGAAAAATGTGCATGCTGCAAGTAAGGAAGGATGATAATCATGGCGCCCAAAATTAAAGATGTAGCCAAGAAAGCGGGAGTATCCGTAACCACAGTTTCCAGAGTGTTAAACGGAGAAAAATACGTGAAGGACGATCTGAAGGCCAAAGTGAAACGCGTGATTGACGAGCTTGGTTATGCGCCAAGCCACATCGCGAGGAGTTTGGTACGGAAGAAAACGAACCTGATTGGCGTCATTGTTCCCGATCTGACATCCAGCTTCTATTCCACTATTTTGAGCAGTATCGAGGAAACGGCGAGCTTGAATGATTACAACCTACTTGTCTGCAACATAATCGAGGATACGGATAAAGAGCTGAAATACTTGAATGTGTTTAAAGAGATGCGTGTAGACGGCATTATTATTATGCATGAGAAATTAAGCGATGACATTCGCAGTTTTATTAATAAACTGGATATCCCAGTCATCTTTTCAAGTGTAAGACCTTTAGATCATAAGTTCGTTTCTGTCATTATCGATGACTACGAGGCGGCTTATGATGCGACCCGTTATTTAATTGAGCTCGGACATGAGCGAATTGCCTTTATTGGTGGGGATATGAGAGACATCACCTCAGGACAGAACCGTTATGTAGGCTATCGCAATGCACTCAAAGATCAGCGAGTCAGGATTGTGAATGACTATATCCGGTTCGGCGACTATAAGACGCAAAGCGGATACAATCTGATGAAGGAACTGCTTGCCTGTGAGCCTCGTCCTACCGCTTTATTTGCAGTAAGTGATGATATGGCGGTTGGAGCTATGAACTGCATTCATGACCATCAGCTAAAAGTTCCGGACGATATATCCATCATCGGCTTTGATGGAAGCCAACTGACGGAGCTCGTTCGTCCACGCTTGTCCTCCATGGAGCAGCCAATTCAGGACATGGGGAAAATTACGGTGGATACGCTGATTGAATTAATTTCAGATCCTACATTCAGTCCGAGGGAAGATTTGATCTTGGGACATAAACTTGTCGTGCGCGACAGCTGCAGGGCCTATCAAACTGAGAGATAGGACAGAGAACGGAGCGGGAGAGGAAGTGCGGAATGAACAAATTTGATGCGGTTGTCATCGGCGATGCCAATATTGATTTAGTAGTGGTGGGCTGTAATCAGATTCCTCTGCCTGGACAAGAAATTTTTGTTGAAGATATGTTGATGCATGTAGGCGGAGGTGCGGCTCTATTCACGATCTCGTTAGCCAAGCTAGGGCTGCATGTAGCCTTTAACGGTGTTCTTGGAGATGATGGCTACGGCCATTATATCCGGGAACAGTTTGGACAATATGGTATCGATACCAGTCTGATCCTGACTAGCCAAACGAGTCGTACAGGCATAACGATAGCGATTAATCCGGAGCAGGATCGTTCTTTCATTACCTATGCAGGATCAAACGCTGAGATGCAAGTAAGCGACCTGGATTTAGCTCAAGTAGCGTTAGGCAGACATGTCCACGTGACCGGTTATAGAGGGCGACGCAACCATGACGAATTCGTCGCAATGGCGAAGAAGTTGAAAGGTATGGGAGTCACACTATCTTGCGATGTAGGTTGGGATGATACCGGAGAATGGTATTCCGGGGTGTTTGAATTGATGCGTTATGTAGATGTCTTTCTGATGAACGAAACCGAGGCGCACCACTATACGGGCTTCGAACACATAGATGACAGCTTAAGTTATATGTCGGGCTTCTGTAAGCATGTTGTAATCAAGCTCGGACCTCAAGGAGCCGTAGCGATGAAAGACGGTTTGCAAACGTCTTGCCCCGGATTCTCCGTCAAAGCCTTAGATACGACAGGAGCAGGAGATTCATTTAATGCCGGTTACATGTATGGGTTCTTAACAGGGTTAAATGTCGAGACTTGCCTGTTATATGGCAACGTTTGTGGAGCCATGTCCGTCGGAGCTTATGGCGGCAGCACCGGTACCCCGGATCGGGAAGGGCTGGAAGCTTTTATTAGGCAAAATAAAGAACAGGGATCTGACCATTCTGAGGTGGTATAACGACTAGTCGCTGAATAGTTTGGAAAAGAGATATTCGATGCTTATCCTATATTCAGCTTGATTAGCTATGAATGATGCTAGTCATAACTCCAAAATCCGATTTTAGAGTCGTTCAGCAGTTTTACGAGGGTAGATGAGGCATCGTGGCACCAATGTTGTAGAAAATACAACATTGGTAACCACTGTAGCCCTTCAGCCATCACGAAAGTCTCGTTTGTATAACATTTCGTGTGCATCTGTTGCGAATACAACATCATTCTATCGAGTTTGTAGATTCATTCTTAGTAACTTACACAATATTTTTAGCTGCGATTAGAAAGGGGCATGGATGAATGGCGGACGATCTGAGGTTCCGGGAGGACGGGACATTTACTATTGTACAGCTCACGGACTTGCATATAGGAGGCGACAAGGACAATGAAGAGGATTTGAGGACGCTCGCTTTAGTCAGTGCGGTGCTAGCGGCGGAGAAGCCGGATCTCATCGTGTATACGGGCGATCTGATTTCAAGCTATGGCGTATCTGACTCTTCAGCATCCTTTCGCAGAGCTATTGCTCCCGCAGTTGAGTCAGGCATACCCTGGACGCACGTATTCGGTAATCACGATGCAGAGGCGGATGTGACACGTGAGGAACTGATGGCGATCGCACTGGAGCATAAGACTTGCTACTCGCAAGCAGGACCATTCGATCTCAGCGGTGTTGGCAATTACATGCATACGATCCAAAGCGTGCAATCCGGGAATCCGGCTGCTGTTCTTTATTTTCTCGATTCCGGCGTGATGGCACCAGAATCAGTGGGCGGTTACGCTTGGATTGGCTCAGATCAGGTGCATTGGTATAAGCAGCAGTCGCTTGCTCTCCGCGAACGGAGCGGGGCTATATTGCCTGGGCTCGCGTTTTTCCATATCCCGCTTCCTGAATACGACGATGTATGGAAACTGGGGAAAGTGAGCGGTACCAAGCACGAAGAGGTATGTTGTCCCAAACTCAACAGCGGGTTGTTTGCTGCCATGGTGGAAATGGGCGATGTGATGGGAACCTTTGTCGGACATGATCATGACAATGATTACTGTGGTACGCTGCATGATATTCGGTTATGTTTTGGCAGAGTGACAGGCTGCAGCACATACGGAGACTTACCTCGAGGCGCTCGCGTCATACGTCTGCAAGAAGGAAGACATTCCTTTGATACATGGCAGCGGCTAGAAGATGGAAGTGTCTTAAGATGAGCTTTACGTTTGGTGGAGAAAATGCGGCCCAGACTCTCATTGTTCCCATCTGCTCGGACGACATCGAAGAGATGGGAGCGACACGTCTTCCTTCATGGCTGCAAGCCTATTCACTACTGCCGCATATGGGAGAACGGGGAGCGCTGACTTGGCTTCATGGTCGTATTGGAGAACGTGACGCGCTGCTGGTTGGTTGTGGAGAGGCCTCGCGCCTGGATACGGAAAGAATCCGCGAGGCAGCGGGGAATGCAGGTCGTGCGATTCATAAGCACAAGAAAGAGCGAGTAGACATAAACTTGGGCGAGCTGTTGAAGCGCTGTGAGCATTCGCTTGTCATTAGCGAAGCGGAAGCAGTAACCGCTTGGGTGGAGGGCTGGAAGCTTGGCACCTATGCGTTCGAGGTATATCGGACGAAACAGACCAAGCATTCGGAAGTAAGCTTGCAGTTTCTTACTGAAGCAAAATTCGAAGTGTTGAACGAAGCGGTGCGATGGGGATGCCTCTATGCAGAGGGGGCGATTCTAGCCCGTAATCTCGCGAATGAGCCCCCCAACATGCTGCGTCCGAAAACCCTCATCGAGAAGACGATAGAACATTTTGCCCTATCCAAGGTTGAGGCTGTCGTTTATGAAGGGGAGAGTCTGGAGCAGCAAGGTATGGTCGGCTTGATCGCCGTGGGCAAAGGAAGCAAGTATCCTCCTGCGCTTCTGGAGCTGCGCTATTGTACGAATGAGACATTGCCGCTTACGGCCTTAATTGGCAAAGGCATTACTTTTGATACAGGCGGGATCAGTCTGAAGAAGGACTTCGATATCAGCGATATGCGAATGGATATGGCTGGGGCGGCAGCCGTGATAGGCGCTCTTGATATTCTTGCTGCTGGGGACGTGAAGGCGAACGTCGTTGTGCTGATTGCTGCTGCCGAAAATATGCCAGACGGGGAGGCATTGCTGCCTGGCGAGCTGCTGCAATACCCGAACGGCGTATCGGTTCAGGTAGGCAATACCGATTCCGAGGGCCGATTGGTGCTAGCCGACGCCTTGATTCATGCCCAGCGCCTTGGGGCAGTGGAAGCCGTTGATATTGCGACCTTGACCTATTCTTGCGGAGCCGCTCTAGGTTCCAAGTATGCTGGAATCTGGGGGGAGGACACGATTGTAGCGGAGATCGTGCAAGCAGGGAAGCAAGTGAGCGAAAAAGTGTGGCAGCTTCCTCTTGTCGATGAATATGAGGCTTACCTGCACAGTGATTATGCGGATATATGCAACATCAGCAGGGTAGGAGAAGCAGGGGCTACGACGGCAGCTTTATTTTTGCGTAAGTTCGTCCAGCCATCTCTGCGTTGGGCCCATATCGATATGGCGTCTTTAAAGGATGTATCATCTGCTCAAGGTTGGCATTCGGCAGGCGCGACCGGTTACGGGGCCCGTTTACTCGCGCAATTTGTACGCAATCGAACGTTGAGGGAAAGTTCGAACTGAACTAGGAAACTGGATTGCGTGCAGCAATAATCCATTCGTGAACTTACAAAAAAAGGGGAACCGCACTACACGCGGCTCCCCTTTTTTTAATTCCCGCCAGAAGCAGCCTGCTGCTCACTCTTCTGCTGTTTATGTGCTTTAGCATCGATGACTTTTCCGCTTCCGCTGCCTTTTTCATTCACAGCTGCAAGATTCATCGCACTGCTTCCTTGAAAAATGCCGCCCTCCTGAATAATGAAGGAGCGTACATCGATATTGCCAACAAGCACGCCTGAGCTAGTCACGATGAGCTTGCCTTTGGTGTGAATATTGCCTTTCACTTTGCCGGCAACGATGACATCGCGTGCTTGGATGTTGGACTGCACAACAGCGTTCTCACCAATCGTGATGTCGCCTGCGCACTCAATGTCGCCATTCATCTGACCTTCGATGCGAAGGCTGGCTTCGGACATGATTTTACCCTCACAAATGGTACTGCCCCCGATCAAAGTGTCGGTTGTTTTCGCATCAATTCGCTTCGTCTTTGAGCTTCCAAGCATTAGGGTTCATCCTTTCTATTGGTAATGAGATAAGGGGAGGGGTCAATCTGGACGCCGTTCTTATGAACTTCATAATGCAGATGGGAGCCCGTGCTTCGTCCTGTGGAGCCGAGTAGGCCGATCTTCTGACCTTTCGTTACTGATTCTCCGCGTTTGACGAGGATTTTATTCAGATGCATGTACTCCGTTTGTATCCCTCGGGAATGATCGATAATAATATGATTCCCATGTTCGTTGTCAAAGCTGGCTTCTACGACTTTACCTGCAGCAGTGGCATATACGGGGTCATTCATCTCGCCATCGAGGTCAAGCCCGGCATGCATGGTCGGTTTAAGCGTAAAAGGATCTCTTCGTATGCCGAAACCTGATGTAATAAGGTGGGTCATCGTTGGCCAAAGTGTCGGTGTAATGCTGCGTAGACGCTCGGCTTCTGCCAGCCTGGCTTCGGATTCGCTCAAATTCACAAGTAGGGCGTTAATATCCCCAACTAACGAAAAAAGTCCTTGTTTGGTGCTGCTGACCAAAGAAGATACTTCTTGCGAAGTAACAGGGACCTCGCTGCCACCGATGTCAGAGCGTACTCCACTCGGAGTCTCTGTACTCTCCATAGAAATCTTTTTGCTTGTCCGGTTTGTTCCTTCTGTCTGGCTCATTAACTGAATGACATGATCAAGTTTCTTAATTTCTTCTAACTTCACCTTAAATTCATTCGCTTGCTGGGATAAGTCAATCAAATTGGTTTGAAGCTGTTCCAGTTCGCTATTTTTAAGTGTAATTTGATTAACCAGTTGGCGCTCTTGTCCATCGAACGTTTGCTGCATGCTGGTTCTCGTTTGATGGGAGTAGATATTCATTAAGTAAATCGTGACAAAAAATCCAATCAACACGAGCAGGATCAAGCTCGGCACAATATACAGACTGCTGTGCGGAAGCTTGAATCTTACGGTTCGGTGGTTGGCGCCCGGAATGATCATTAAGGTGAGTTCTTTTTTACCCCAGATGAATTTCAACCGATCCTCTTCCTTTCCGTAACAATGTCCCCCTCCTTGATTCGATTGTATTCGTCAATGGGATGAGTCATGCCTAATTTATTATTTTGCTAAAAAGGTGATTTCGGTAATTCTTGCTCCCATCATAAGCACAATACGCTATGGGACATACTAAATCTGCCAAAAAGCTATGTGTCTACGGGCTCAACTTTTCTGAGGAAAGTTACGTCTATAAGGTAGATCGATGAACGATTAGAAGTGAAGGGAGTTATCATCATGTTGAGAAAAACATTTACGCTTTTGGCAATAACGGTATTCGCACTTACAGGGTGTGAATCATCCGGAACAACAAGCGGAACAGTGAATGCTTCAAATTCACCGACACCTAGTGCAACGATCACGCCACAACCGACAGCTGCGGCTGAGACGCCAGCTCCAGGTTCGACAGCTGTTCCCAATAAAGGTAATGAAACACCATCGAAGGTATCGATGAACGGGGTAACAGCAGTAAGGCTGGCTGATGCCAAATCCGGCTGGATCGGCGGCAAAGGTTGGATCGCACGGACAGATGATGGCGGTGTAAAATGGAAGGTTCAATACGAGGGGACAGGCGACATTAAGCAGTTGTTTGCACTGAATAATCAAGATGCTTGGGCAGTTGCCTCGGATGAAGGTAAACTGTTAAATACGAAGGATGGAGGCCAGCACTGGACATCCGTTGGTAAAGTAGCGAATCAGGCATTCCTTCATTTTGTAACGAAGACGGAAGCATTTAGCGGGAATGCACACACTGTGGATGGAGGCGTGAAGTGGACTTCTTTGCCAGTACCTGAGGGGACGAAGGGGGACGCCTATTTCCATGATAAAAATAATGGATGGGCGGTTAGACAAGTCAAGGATACTATTGAAGTCCAGCGAACACAGGATGGCGGCAAGACATGGACTAATGTTATGTCGCGTAAAACAGCAGCCTCACTAACCGGTGTCGTTATTCGTTCTGCGGGTGTAAACGATGCGTGGGTTGAGCTAATTGGGGAATCGGGGATGACCCAAACCTCGTATTCGTTGTTTCACACGAAAGACGGCGGGAAAAACTGGCTGACGGTTCTGGCGAACAGCACCGCCGGTGGTGGACCAGCCCCTGGTTTCCCTGCGGGTGAGAACACGGGTCCGAAGAACACGGGCAGCAAGCCCGGACCTCTTTACGTCGTGAGCCCAGACGTAGCTTATATGGGCGGGCAGTGCCCGAGCTGCGACAAGCCGAACTCCGTTGGGTGGACCAAGGACGGCGGCAAGACATGGGTGAACGGCAAGGAGTCGTTCACAGGCTATGGTGAGCTGCTGTTGGCTATGGCAGACATAAATCAAGGCTGGCTCATCACGAATGACAATGAGCAGCCTAGCGTGATGTACACCACGGCTAGCGGTGGTGTCAGTTGGAACAAGGTGCATACGTTTGATGCACTGAAATGACGAAGAAGCCTTTCTGGAAGCAGAGCACTGCTGACGGAAAGGCTTCTTTGCTGTTAATCACCCATGAAATCCCATCCACTATACCCCCTGACCTTGTCATCTGCCGTAGAATGGTATAGGTAAACTTGCTTAGCTAGAGGAGGCCACACATGCTTGCCAAAAAATATGCGATAGCCGCTCTAGTCATTGCTTTTCTGGTACTAATCGGTTTTACCATGAAAAATCCTGAAAACATGGAATTATCAGCTGCATTCTCGAAATCTCACGCCAATAAATGGGTAGCAGCTGCTCCTATTCAGTTATCAGGACAGGATGCCGCTACCGATAAAGAACCTTCAGTGAAACCAACGACAACTCCTGATAGCAGCGAGCCTTCCGTGAAGGAGAATGAGAGCGCTCTCACACAAGATCAGAGTCAAGATGGAGATGATCCAGTCCCAAATGCGAAGAATGTAAAAATATCCGCTGCCGAAACTGCTAAAGTCGTCGCGCATTTTGAACAGCTCGCTCATTCGGATCAAAAGGAGCCAAGTTGGAAACGCAAAGCCGACCATCTCATTGTGAAAGGATTTGGCTTCCTTGGAACCCCCTACGTATTCGGGGCGAAGTCGGACCAAACCGACTCTTTCGACTGTTCTTCCTTCTTGAGATACATCTTTATCAGTCAAGGGGTGTCGCTGCCGCGAGATTCAAGGCAGCAGAGTCGGCTTGGTACAGAGGTGTCTATTGATCAACTACGTGAAGGTGATCTCGTGTTTTTCACCACGCCCAAAAGAAAAAATAAAAGCGGCATCGAACGTATCGGACATGTTGCGGTGTACTTAGGTAACGGCCTTATGCTGCATACCTTCCGCCCGGGCATTGGAGTCACGATATCTGAATTGAATGGCTCTTGGAAAGAGCGCTTTGTCCAAGCTAAGCGCGTTCTGTAATTCCCCCAAACCTTCCACGTCATTCGGTCCCAAAGTATTGTTCACCAACTGGAACCCGATTTGTAGACAATACGTCGCTTACAGTCCCTACATGCAATCCTTTATTCTTTACAGCAGTAATCATGCCATCCAAGGCTTTACTTGCTGATCGAGTAGGATGCATGAGTATTAAGAAACCTTTGTCCACTTTTGTGCTTATTTTATGAATAATGGATTGCGGGCTTGGGTTTCTCCAATCAACCGTATCTAAAGTCCACAACACCGTATTCAGCTTCATACTTTGAGCAACTTCTACAGTCTCTTTATCGAAATCACCCGACGGGGGAGCAAACCATCGGTTTTTTACTTGTAGTTCTCGAATGAGCAGTTTCTCGGTTTTCGAGATTTCTTGGTAAGCTTGGCTATTGCTTAATTGGCTCATGTTTTTATGAGAATAAGCATGATTGGATAATTCATGACCGCGGTTCAGGATTTGTTTGGCCGTGGTCACATTTTTTTTTAGCCAAGAACCGTCAAGAAAGAAAGTTGTTTTCACATGATGCTTGTCCAGTGTATCGAGAATAACAGGGAGATATTCATTTCCCCATGCAACATTGATCATGAAAGAAACCATCGGTTTTTGAGGATTGCCGCGATAAATGGGGGCTGCTCCCAACTGGTTAAGATTAATCTCCGCTGGTATTTCCTTATAAACATAATGAATAGATCTGCTGCCAAGGTTGTTCTTGTTCATTTCGTATGTCTTTTGAATATCGACTTCCAGACCATTGTAACCCGGGATAGCACCCTCAACACGATCTATCCTGGCGGAAATAGGTAAGATTCGCTTTTTGGGAGCTTCGTTCATAATCTCGGTCATGACGGAGTCGCCAGCGGATGCTGTGAATCCGAACAAAACAGGCAGCGCACAAAGTATCAAACAATAACGCAGCTTAAAAATTGCCATCGAAAAGCACTCCATTTCAAATCTCTATTTAGTTAGGACCTTTCAATGTCTAATTAATTTTTGCCGGGAGAGCCTTGTTATAGTTTAGAAGTTGAGAAACGGTAACTAGCTGATATCCCCTGCTTTTTAATTCCGGCAAAATGATCTTCAAGGCTGCTATGGTCTGTGTAGGACCTTCAATATAGTCATGAAATAACACAATATTTCCGTTTTTCGCATTCTTTAATACGCTATTTACAATTTTGTTGACCCCTGGTGTACTCCAATCCTTTGTATCCAATTGCCAACTCCACATAATCATCTTATACCCTTCTGCTCGGACAGTAGCTACAAGCCTTTCGTTATAAAACCCACCAGGTGGGCGAAACAATAGGCACCGCTTTCCTGTTGTGTCATAGATAAGTTCCTCTGTTTGATTAATTTCTTTTTTGATGTTGTTTTTTTTGCTTAAATAGGCGTGGCTATATGTATGATTAGCTATCTCATGGCCCTCGCGTATGGTTTGATTTAGAACGTCAGGATAAAGCTTTACTTTATTACCAACAACGAAAAAGGTGGCCTTAGCTTCGTACTGTTTTAGCAGTTCCAGGATCTGAGCTGTGTACTCAGGGTGAGGACCATCGTCGAACGTTAGAGCAATGACTTTTTCATCGGTATTTACTTCCCAAACGATTTCTCCGCGTGTCTCATAATAAGCTCGATCTTTCTTAGGGGTTGCACTAGCAGTAGGTTGCATCAAAAATAGACAAATACACAAAATCAGGAATATTCTCATAGTGTTCTCCTTTTTACAAGTAGGTGACAAAATTATAATCTCCAAATAACCCAATCCAATTCATTATATATTTGGCTGGAATCAGCTCTAATGGTTATTTTGAACAAAAAAAAGACATGCTGCGGCGGCAACATGCCTTTTTGCACCATCTTATTAAGCCTTCGGCTGATCACCGCCATTACTACCGTTTCCGGTATTGTTCCCATTCCCGTTTCCATTAAAAAACGTATTCGTCAATGCACGAATCTTCTCCATGAATTTCCCATACCCATATCCGGTAAGAAACGCCACACTGATACGAGCGGCCATCGAGTCCCCAACTTGCAGCAGCAGAATGCCGCTCTGGAATAAGACGATGGTAATAATTGCTGATCCGAAGCATAGTATCGGGCGCATCAGGTACCAGTACACCCACTGTGTGGTGAGGTCGTGGTAATGCTCATGAAACATGCGCAGTCCATACAGCGCTCCGCCTAAAGCTCCCGCAAATCCAAAGCACGCATACTCGTGATACAAATATACGTCGACACCGAGGAGTTTCCCCTGAACTGAGCCGCTGCCCAGCACAGCCATCATCCAGAGGCTGCCGACGAACCAGATAAGCAAATAAGCGAAGATGAACTGCTTGCCGAATCGGTGAAGGGGATCCATAATAAAACACCGCCCTATACATGGTTAATACCATTGTATGAGCGGTGTTGTTGTTGATGCCTGCATATAGGGGCGCTTCTCCGATAACTTTAAGTATTGCATGATGGCTGTGGAGCAGTCTTGTGCCGTATATTTTTGATGGTTGCGGATGTCTGTTCTACGTTTCACAAGCTCGGGATACTGTTCAAGCAGTAATTTGAACCAGTGGTCTATCATCTCTAACGAAATAATTTTCTGGCCATAACCCTGTTCTTGAAAATAGTCGCAGTTCTTCTCTTCTTGACCTGGAATTGGGCTGTAGAACAGCATTGGAATGCCTTTGGCCATCGCTTCTGTACAAGTCATTCCGCCCGGCTTCGTAATGAGCAGATCGGAGATGTCCATCAGCTTGTTAATCTCGCTTGTATAACCGATTAAATGTACGTTAGGCTGCCGGAACACGTCTTCCTCGAGTAGTTGTTGACGTGCTTTTTCATTCGTCCCCAGGCAGATTAGAAGCTGGATATCCTTGCTCCAACTTGCCAAGTACGTCAGCAGTTCTTCCTTTTCTTCCTTTTTAAATACTCCCCAACCGCCGCCCATGACCATAACAGTGGGCATTGCTTTTAGACCAAATTCTTGGCGAATCTGCTCTTTGCTATGTTCCAACCGGAAATTAGGATGCACAGGAATCCCCGTGACTTCGACATGCGTTTCCGGCACGCCGCGGCCTATCAAGCGTTCTCTCACCAATGGTGTCGAAACCAAATATTTGTCCACTGCTGGATCAATCCACGTGCCATGTATGTCATAATCGGTGATGACGGTGAAGAGTGGAACAGCAAGTCCAGCTCTTTTCAGACGAGAGACAATGATGCTCGGAAAAGGATGTGTGCAAACGATGATATCTGGTTTTAGCTGCTTGATGATTGCCTTCGTTTGGGAGTAGAAAATACGATGCAGAAAAAGCGCTGCAACGCGGTTAGGCGACTTTTCATATTGATTACGGTAAAGCATACCATAGAGTTTGGGTTGTGATGTAACCGTGCGGCGGTATGCCGAAAAGATCCAAGGTGCCAAGGTAGGATGCAAAAAAGCGCCAAGCTCGATCACACGTGTGATAATTTCAGATGAGCTTTGTCTTAGCTCCACTGAAAGCGCATGAGCCGCTTGCGTATGACCTTTCCCGAAGCCCTCGGATAAGAGCAAAATCCGTTTTTTTCGCAAGGAACTCACCTTTCTTAATAAAACCATATCTTTGTGACCTATAGGCAGGTATAGCCTTTAAATTTGTGAAGACTTCCGCTTAGATGCATAACATTTACGACACACAGGTACATAGCTTTCATTACCGCCAATTTGAATCTGTTCGCCGTGGAAGATCGGCTCCCCGTCTTTGCAGCGCATATTCATAATCGCTTTTTTGTCGCAATACCAGCAGACGGTTTTGATCTCCTCAATCGTGTCAGCAACAGCTAATAAGGCATCGCTTCCTTCGAATAATTGCCCCATGAAATCAGCCCTGAGCCCATAAGCAATAACGGGAATATCCATTTCGTCCACAATTTCAATTAATTGAGCAACCTGCTCTTTATTCAAAAACTGCGCTTCGTCAACCAAAATGCAGTTTGGGCGTTCTGTGCTCGCGAGTGCAATCATATCCAAGTCCTTGTCCACCACGGTAGCGACCTTTTGCATGCCGATTCTGGAGACAACTTTGCCAACCCCAAAACGATCATCTACGACGGACGTGAGGAGCAGTACTTTTTTTCCTTGTTCTTCATAATTGTGAGCGACTCGTAAAACTTCGATTGATTTACCACTGTTCATTGTGCCATAACGGAAATACAATTTTGCCAAACTGGGCCATTCCCCTCTGCGGATGTAATAAATGTAAGTATTATATGGTGAAAAAGTAAGTGGCTGTCATGCTATCGAGCTCTGCCAGTTTGACAGCAGATTGAAAGCTTGCTTCTGAAGCGAGCTTATCGCCGATCAGTGGTTGTTTCTTGTATGGTTTTCGAATTTTGACTTCAATACTGCCTGGAACAGGCTCCCCAGTGATTTGAATCCGTTGGGGCTCGTACATCAGTACATGGATGATTTCCCTGGAAGTCGCATTATTGCTCTGCAAAAGCTCCTGGATCAATTCGTGATCCATAAGGGAAGGGATACGTTCCTTCATGCCGGGATTCGACTCGCAGTGATGAGCAGCGGCCTTAGCCAGCAGAGCATCCATCGCAAGGAACTGTGGGTTCAGAAAGAGTCGGTGGTCCTCGACAACCGCATGAACGAGCGCAGCAGCCGTATCTTCGTCAGCTTCCACATAATGACCGCGTAAGCGAAGCCCTTTGACAATCTCAGAGGGTGGTCGTACTTGTTGTCCGGCATAATAAGTATCTCTTAGAAAGCTATCAAGATGATCGAGCCCGAGCAGCGTTGTTTTATTCGTAAGAGGGCTGTCTTGATTCAAAATATCCACAATCGACGGTGGCGAAATGCCGTGCTTGATGAGAATATTAGCAACGACGCCGCGCTTAATTAATTGCTCAGTCTGCTGATGATGATCGTACCCAAGTGTTCTCTCAACCGCATGGGAGAAAGGCAAGTGTCCAATATCATGTAAAAGCGCAGCAATACGCAGATGAGGATCATCTGGGCAAAAGTGAGCCATCAATGACCAGACGCCTACGGTATGTTCAAAACGGGAATGTGTCATCGGTGAAAAAAGCGCAGATGCCCCGAAGTGATGCAGAAACTTCAGACGGCGAACCGGCTGCGACCGGAAAAGCTCAACTTCAATCGGATGGGCCTTCATTTGCCATTGATAAAGAGGCTCCCAGATCGTTCCGGTTGAAAAAGTATGCTGTATACTCAAAACAGAGTTCCTCCTAGGCTGTGGAATCTGGATGTATGTTCATTGCAGCGGTATAAGCTATCATAGCATGAAACATAGAAAGTTTGCTATCATGGGCCTATGAAAAAGAAACTCAAAACTTGGCTTTGGATACTCGTCGCTTTGTTCCTAATCATCCTGTTTTACTTTTCTTTCATGAGTTGGAAAGTTAACTATACTTGGAAACATTCCCATGGAACTCCTAGTGATTGTATCATTATTCTAGGCGCTGCGGTATGGGATGGCAAGCCGAGTCCGGCTTTACGTGAACGATTGGATATTGCGGTGGAGGCTTACAGCAGCGGATTAGCTCCGAATATTATTGCCAGTGGGGGGATAGGCGGCAGTGAACCCTCTGAAGCTGAAACGATGAAACGTTATTTAATGGAGAAAGGAGTACCGGAGCGGGCTATCCTTTTAGAGGAGAAGTCACGAAGCACTATGGAGAATTTACAGAACAGTCAGGCGATTATGATGGAAAAAGGATATCGGACAGCGGTGATTGTAACGCATGGCTTCCATGCTTATCGGGCATCTCTGATGGCGAGAAGTCTGGGGATTACATCAACGGTCGAGCCGGTTCAGATTCGTCCGCTTTCATTGACGTACTATACGTTAAGGGAGTGTGCAGGCATTGCGATTTTCACGCTGGAATCTATTAAAATGAAAACCTTTTCATATTAATTATTTTTGAATTGAACTATAAGATATCAAGTGTTAATATAATATAAAAAATATTGAGAATATTTCATCTAATTAATTAGCTTGGTTTAGGTGGAATAGGCATTCGCGTGTCATCACTTTTTAGCGCTTTAACGCGTGCGTCCAAGGGTAAACGACTCCATCGTCCGGGCAAGGACGAAGAGTACAACCAAAAACGAGGGAAGAAAGGTTCACAACATGACTAAAATTGGATTACCTCCCAAACAGGGATTGTACGATCCGGGGTTTGAGCATGATGCGTGCGGTATTGGCTTTGTTGCCAATATCAAGGGCGTCAAATCACATGAAATCGTCAAGCAGGCGCTTCGTGTCCTTTGTAATTTAGATCATCGCGGTGGTCAAGGCAGTGAAACGAATACGGGTGACGGGGCAGGCTTATTGATGCAAATCCCGGATACGTATCTTCAGTCCGCTTGTGTGGTGGAGAATATAAAGCTCCCTGCTGCTGGCAGCTATGGTGTCGGTATGGTCTATTTACCTCAGGATTTGGAGGCACGTCAAGCATGTGAGAGTATAATTGAGCGAATTGTCAAACAAGAAGGGCAGCAATTCCTCGGATGGAGAACCGTTCCAACGGACAACAGTTCTTTGGGAGATTCCGCCAAGTCAGCAGAGCCGTTTGTGCGCCAAGTCTTTATCGGTCAAAGTGAAGATGTTTCGAGCAACTTGGATTTTGAGCGTAAGCTATATATGATTCGTAAGCTGTCTGAAAACGCTATTAAATTATCTCACAGTGAATCGCAATTTTACTATTCTAGCTTGTCTAGCAGAACGATTGTATATAAAGGAATGTTAACGCCTGAGCAAGTAGACGCTTATTACATTGAATTGCAAGATGAGAAAGTAGACTCCGCACTCGCACTCGTTCACTCCCGCTTTAGTACGAACACATTCCCGAGCTGGGAACGTGCACATCCGTACCGCTATTTGATTCATAATGGTGAAATTAATACCCTGCGCGGCAATGTGAACTGGATGCATGCCCGTCAGGCTATGTGCGAAACCGAATTATTCGGCGAAGATTTCAAACGCATTCTTCCTGTTATTGATACCGATGGCTCCGATTCACAAATGTTTGATAATACCTTAGAATTCCTCATGCTTTCTGGACGTTCGCTGCCGCATGCAGCGATGATGATGGTGCCAGAACCTTGGTCCAAACACGAAACGATGGATGATGAGAAGAAGGCTTTCTACGAGTACCACAGTACACTTATGGAGCCGTGGGATGGTCCAGCAGCGATTGCTTTCACAGATGGCAGTCAAATTGGAGCAATCCTTGACCGTAATGGCTTGCGTCCATCGCGTTACTATGTAACTACCGATGATTTCATTGTTCTGGCTTCTGAAGTAGGTGTCTTGGATATTGAGCCCGAGCGTATTTTGTACAAAGATCGTCTCAGACCGGGTCGTATGCTGCTTGTTGATACGATAGAAGGACGCATCGTGACCGATGAGGAAATCAAAAGCCGCATCGCTGGTGAACAGCCTTACCGTGATTGGCTGAACGAGCACCTTGTTTCCCTTGAAGACTTGGAAGATGCGCCAATCGTGCTCGGTTCCGACCATGACACGGTACTTCAGCGTCAGCATGCATTTGGCTATACCTTCGAACAACTGCGTAAGACTCTAGAGCCAATGGCCAAAACGGGTGTAGACCCCATTGGTTCAATGGGTACGGATGCACCGCTTGCCGTGCTTTCCGATCGACCGCAGCTCCTATATAACTATTTTAAGCAATTGTTTGCGCAGGTTACCAACCCGCCGATCGATGCGAATTTCGAAGAAATTATTACAGCTCAAGGCACTACAATCGGTCCTGAGCGCAACCTGATTAACCCTGAACCGGAGAGCTGTCGACAAATACGTTTGAAATCGCCATTCCTCTCCAATGAAGAACTGGCTAAGCTCCGTCATATCAAGCGCGATGGCTTCAAAACAGTTACCTTGCCTACGCTATTCGAGGCGGCTGAAGGCACAGAGGGTCTGGAAAGTGCTATGCAAGCCCTTTATGCTGCAGCTGATCAAGCCATTGTGGAAGGCGCTTCGCTATTCATTCTTTCTGACCGCGGTGTGGATAGCCGTAAGGCACCGATTCCGGCGCTGCTTGCGACTTCGGGTCTCCATCACCATTTGATTCGCCAAGGCACACGGACCAAAGTTAGCTTGCTTGTAGAGTCGGGCGAACCGCGTGAAGTGCACCATTTTGCTTTGCTGCTCGGTTATGGCGCAGGGGCCATTAATCCATATCTCGCGTTGGAAACGTTAGACGACATGATAGCGCGCAAACAGCTTGTTGGCGTTGATATTGAAAAAGCGACGTATAACTACATTAAAGCAGTGACGAAAGGCGTTGTTAAAGTCCTGGCGAAAATGGGCATCTCCACGATCCAGAGTTATCGTGGGGCGCAAATTTTCGAAGCGATTGGACTTAGCCAAGAGCTCATCGATTCATATTTCACATGGACACACACACCTGTTGGCGGGATTGGCATCGATATTGTGGCTAAGGAAGCTCTGATCCGCCACAACCGCGCTTTCTCTGAGCAAGAGGGACGCGATAAGGTGCTGGACACCGGTGGTGATTTGCAGTGGCGCAGAGATGGAGAAGATCATCTCTACACACCAGAAACGGTGCATGCCCTACAATCAGCCGTTCGTACGAACAACTACGCGATGTATAAGAATTTCTCGAAGCTCATCAAACGTGAGGATGAGAAATATATGGCTTTGCGCGGGCTTCTGAGCTTCAAGGAAGGCCGACAACCGATCCCGATCGAAGAAGTGGAGCCGATCGAGTCGATCTTCAAGCGCTTCAAGACCGGAGCCATGTCCTACGGCTCCATCAGTAAAGAAGCGCATGAAACGATTGCGATTGCGATGAATCGCATCGGCGGCAAGAGCAACACCGGCGAGGGCGGCGAGCATCCTGAGCGCTTCACGCCGGATGCGAACGGCGACCTTCGCCGCAGCGCAATCAAGCAGGTGGCGTCCGGCCGCTTCGGCGTCACAAGCCACTATCTCGTCAATGCTGACGAGATTCAGATCAAGATGGCGCAGGGCGCGAAGCCCGGCGAGGGCGGTCAGCTCCCGGGAACCAAGGTGTACCCATGGGTGGCCGAGGTTCGCGGCGTTACGCCAGGCGTAGGCTTAATCTCGCCGCCGCCGCATCACGATATTTATTCGATCGAGGATCTAGCTGAGCTGATCCACGATCTCAAGAATGCCAACCCGCGGGCACGGATCAGCGTGAAGCTGGTATCCGAAGTCGGTGTTGGCACCATCGCTGCCGGCGTAGCCAAAGGGAAAGCGGACGTTGTCCTGATCTCCGGCTACGACGGAGGAACAGGCGCGTCGCCGCAGACGAGTATTCGTCACGCGGGACTGCCGTGGGAGCTCGGTCTGGCGGAGACGCATCAGACGCTCGTGCTCAACAACCTGCGCAGCCGTATCGTCGTCGAGACAGACGGCAAGCTGATGACGGGGCGCGACGTTGTCGTAGCTGCCCTGCTCGGGGCTGAGGAGTTCGGCTTCGCTACAACTCCGCTCATTACAATTGGCTGCGTGATGATGCGCGTGTGCCATCTGGATACCTGTCCGGTTGGGGTTGCTACGCAAAATCCGGAGCTTCGCAAGAAATTTGCCGGGGACCCGCAGCATGTGGTGAATTTCATGACCTTCATCGCGCAGGATGTGCGTGAGATGATGGCTGAACTTGGCTTCCGCACCATTGAAGAGATGGTCGGCCGTACAGATGTGCTTGAGTCTAAGCAAGCTGTCGAGCATTGGAAAGCTAAGGGCGTCGACTTATCGCCGCTTCTGCACCAACCAGAGATGGGCGAGGATGTGGGCCGTTTCTGCCAAATGGCGCAGGATCATGGTTTGGATCGCTCATTGGACGTAACGAAGCTGCTCGCTATTTGTGAGCCTGCTATTGAACGCAAGGAGCATGTGCATGCCATCCTGCCAATTACGAACGTTAACCGTGTTGTCGGAACGATTGTAGGTAGTGAAGTTACACGTCGTCACGGCGTGGACGGCTTACCTCACGATACCATCCGCCTCCACTTTAATGGGTCTGCTGGACAAAGCTTCGGTGCTTTCGTACCGAAAGGGATCACGCTTTCGCTGGAAGGCGATGCAAATGACTACGTTGGTAAAGGATTATCCGGTGGTAAGCTGGCAATCTTCCCTTCCAGTCAATCGCACTTTGTTCCCGAAGACAACGTGATTATTGGAAATACCGCGTTCTATGGCGCAACCGACGGGGATGCTTACATCCGTGGTATTGCAGGCGAGCGTTTCTGCGTTAGAAACAGCGGCGTGCGAGCGGTTGTCGAAGGTGTAGGCGACCATGGTTGTGAATACATGACGGGCGGCCGTGTTGTTGTTCTCGGTTCTACGGGACGCAACTTCGCAGCAGGTATGTCAGGCGGTATCGCTTATGTGCTGGATGAGAAGGGGGACTTCTCAAGTAAGGTGAACAAAGAAATGGTTTACCTAGAGCAGCTGGAAGAAACGTATGAAATGAACGAACTGAAAACGATGATTCAGCATCATGCCACATTTACGGATAGCAGCGTTGCCCACCAAGTTATTCAGCACTGGGATGAGTACGTTTGGAAGTTCGTGAAAGTTATACCGAAGGACTACAAACGGATGTTTGATGCCATCGAAAAGGTGAAACGCTCTGGACTAAGCCAACAAGAAGCGATCATGGTTGCTTTCGAGGCGAATATGAGGGACGTTTCACGTGTCGGTGGAAACTAACGAATCAGATCAGATGCTGACGAAGTGCGTTTTGCTTAAGAAAAACATGTGATGCTTCCGATGCCAGTTTTTCTGGCGAAAAACTCAGCACATGCTTACGAAGTAAGTTTTCTAGCGAAAACTCTCAGGAGGGACTAAACGTAAATGGGTAAACCAACTGGTTTTATAGAACATCGTCGAGAAGTGGCATCTGAAGCTGCTCCCCTAGTCCGAATTGGACATTGGAAAGAGTTTGCGACGCCGCTGACTGAAGATAAATTGCAAACGCAAGGTTCAAGATGTATGGATTGTGGGATTCCTTTCTGTCACACAGGGGCGTTGATCAGCGGCATGGCCGCTGGTTGCCCGGTTAATAACCTCATTCCGGAATGGAATGATCTGGTGTACCGCGGTCAATGGAGAGAGGCTCTGGATCGTCTGCATAAAACGAACAACTTCCCTGAGTTCACTGGGCGTGTATGTCCGGCGCCATGTGAAGGGTCTTGTACGGTAGGTTTGAAGGATACACCGGTTACGATCAAAAGCATCGAGAAAGCCATTATTGATAAAGGCTTCGATGAAGGCTGGATTACACCTGAGCCTCCAGAAGTGCGCACAGGTAAGAAGGTGGCTGTCGTAGGCTCGGGTCCATCCGGACTCGCAGCCGCAGCGCAGCTGAACAAAGCCGGACACTGGGTAACCGTGTTCGAGCGTGCAGACCGCGTGGGCGGACTGCTCATGTACGGTATTCCGAACATGAAGCTGGATAAGAAGTATGTCCAGCGTCGTGTGGACCTCCTCGAAGCCGAAGGCATTACTTTCGTTACAGGCGCTCATGTCGGTGTGAACTATCCGATTGAGAAGCTTCAAGAGGAGTTCGATGCCATCGTTCTGTGCGGCGGGGCAACGAAAGGCCGCGATCTTCCGATCGAGGGTCGTGAGCTAGGCGGCGTCCACTTAGCCATGGAATTCCTGAGCAAGAACACGAAGAGCTTGCTGGATTCCGAGCATGCCGACGGCGCGTTTATTTCCGCCGAAGGTAAGGATGTTATCGTCATCGGCGGCGGCGACACGGGTACGGACTGCGTGGGCACATCTTTGCGTCACAAAGCGAAGAGTGTTACGCAATTTGAGATTATGCCGAAGTCGCCGGACACACGTCCTGCGAACAATCCTTGGCCGGAATGGCCAAAAGTCCACAAAGTGGACTACGGTCAACAAGAAGCGGCTGCGCTGCAGGGTGACGATCCGCGCCAATACTTAATCAACACGAAGAAATTCGTGGGGGATGAGATTGGCAACTTGAAAGAACTGCACACAGTACTCATCGAGTGGCAGAAGAACGAGAAAGGCCAATTCGTCCCTGTGGAAGTTCCGGGCAGCGAGAAAGTTTACCCAGCTCAGCTGGTACTGATCGCGATGGGCTTCACTGGACCGGAGAACACGGTGCTGGATCAACTTGGCGTCGTCAAAGATGAGCGCTCCAACGCGAAAGCGGACTACGGTAAGTTTGCGACGAGCGTGGACGGTGTTTTCGCTGCTGGTGACATGCGTCGTGGGCAAAGCCTCGTGGTTTGGGCGATCAACGAAGGTCGCGCAGCGGCTCGGGAAGTTGATCGGTATTTGATGGGATCATCGAATTTACCATAAAGATGTGGAAAAGAGGCTGACTCGAAAGGTTAAAAACCTAGCGAGCAGTCTCTATTTTGTTTCGATACGGAGCGAAATCTAACAGGAATTCCTCCAGTTATTTGGCGTTAATTGATCTAAATGGTCATCTAACTGGAAAACCTCCCTCTAATTTAAGGGGGAATCGCTATTCCGCGAGAAAACATCAGAAATAACGGGGAATTTTCCATGTAAACTAGCTACAGCCCCTTTATTTGACCCTGATTTAGTTGTTGTCGAACAGTAATAATGGGAGTATCTCATCTATCCAACATATGCTCTCAATGCCCTAACCCGTCACTGAAACCGACGAATAGCAGGCACACATAGCACACTAGCAACAATGGCGATGCCAATCGAAGCGAACAACGTTATAGTCGTAATCCCGCCAATCCCATCAGCAATTAAGCCGATAAGGAAATAACTCACGGGCAGCAGGGCGAATGAACCTAACAAATCCAAACTGACCACACGGCCGAAGGCTTCTGCCGGTACAAGCTCCTGTAAGCTGGTTTCCCAGATAAGACCGAAGATCATAAGTCCAAAACCTTCTACCGCCATCAGTAAAGCTAGAATGACAGCTGAAGAGGTGAAAGGCAGGAGCAGCAATGCCACACCGCTAAGGAGTACAGAGCCGTAAGCGAGTAGACCTCGATGAGGCCATTTCGTTTTAGAGCCAAAAATGAGTGCTGCAACGATGGCCCCAAGTCCGGAGCAAGTAATCCCGATACCATACATCAATGGATCCAGTTGTAGATGTACTTTGAATAACCAAGGGACAAGAATGACACTAATTCCACTATAACTAATATTAATGAACGAAAAGGCAAGGATCGTTATCCAAAGCCAGGGATGACCTCTGAGGATCGTAATGCCTTCTAGAAATTCGCTCTTCCACGAAGTCGAGGGTTGATCGGCAATTTGTTTGATGGTCGGTGTATAAAGTGATTTTTTCACCATAAAGAGCAGGCATAGAAAGGAAAGCAGATAGGTCAGCGCATCTAATCCGAAGCCGTAACTCGCTGATAAGGAGGAAATCAGTAGTCCACCTAAGACAGGTCCGATAAGTCGGACGGCTTGATTGCTCATCTGTGTCAGAGCGTTAGCTGCATTACGAATTTCGGGTGTGAATACGGTGGCCCGTACAGCTGAATAGGCAGGATGAAAAAGGCCTTCCATGAGGCCATAGATGCCTACAAGTCCGAATAAGACATGGATGGATAAGGTGTCAGTGAAAATAAGCACCGCGATGGCTAACATGGTGATGAATCGAACGATATCAGAGAGCATCATAATTTTAACGCGATCATAGCGATCTACGATCCAGCCGGAAAAAGGGAGCATGATTACGTAAGGGAGCATATAAGCAGCCATAACGATGCCCATCATCGTGGTAGAACCTGTTAGGGAATAAACAACCATGGGTAAAATAACGGTAGTAACAGAACCGCCGAGCATGGATATGAGTTGGCTAAGCCACAAATAAGGAAAGGAACGTGATTTTACGAAAGGTATCAGGAAATTATCTAGTACTCGCTGTTTCTTTTTAAGAGGGGATTCTATTTGCATGTTTGATTTACTCCTAACTCTCAGAATCAAAAGGTGAACAATTCATACACATCATGTACAATAGAAGGAGCAGGTAAGCGCGCGATACTGCGGGAGCCTAGTATGATCGGATTGGAGGGGAGCACATGAAGAAAGATGATCTTATTACGGCTGCGGAACTGCATGCACTGCTAGCTGAGAATGGAGAGGACTTTCAGGAGTTTGAAATGGACGAACCCATCGGTACACAGCATCTTCATTCTCTGCAAAAAGCAGTTGTGCTCCTCTCCCAGCAGGTAGCGGATCTTCAAACGCAGCTTCATGTGCATTTTGAACTCCAAAACAAACAGCAAGAACAACTGCTGCGGCAATTTAAATATCAAATTGAACATAAGCTCCATGAGCAGTTGGCAAATGGGATCTTGGTACTGCAGCAGCCAACAGACATGGATGCCGAAGTTTTGCATAAGGAATCCCAACAATTGACGCTCTATTCAGCTGAACTGCCTGAACCGGTTGATGAGGAGCCGACCTATTCCAGGGTGAAAAGCTACAAAAAGATTCGGAAACGAAAAAAGTCGTTACTGGAGAAGCTTTTCGGATAGTTGAAAGGACAAAAGACCGCATCTTCCTAGTCGAAGAGCGGTCTTTCGGTTTCTTAGTGAGGCTGAATATCTATAGCATCCCTTCCTCATGAGCCTTCTTGGATGCTTGCACGCGGTCTCGGACGTCCATTTTCGAGTATATGCTGGAAATATAGTTCTTCACGGTGCCTTCGGACAAGAACAGTTTTTCGGCAATTTCTCGGTTATTGAGGCCATCGGCGATACAGTGCAGTACTTGCACTTCGCGCTCACTGAGTCCATAAGCATCGGCCCGAACCTGCTCTTCCGAAGCTTTGACTCCGGCACCCTGGGATGTGCTGTCTGAAGCGCCTCTCGCTTGCTGGACGAGCATTCTGGCGATATCTTGCGGGATGAGTGTACCGCCTTGGTGCACCCATTTGATACCGGCCGCCAGATCCTTCGGATGAATGGCTTTGAGCAAATATCCTTCAGCACCCGCTCCTAGGGCATCCACGACATAGCTGATTTCCTGGAAGGTAGTCAGAATGATGACGCGAATCTGAGGCCATGTGGCCTTGATTTGGCGAGTCGCTTCGACGCCATCCATGACAGGCATATGAATGTCCATGAGTACAACGTCAGGCTGCTGTTCTTCGCACTGCTTTAGAGCTATGTGGCCATTCTCAGCCAAACCGACGACATGAATATCCGGATCCATATCAAGTACGATGTGTAGGCTTTCTCTTATTAAATCCTGATCATCGACCAGGAGAAGTTTAAGCGGGGTTGTGTTCATGCTTGGTCCTCCTCAGAGTTTTTCGCCAGAAAAACTGGCTTCGAAAGCGTTACTTGAGTTTTTCACCAGAAAAACTGGCATCGTAAGCGCAGCTTAAGTTTGTATCCACATTGTACCACCCAGTGCTTCCAACGGGAAAGGATTTAGAAGGATGGCAAGCGTTTGGCAGGAATGGAACAATGGACGACAGTACCTTGACCTATTGTGGAACTCACCTGAAGTGTACCCTGCAGCGCAAATATGCGTTCCTGCATGGCGTTGATACCAAAGCCAACTTTCAGCTGCTCGGTACCGACGCCATCGTCCTCAATGCGAATGTCGACTAAATCATCGGAGTAAGTGAGTGTAACTTCTACGGTGGAAGCCCGGCCATGTCGTTTGGCATTGGTTAGTGACTCCTGCAGACAGCGAATGAGCGAAAGTTTGGTTTGTTTCGGAATGTCGAATTCGTCACCTACGGTGGTGAATCGGATTTGGGTCCCGGTATGAAGGGCAAATTCGTTGGCCAGTCTCGTCAATTGTTGGGAGAGCAGCATATCGCCTTCGGGAACCATCTGATGAATGCTGCGGCGTACTTCTTCAAGTCCATTGCGGGTTACACTACGCAGGACGTCCAGCTTTTCTTTGGCTTTGTCTGGCACTGTTTCGATCAGGTAGGACACAGCGTCCATCCCCATGATGACGGAAGTAAACGTATGACCCACTGTATCGTGTAATTCACGTGCCATCCGGTTGCGCTCCTCAAGCAGCGTAAGCTGTTCGATTTGGTTGGCGTACTGCTCTAATGCGTTATTTTGCTCATGGATTAAATGATACTGACGTTGGTTCTCGGCTAAAAGCTTTTCGGTCTTCTCATTCGACGTCACAACCCGCTGTAAACTAAGACCAATGGCGAAAAACAGTACCGCATTTAAGATAAAGCTGAATAATTGGCCGACACCCATTCCACTGTTTAGGATGAAAAAATAGGCAACAGGCATAGCCACCATAAATATGGGAGCGGTCCACCAAGCATTTTTTCGGTCGGTGAGGAATCCAATGACCATTAATGGGCAATTAATAGTAAGGTACGCATCCTGCTGCATCCATGAAAGATAGATTTGTAGAGGAATACCTGTCAGCAGCACGGCAATTGGATAGAAAGTTGAGTTGATGTAGTTCGGTCTCCAGAATAGAAATGGAACACCATAGGACAGGAGGATGGCCAATATCGTTTGGATGGTGGCAGTTAGTTCATGCTCATGCATATGCAGAAGCGCATAAAGTAAGCCAAGCAGCGTAGAACCAGTCAAGACGATAAACAGGGACCACTCCACACCGTGCCAAGGTCTTCTTTGAATCATAAAAGGACTCCTTTACACAAGATCTTATAAGATCATTGTACATAAAATAAGGAAAAAGCCATAGTGAGCGCAGTCATATGGTTTGGTGATGATTTGTGACATTTCTCTATGACTATTCTTAGGAAGATTACTAGGCAAAGCGGCTCAGGTAGGGTAGCATTGGGTTATATTGGTTAAAAATTAGGGGGAGTGTTAAGGATGACGGCAACAATAGATGCCATTACGCCGATAGTAAAAATCGATCAAATTACGAAACGAATCGGTTCTAAGACGATTATTGATAAATTAAGCTTTGAGGTGCCGCGGGGCGAGGTGTTTGGGTTTCTCGGTCCGAACGGAGCGGGCAAAACGACAACCATTCGGATGATGGTCGGACTCATGTCGATCACGGAAGGGGATATACGGATTGGCGGGTATTCCATTCGTACCCATTTTGAGCAAGCGATTCGTCATGTTGGCGCAATTGTGGAAAATCCGGAAATGTATAAGTTTCTGAGTGGTTATCATAATTTGGTCCATTACGCGAGAATGTTCCCGGGTATAGAGGAAGACCGAATTCAAGAGGTCATTGATCTTGTCGGTATGGAGAATAGAATTCATGACAAGGTCAAAACGTACTCCCTCGGTATGCGCCAAAGGCTTGGGATCGCTCAAGCATTGCTGCACAAGCCGTCTGTGCTAATCCTGGACGAGCCTACTAATGGGCTGGATCCAGCAGGTATTCGGGAGCTGCGTGATCATTTACGGAAGCTTACCCGGGAGGATGGGATCTCAGTTATCGTTTCCAGTCATTTACTAGCGGAGATGGAGTTGATGTGCGACCGTGTCGCCATTATTCAGAACGGGAAGCTTGTGGACGTCAGACTGATTAAAGAGTTTGGTCAGGCGGATGGCAAGCAGCAGGTGGCTTTTGAGGTAGCGTCGATGGATCAGGCGTTGACATTAGCAGCAGAAATCGGAGCACAAGTGGAAGTGGCTGGGGATGAGATCATCATGAATCTCGATAAGCAAGAGATAGCAGCGTGGAACAAAAGGTTCGTAGAGGCAGGGATTGCGGTCTACGGCATCCGAGCGGCAACCAAATCCCTGGAAGATCAATTTTTAGAGATGACGGGAAGTGATCCGATTGCTTAATCTCATTCGAAATGAACATATGAAAATTTATCGTAGGTTGCGAACTTGGATTCTAGGTGGATTATTGATTGCCATTGTCGTATTAGCTGCACTATTCTCACATTCGGGCTATCAGACAAATGATGACTGGAAGACCAGAGCAGCGGAATCGATTGAGCACAATCAGAAAGAGCTGGAAAATCCGGATGTGCCGGCCAAATTTAAACAGCAGATGAAGGAGGACATAGCACTCCAGCAGTACATGTTGGATCATAATTACCCTCCGACAGATAACACCTTATGGGGTGGCACCCTAAGCGCAGCAGGATTAATCATCATGGTTACATTATTTACCGTAATCATTGCCGGAGATATGGTCGCTGGTGAGTTTACATGGGGGACAATTAAGCTGCTGCTCATTCGTCCTGCCAGCCGAGCGAAAATTCTCTTGTCTAAGTATCTAACAACGCTGCTTTTCGCAGCTACTCTGCTGATTGTGATGTTTATTACTTCTCTCATTGTGAACGGGTTCCTCTACGGATTTCAGAGTCTAAATCTTCCACACTTGACTGTAAATGCAGCAGGACAAGTTCAGGAAGGGAGTATGCTGGTGTACGTGTTTGCAACCTATGGACTAAAGTTGATTGAACTCGTTATGATCGTGACGATGGCCTTTATGATCTCGACCGTATTTCGCAGCTCCTCACTAGCCATTGGTCTTAGCATTTTCATCATGTTCGCAGGGCAAATTATTACGCTATTGTTGATGAGATACAGCTGGGGCAAATATTTTTTATTCGCCAACACGGATCTCACTCCGTACTTAGAGGGGCAGCCGCTGGCAGAAGGGATGACGCTTGGTTTCTCTATAACCGTGCTGCTCTTCTACTTCTTATTGTTTATTGTGCTCTCTTGGGAAATATTCCGCAGACGCGATGTAGCCGCCTGATAATCGTATGGTCCAGAGACTAATGGATACCAAAAAAAGGACGACTCCGAGGTTATGAAACCTTTGGAATCGTCCTTTTCTCATTTTTGAATATACGCGTGGATGGTATCAGGAACTTCCTGCAAGGAGTTCAATTGATAGAACGCCCCTTTAGGAGTGATGTCGATGGTCCCTGTGTTGTACTCCCAGTCCTGCTGTACAGGAATGTGAATCGAATGGATACCCGCATGCAGCGCAGGCAGTACGTCCGTCTTGATCGAGTTGCCGATCATCCATGTGTGGTTGCGATCAAAACGCTGTTCGTTCATGATCGTTTCCATGTATTCTCTCGTCTTATGCACCGTAACAAAGATGCGATCATCAAAGTAGGTGTCTAAGCTCAAATCCTTCACTTTTTTCATTTGGATAGTTGCATCGCCACCTGTATATAGAAACAGTCGGTGTCCGGCTTGCTGGAGATAATCGAGTGTTTCGTTCATAAGCGGATAAGGCTCTGCTGTATATTCATAAACAGTGTGGCCTAATTGCAACAACCATGATTCTTCTTTTACATTAGTTGGACGGTTATACTGTGCGGCGAACCATTGGTATGTCTCAACAAATGATTTGGGAAAACGATCCGGCATAAAGCCATGAATGTGGATGCCAGCGAGATCGATTTGGAGCTGCTTCTGCTTGATGTCCTGCGCGTTAAGTCCGTGCCCAGAATACCAAGTAAGCATAAGATCGATAAACTGGTCAATCACGAAGTCAAAATATTTATTACAATGCACCAACGTATCATCAAGATCAAAAAGTATCGTCTGTTCTCTCATAGGCCCTGTCTCCTGCATCAGTTAGAAATGAATTTCCAACTATTATATCATGCGCCTAGCCTAAGTCCTAGGCGAGACCCTTACATAGCCACCGTATTCCCCTTAAATGCTCCATTAGCGGATGAGGCAGGTTTATTCCCATTGTCTTGCTCACCGTTTTGGATAGGAGCAGTTGTTGATGTTTTCGAGTCCATTTTACTGTTTCCTTGGAATAGTCCACCTTCTTCAATGATAAAGGAAGCCGCGCTGATATTGCCTTGAAGGGAACCTGTAGAAGTAATCGTCAGCTTGCCCTTGGTGATGATGTTACCCTGTACGCTTCCTGCGAGTACAACGTCTCTTGCAGAAATATTGGATTTTACTACGCCATTTTCCCCTATAATAACATCCCCAGCGCATTCGATATCACCTGTAATGCCGCCTTCAATGCGAATGCTCGCTTCTGATTTGATGCGGCCTTCAAAGGTTGTACCTTCTCCAATCAAAGTATCTGTTGTATTCGGATTCATGAAGTCTTTCTTTTTCTTAAACATGGTGGTTATTCATCCTTTCGATTCGCTTTGAGATAAGGTTTGGGATCGATGCTTTCCCCATTTTTGAGTACTTCATAGTGCAGATGAGGTCCAGTACTGCGTCCCGTGGATCCGACTAGGCCTATAGAACTACCTTTTTCCACGGAATCTCCCTTATTCACTAAAATTTTATTTAAATGCATGTACCAAGTGCGCAATCCCTTTGAATGCTCGATGACGATATTGTTGCCGTGGAACATATCACTCCCGGTGCTGACGACTTTGCCGTCTGCGGTTGCATAGACAGGATCATTCTCACGAGCACCGAAATCAATGCCGGAATGAAAGCTTGGACGATGCGTAAAAGGGTCTGTACGGTAACCAAACGTCGATGTGACGACCTTGGTGGTAGTCGGCCACAGGGTAGGGGTAATGCGAAGCAATTGCTGCTTATCGGCAACCTTTTGCTTCGTTGCGGTTAAGTTGGTTTGCAGCTCTTTCACTTCGCTGTTAAGTGCCGTGAAGGAAGCTAACGTCTGCTCACCAAGCTTTATGATGTCTTCCTGAGAAGCTGGATTAGGACTTCCGCCAATGCCGCTGTCTAGGGTAGGGAGCTTTCCATCTGCATCCGCAGGTTTATCCTGTGTGCTTGATGACGTGCTGGCAACGGCTGTGCCGGTTGTGTTTGCGTCGATCCCGGCAATCGATTTGAGATCACTTTCGAATTTCTTCATCTCTTCAACTTGTGTTTTCATTTGTTCGGCTTGCTGAGACAGTTGAATAACTTCATTCTGTAATTGTTCGATGGCCTTGTCTTTGGAATTTAATGCAGCACTCCACTGCTGATTAGCTCCAGTTAGCTTAGACTGTAGAGCACTAGCCTTTTTCAAGGTGCTTGCATGCATTACATAAGTGATTATAGAAATTAGCAGCAGCACGGATAAGCATGCTGCGGCGATATAAGCGAATAGATGGGGAATACGAAACCTGACGACCGATTGATTGGCATCTGGAATGATGACTAGCGTCAGTTTTTTTGGTTTCCAGTTGAGCTTCATAAAGGCTTAATTGTCTCCTGTCGTGGTTGAATTTGGTAAATTGCGTTTCCTGTACTTCATTCGTCATATTCTGATAAAAACCTTCCTTATACCTACTAGTCCTACATAAAATGAGTCTAAAGTAGGAAGGAATCCTGTCGGATATAATCGAATGTACTTAACAAATACAGGAAGTTGTAGATATGGAGTGTAGCCACTAATGATAAAGCTTGCAGGTATCGATATAGGGAACGATAGTATTAAACTGGTGCTGGATGGTTCTAGAGAACCGTTAGTGATCCCGAATATCATTGCGCCAGGATACGAAAGGCATATTTTGCAGGAAGAAGACTCACCATTGAAAGCGCTGGATGTGATGATTTACAGCCCATCCCTTTCTCAAAGAAATCAACGTTATTTCGTCGGACAACTTGCTTTGGAACACGAAGATAACCTGGAGCTTGAAGACACGGATAATAAGGCGATATCGGATCAATCCCTTATTGTTGCGCTTACTGCATTAGCTTATCAAGGTCTAAGCAACCAAGCCTTTAATGCTGGCTACGGAAATGTAGACGAAGTCGAATATACGCTCGGAACCGGTTTGCCTGTTCGTGCGTTTGCGAAGTTCAATCAGCAATTCGAGCAGAGGCTGCTTGGTGAGCATGAAGTGACTTTTCTATCCACTCCACAATTCCAAAACCGCAAGATTAAAGTATCGGTTCGCAAGGTTGCAGTCTCCATTGAAGGGGCGGCAGCTATGTTCCATTTGGCTACGCACGACAGCTTGCAAGTCAAGGATGAAGAAATTTACAACGGCTGCATCGGCGTTTGCGAGATCGGCGCGCTGACAACGGACTTCCCTGTTATCAAACGGATGGCCATTGACAATCACTTCAGCCATGGCGAACAAATTGGCATCGCTACCTACCTGGATGCCGTCATTCGCGATGTCGAAGATGCATACGGCTACGTGTTCCCAAGCCGCGCGAAGCTGGTTCAGCGAGTGAAGAATCGTGAATTTACGATTCAACTCCTTGGCGAAGGACAGGTCGATATTCGACCGATCGTAGACCAGCATTTCCGCCGCGCGGCTTTGCGGATGATCGAGATGATCAAAAAGCGCTGGCGCAAATATCCCGATATTCAATGCTTTTATGTGATTGGTGGAGGCGCATCAGCCCTTAAACCTTATATCCAAGAAGCCGCAGGGTCCTTAAAATTACGATTCGCGAATGAAAGCGAATTTCTAAATATGTATGGCTACTTGAAAGTGGCCAAAAGTCGGTTAAGCCAGTCAGTTCCTGTTTAATCCTCACAAGCACCTGTTATATGCGGGTGCTTTTTTTATGCGTTTTTTCCCGCTAAATCATTTTCCTACTTCTGATTGCTTCGAAAGGTTCACCTCCATATAAGTTGTCAGGACCGTAAGGAATAAACAACAAGCAAAACACATTGCGCAGGCCGTGCTCATGATGGGCTTGTACTTGCCAAAGGCAAGTCCGATGACGATGCAGACAGTGGAGAAGACGATCAGGATATTGCCCAGCCATAACCATTGCTTGTAGGAGAATCGTACACTGGTCTTGGTCATCTGCTCGGGAGGAGTTTTATTAGAATTCCCACTGTCGCTGGGTGAAGCCATTGGATGAGATTGCTTCCGCTGCTTGATCTTCGCGGCAGCGAATAGGATACCGATGACGAAAGGCTGATATCCTAGTACGATGAGCGGCATGCTGAAATTCGCGAAGGCGAGCACCTCAGTGATACTTTTGAACGATAGAATAGTCGTAAGCCCCACCAAGAGGGCAACCTGCTTGTTAATGACGGGATAGTTGCGCTCCTTGATGATTGAGCTAATGCCTAAGAGAATCGCCAAATAAATCGCGATCATTTTGCAACCTAGTACGGGTAACCAGATGGTCATGAGAACGATGTCTAGCCGATCGAGGAAATCCGTCACATGAATCACTTGCACCAAATTGTAAGCGGGATATATGAAGTTCGCTGGCATTTTGGGTCCCAAAACGGTAAGTACCAAAAAAATGAGAAGCGTGAACAGGCAAATACCGAGCAGGGACCCGTGTCGGATCGCGGAACGGATATGATTGGCGTTGTACATCGTGTGCAGAAAGGCGCCGAGAATGAAAATATCACCCGCGCTCCCGATGGCAAGCAGGTTACTGAAGGCCAATTGTTTGAGCGGCATTGTGAGAACGGGCATAGCGAGCTGAAGGTTGAATTCGTTCGACAGCAAGAGCGGCATCGACAAAGTCGCGATGACGAAGAGAGGATAGAACATGTCATTGACGCGAGCGACAATTTCAACGCTGCTTCTCCCAAAATAAATCAGATACAAACAGGGCATCAGAACTAAGATTTCCAAGGGTGTGTTGTGCAGCAACAACGTGGAATTGTATTTCGACGCGGAAGCCATATCCTGCACGAGAATTTGCCAGAAGTGGAATAAAATCAACAGATTTACGGCAGTACCGCCCCAGCGTCCCAACACATGTATGGATATTTCGAAAATGTTCAGCTTGGGAAACATCTTCACTAAATATCCGAAGAAGGCTGCAATCACAAATATATAGAAAACAGATAGGATATAGCTGAACCACGCATCCATCTCACTTACTCGAATCAATACATTTTGCAACGTAAAGATGCCTCCGCTTGTGATGACGGATGAGGCCAGCCACGCCAGCTGTCTCTGGTTAATCACTTGTTTTTTATCCAAGAAAGACACCGCCTTTTCGATTGCTTCAAGGGCTGATCACTGAATCATTGAGTTATTGATGCTAAATTGTAATCAAGTGCCCATTAAATGACTAAACCAAGGGGAGACCGTGTGGATAAAGAAGCGCGAAGGCATCGGAATCGGTACGTGTAAATATTTGCTAATAAAGAGTACGAATGTGACAAAGGTAATTAGCCCATACGTTACCTTTACACTGCCTTTCTGATGCTTAAGTACCTTACGGTCTATCAAAAGGCTGGCAATCATAATGAATAGAAAGCTCAGTATAAATATGCTGTTCATCGCTAGCTCCCATCCTTGATCACATTCTGATTGATAAGACCGGTTTCGGTGATGGAGGCTTCAACCTTGATGCGGAATTCAGCTTCTTTAAACACGTCTCGCCATTGAGGTTTTAAATTGTTGTTCCACACATTTGGATGACTCCGCCAAACGAGTAAACCCAATTGCGCTGAATCGGTCCCTTCCTTTTGCATTTGCTTAATGGCGGCTTGGACGCATTTCTTCACTTGCTCTGCGAATTTACGCTCCACCTTGTGGATGGCCTCCGGCTTGTTGAGATCTTGTTCGGATAAATCTTCACCAATGACCCCTTTAGCCTCTAGAGTAAGTTGAAAGATGACCTTGTCCCCTTGCAGTATAGGTTTGATTTCGGTATGTCCTTCCTTAACGAGAATGGAGATATCTTTGCCTGATTCGAGCGGAAAGGTGAGAAGATGTTCTCTAACACGGTTTCTCATCCACATGAGTCCATTCGCCTCCTGGTTCTTATAAATGCCAACCATTCTGTCTCCTTTGAACTGACCATAACCAACTAGCTGAATTTCTTGAGAGGGCTTCTTAGCTCCTTGGGTTTCCTTGGCTTCGAGGTAACTCAAAATAGGATCACTGTTAAAGCTAAGCGAAAGGCCAATATCCTTCGTGGATGTCGCCATCGCGCGGCGCGATTTGGTTATTTCGCGAATGACTTCGGAGGGAAAACGTTCAAACTTGGGCTCAGCATTCAGCAAGTCGTAGCCTCTGCCCTTCGTCACGACGAGAAAGCAGGTCAGCCGACTCTCCGGTGTCCGTGCCGCATCGTCAAACATGATGCCAATGCCTGCCTTGGCAAGCTTTTCACCTAGGACGATCGTACGCCGATGAGACAGAAACAGTCTGCGCGACATTCGCATCTGCAGTTTGCTTGTTGCGTCGCGTATCGTTGTTCCGACCTCCGAATCGATATAGTAACTTTTACCTCCACTCGTACCGCCTCCACCCCCGCTGGCGCCTCCCATGGAACCGGGGAGGGGTAACATATAAGTAACGCGATACTTGCCGTCGTCCTCCAGATCAATGGAGGAGGTGAGCACAAAGGCGATATCGTTGGTTTCGGTACGATCCCAACAGCCTGTCAGGAATGTCAGCACGAGGGTGATCATCATCCCAAACACAAAAAGACGCCTACGATGAGTCATTTGATTTGCCCTCCTCACTCGCTTTATGCTCATGCTGAATTCTGCTTCCGTCTACGCCTCCGTCCTCCTTGATTTGCTGAGGCAGCTTGTGATCCATGTGCTGTGTGTCTTGAATCGCCATAAATGCAGGACGTTTCTCCATCGCCCACGAAGGAGAGCGAATCAGCGAATCCTGTAAGTCTCCAGCGGATAACGGTCCTAGTGGGGATAAATAAGGCACTCCGAAGGAACGTAAATTCGCCATATGTCCAAATAAAATCATCAAGCAAAAGATAATTCCGTAGAAACCGAATACGGAGGCAACGATTAGAAAAGGAAAACGCAGCATCCGAATGGCGATAGCGCCGTTATAACGGGGGATGGTGAATGAAGCAATCCCAGTAATGGATACGACGATGACAATCGGTGCGGATACGATGCCGGCTTGGACGGCGGCTTGTCCAACAACGAGCGCACCCAAGATGGAGACAGCGGAGCCGACCGCTTTGGGCAATCGAATACCTGCTTCTCGTAAGGCTTCAAATGTAATTTCCATGATGAACGCCTCAACAACGGCAGGGAACGGAATCGCTTCGCGGGCGGCTGCGACACTTAACATCAGTGTGGTCGGTAGTAGTTCATGGTGGTACGTCGTTATAGCGACATACAGAGCAGGTGCCGTCAGCGACAGAAACAAGAAGATGTAACGCAGCAAGCGTAATAGTGTACCGATTTGAAATCGTTCATAATAATCCTCGCTCGCTTGCATAACCTGTATGAATACGAAAGGAACGACTAGCGCAAAGGGTGTGCCATCAACGAGGATGGCCACTCGTCCTTGCAGGAGAGCACTGGCAATAACGTCTGGTCGTTCTGTGTATTGGATCTGTGGAAAGGGCGAATACGCATCATCTTGGATGAGTTCTTCAATCATGCCCGATTCGATAATGGCATCAATCTTGATTTGCTCAATCCGCTTGACCACTTCCTCAACAAGGGAGGGCATTGCCAAGTCGTCGAGATAGCAGATGACAAGAGCGGTATTGCTCTCTTTGCCGACGCTCATGGATTTCATCTTCAATCGAGGCGTCTTTAATTTGCGGCGGATCATAGAGGTGTTCGTGCGAATGCTCTCCACGAACCCCTCTTTCGGTCCGCGAACGACCGTTTCCGTCTCCGGCTCGCCAACGGAGCGCTTCTCTGTACCGCGAATACCAAGCAGAATGGCTTTCGCGTTGCCTTCCACGAGCAGGGCGGTGTCCCCGCCCAAAACAGAAACGAGCAGGTCTCCGTAATTATCGGAGATCTGTGTCTGAGACACCGGCAGTATCGTGCCCGCGATGCGGTCGATTGATGTTTCGCCGCCACCCAGGAGCATTAACGATTTCATCGTTTCGTTGAGCAGTTGGGTGTTGGTGAGTCCATCAACGAAGAGCAGCAATGCCGGAATGTGCGGCTCTATCTCGAATTCACGGACGACAACATCAGAGCATTCCTGAAACATGGCTTTAATAAATTCATGATTTTCATGTAGAAGAAGAGATATTTTAGTTTGCTTAAGCTCTTCGATGAAGTGATAGTCTAACGAATCACTAAGCTCAGATTGCTCATCATTCTCACCCAGCCTGTCTGATGGGCGTTTACGCAGGATACTTTTCATCAATTGTTTGGATGCTTTAACCATGCGAGGGGCCCTCCTGCTGCAATCTGGATGAAGATTATAGGAATGCGTTTCATATTTTTCTCGAAATGAAAGGATTTTATTACGAAAGTTGGAAAATTTTATTCGGTCGAGCCCAAACTGCAGGATGGGTATAGTTGAGTAGCCCTTGGCAAAAGCTATCAGGACAAGAAATTGCGGGGAAATTGGTAGAGGAGGCGGAGCTTTTTGTTGTGGGTTGTGATACTTCTGCTGCTATTCATCTTTCAGACCGCAACGATTCTGATCGGCGAATATAAACGACCAGCTAAAACGGTAGCCTGGCTGCTCGTTTTGTTTATTTTTCCAATCATCGGATTTATCATGTACTATTTCTTAGCTAAGGAATATACCCAAAGGAAAATGGTTCGGCGCAAAGGACGCCGTAAAATGGATGAAATTAAGCATCAATGGATGTATAAGGAATCGGCTGCGATTGCAAGCAATGAGGGGAATTATCAGCTGTTCGATGAGCCGCGACTTGGTGGACTGCTCCATAACATTCCGGGCTCACCCATTACTCCGAAGAATCGAGTTGAAGTGTTGACTAATGGGGAAGTCACTTACGAGGCCATGATAAAGGCGATTGAACAGGCGAAAAGTCATATACATTTTGAGTTTTATACCATCAGACATGATGAAACCGGTGTGAAATTTCAAGAAGTTTTGATCCGTAAGGCGAAGGAGGGTGTCAAGGTCAGAGTTATTTATGACGGGGTGGGTAGCTATACGCTTTCTACGGCTTACATAAATAAGTTTAAGCAAGCTGGGGTTGACGTGCATCCTTTTTTGCGGCCGCTCATTGCCTTCTTCGATAAACGAATGAACTATCGCAATCATCGGAAAATTATTGTCGTTGATGGTTTGGTGGGGTTCGTTGGCGGTATTAATATTGCCGATGAGTACTTAGGGAAAGATCGAAAACTTGGTTTCTGGCGGGACACCCATCTCATGCTGCACGGGGATTCGGTGTATTATTTGCAGCAGACTTTTATAACAGACTGGATGTTCGTTAGCGGGGAGCGATTGTCTGAAGAATCGTTATTTCCTGAGCATAATGAACCAGAAGCTTCGTTGGTCCAGGTTATTTCAAGCGGTCCTGATGCCCACTGGGATGCTATTCAGGAGATGTTTTTCGCAGGTATTATAGCAGCTAAGAAACGAATTTACATGACAACGCCATACTTTATTCCGGATCCCAGTATCACAATGGCACTCAAAACAGCGGTTATCAGCGGTGTCGATGTCCGTATTATTCTCCCTTACAAATCAGATTCCCGAATCGTTCAGTACGCATCACGGTCCTATCTGCTGGAGCTGATGCAGGCGGGGGTTCAGTTCTATTTATATCGCAAAGGCTTCATGCACGCCAAGGTCATGATTATTGACCACTTAATGGCTACAGTAGGAACGGCGAACGTGGATATGCGCAGCTTTTTCAGCAACTTTGAATTGAATGCGGTGATGTTTAATAAGAATGTCATTGAGCGTCTAGAGACTGACTTTTTAATGGATTTGAAGGACAGTGATGAATTGAAATTAGCCCAATTTGAGATGAGATCCCGGATGGAGAAGGGGAAGGAAGTCATTGCCCGATTATTATCCCCTTTGTTCTAAGAGAGTAGTTCTGTGAGAGACTGCTAAAATTATTGAAGACGCTCTAAGATGGCGTTCAAATTTTGTGGAGGAACCTTCTCAATGAGGTCGCCATACATTCTCAAACGGTTCATCACCGTATGTAAGTTGAAATCACGAATACTTGGACGCAGCTCAACCTCTTTCCATAACAGGGGGGTGGACACGGAGGCGTCCTTTTTGGCGCGTGGTGTATAAGGAGCAGATAATGTTTTTCCATACCAGTGCTGTAGGTAGTCTACGTAGATTTTATCACCGCGATTTTTCTTGAACCTTTCGATGGTAAAAAGATTAGGATATTTTTTCACGACAAAGGCACCAATAAAATGACCGATACGGCGAAGCTCTTCAAATGTGTAGCCATGCTGAATGGGGATGTAGATCTGAACACCTGTAGCCCCTGAGGTTTTGGGAACCGACTGTATATGCAGGGAATCCAACACTTCTCCAATGATGTGGGCAGCCTCCATAATACGCGGCTCTTCCTCAAGCGAAGGATCGATATCGATCACCCATTCTGCTGGCAGCGTCTCGCCAATTCGGTGGAAGGAAGGATGAAACTCCAAGCAAGCCAAATTTCCCAGCCAAATCAGAGTGGGTAACGAGTCTAGATTGATGTAATTGATGCCATCCAGCGGCGCCAGCTTCACGAAGTTAGGTACCGGATCGGGGGCGTTTTTTTGATAAAAGGACTTTTCATTATACCCGTTAGGGAAACGAATGGTTGTTAAGTGGCGATTACGGCAATAGCGCAGCAGGAAAGGAGACAACTCGGTTAATTTAGCGAGATAATCGGCCTTGGTAATGCCCGCTTCAGGCCATAAAAGCTTGTTTGGGTTCGTAATCGTCAGCTCATGCCCTTCCACAAGCAGCGTTCCTTTGGTTGTTACCGCCATGTATACTCGTCCCTCCTGATATGGATTTATATCCGATTATTCCCCGTGGGGAGGGATCTCAAACTTCTACGACCTGTTGAAAGGTAATGAAATTATGCTTGACAAAAAGGTGGATTCGTATGATAATAATAAAAGTAAATAACATTTAGTAAGTAACATATGAAGTAGAAGGTAATTCTTATTTGTATATAAAACTTAATTCTATCAGAGGATAGAAGCGGAGGAGAGATAAATATGAGTAACTCATTTTTAGCAGCAGTAAAAGAAAGACGAACGTACTATGGACTGAGCAAAGAAGTGGTCGTTTCGAATGAACGCATCCAAGAAATTGTGAACGAGGCTGTGAAACATACACCGTCCTCTTTTAACTCACAAAGCGCAAGAGTTGTTGTATTATTCGGCGAGCAATCCGATAAATTGTGGAACATTACAAAGGAAACACTCAGAAAGATCGTACCTGCTGACAGCTTCGCGCCAACAGAGGAACGTATCGATAGTTTCAAAAGCGGGTATGGAACTGTGTTGTTCTTTGAAGATGAAACGACAGTAGAGAATCTGCAAAAGCAATTTGCTGCCTATGCTGATAATTTCCCGATCTGGTCCAACCAATCCTCAGGCATGCTGCAATTTGTAGTATGGACGGCACTGGAGCAAGAAGGTCTTGGCGCATCGCTGCAGCACTACAATCCATTGATCAACGAGGAAGTTGCACAAACGTGGAACCTTCCAAGCGAGTGGAAGCTGCTTGCCCAAATGCCATTCGGTAAACCGACCTTTACACCGGGCGATAAAGAGTTTCAACCACTTGAAGACCGCGTGAAGTTTTTCCAATAAGAAATGTAAGATTAACCGTCAATTCGTCCTTATAAAAAAGTCATCCCATTCGTCCTTTGACGTTGGGGTGGCTTTTTGTACGTATAAAGAAAAACCTAGCAGCTTGGAAGCCGAGCACTCGTGAGGTGTAGGTGCGAAAGCGCGGAAATCGAGCTTTCCGCGAGGAGTGACTGAGATAGGCTCGGAAATAGAGCCTAAACGCAGCGAGAATCATGGTTAGGTAGGCGCTTGAAGGTTGAGAAGTCGATTTTCGAGCTTTCGGCTCTTGGTACTTTTTCGACGGTGAGAAGTCCATTTCGGCTCACTCAGCATTCATTTGTCGGTTAACAAGCATCCTTCTGGCTCCAAGAAGTCCTTTTCGGACTTCTCAGCAACACTTTGCTACTTTTCCGACGATGAGAAGTCCATTTCGGCTCACTCAGCATTCATTTGTCGGTTAACAAGCATCCTTCTGGCTCCAAGGAGTCCTTTTCAGACTTCTTAGCAACACTTTGTTACTTTTCCGACGATGAGAAGTCGATTTCGGCTCTCTCAGCATACATTTGTGGTTAACAAGCATCATTTTTGCTTCGAGAAGTCCTTTTCGGACTTCTCAACAAAAGGTGGGAAGTGTGGCGTAGTGGATAAGCGCGGAAATAGAGCTTTCGCAGAGGAGTGACTGGAATAGGTTCCGAAACCGCGATTAAATGCAGCGAGAACCGTTGCGAGGTTGGGTTTGAAGGTTGAGAAGTCGAATTCCGCGCTTTCAGCTAAGTCTGGAAGTACGGCGCAGGTGCGAAAGCGCGGAAAACGAGCTTTCGCTGAGGAGTCACTATGAATAAGCTCTGAAAACGCGCTTTCGCTGAGGAGTGACTGAAATAAGCTCCGTAAACGCGCCTAAACGCAGCGAGAATCATGGTGAGGTAGGCGTTTGAAGGTTGAGAAGCCGATTTTCGAGCTTTCACCATAGCGTATAGTTGCTAAAAAATAAAAATTGTCCAGCTTATCACAAATGATAAAACCGCTTGCAGCTCCGCATCGTTACCTTAGATAGAAAATTTAAGGAGGAGTATTCGAGCATGGGTAATTTTAAAAAAGTATTAGTATCTTCCCTAGTATTACTAGGTCTTATGGCGGGAGTGACGGCTCTATCAGCTGTTGCGGCTGAGCCTCTGAAGGTCAAATCCGAAACGGATATAGCAGGGGATATTGGTATCCTCCAAGGAGAGGGCAACGGGCTGACGGCTGAATACTTAAACAAGCCAACTATAAGGCTGCAAGCCGCGGTGATGTCCCTAAGATTAAAAGGATTGGAAGCCGAAGCGTTAGCTTTCACCGGAACAACTAGCTTTAAGGATGCTAGCGGCGTTTCTAAAGAGAACCAAGCGATCCTAGGTTATTTGAAAGCACATCCTGATTTAGGCTGGCAGGGAACCGGCGATGATAAATTCGAACCGCTCGCAGGAATTACAGCGCAGCAGTATTATAAGGTTCTGTTGGAATCGCTAGGCTACACACAAGGCACGGATTTCGAGTACGCGAACGTATTTACTTTTGCCGGTAAAAATGGCTTATCGAAAATTGCTAATGTGAAGCAGTTCAAAAACTTACATATCGCTACAGCAACCATCGAAGCTCTGAAGGTGCCAATCAAAGGAACTGCGAAAACGCTAGGTGCTGATTTGACGGATAAAGGTAAAATCAGTGCGGCTAAGCTAGAAGTGCTCGCGAACGCAGAACTCAGCTTGAAGCAAAGCGATACGTTGGGTAGTTATCTAACGGACTCCAAAGGAATGACGCTTTACTATTTTACCAAGGATGCAGCAGATGTTAATTCCTGTGTGGGTCAATGTTTGACCAACTGGCCGATCTTTAACGGCAATAATTTCACGGTTCCTGCAGAGTTTAGCGCAGCGGATTTCAAAGTGTTCGTGCGTGCTGACGGCAAAGAACAACTCACCTATAAGGGCTGGCCATTATACTACTTCGTTAAAGATCAAAAAGCTGGAGATACCACAGGAGATAACGTTGGTAAGGTCTGGTTCGTTATTAAACCCTCGAACGGCGGGGTGGCGCTAGGTACCAAAACCGATCTAGGCAATTATTTGACAGATGCAAACGGCATGGCACTTTACTACTATGATAAAGATACGAAGGGCGTCAGCAATTGCTCCGGCAAATGCTTGGAGAAATGGCCATTATTCTACGCACCGAATATTGCACCTCCAACAGAAGTTAATTCAGCAGATTTCGGCACTCTCATTCGTGCAGATGGCAAAATGCAAACAACGTACAAAGGTTTCCCTCTGTACTATTGGGTAGATGATAAGAAAATGGGCGACACGTTAGGTCAGGATGTTGGTAAAGTCTGGTACGTGATTGACCCTGCGAAATTCAGTGGCACCAAGGCGGCGAATACATCTGTAAAAACAAGTAAATCCGACGCTCTTGGCACGTATTTGGTGGATCAGAACGGCATGGCTTTGTACTTGTTCACAAAAGATAAAGCGGACCCTAACTCTTGTGTAGGCCAATGTTTGGTTAACTGGCCGATCTTCTATGATGCGAACCTTACGGTTTCCACGGATCTAACTAGCAGTGATTTCGGTACTCTTACTCGAAACGATGGCACGAAACAAAGCACGTATAAAGGCTGGCCGCTTTACTACTGGATCAAAGATCACAACCCTGGCGATACGACTGGACAAAATGTAGGAAAAGTCTGGTTCGTCCTCGATCCAGCTCAAACCACAGCAAGATAACTTCCTAGTCGACCCTGTAGGTTTATTGCGCTCCAACATGCTGGCAGATTCAGCGACGTTGGGGCGCTATTTTTCTATAAAGCTATTGCCAAGAAGTCTAGCTGGCGATAAGGTAGAAAGATAATAAACTTCATTTCGACTCGGGGTGTACCGAATTATGCGAAATCGAACAGATGGTGAGCTCATGAAGCTAGTGATGGCTAAGCACCATCCTGCCTTAGAAGAGCTTTACGATCGCTATGCGAAGCTGGTGTATTCATTTGCGCTGAAATCCATGAAGGAAGAGCAAGCGGCCAGAGAAATTGTCCAGCTTGTTTTCACACGTCTTTGGACCACAGAAAAGGGCTTTGACGCAAGCAAAGGTGCATTCGTCAATTGGGTGATCACGGTTACCCGTAATATCACCATCGATTGCTTGCGCAAGAAGCGCAGACTCGATCAAGTGATCCAATTTGAGCCCAGAGAGTGGGAACATACGCTCATTTCAAGCGATCCTGATCCAGAATCGGTTATGTCACGTAAGTGGATTGGAGAGCAAATTCAAGAGGCTTATGTGCATTTGTCGGATAGCCAAATTCAATTGATCGACATGATGTACTGGCAGGGCTATTCTCTAAGCGAAATTGCGACTCAAACGAATGAGCCGCTCGGTACGATAAAAAGTCGTTTGCATCAAGGTTTGAAAATACTTCGGAAGCATCTGACATCACTGAGGGAGGGATGACGTAATGAAAGAACAGGAGACTGTGGAATGCAGTTATCTTGTCAATTATTTGACAGGTGATTGCACGGAGTGGGAACGCGCTGCTTTCGAACGGCATCTGCGAACTTGTGTCACATGCCGGGAAGAATTAAGCGAGCTGCAGGAGGTCTGGCAGGCACTTCCTTTTGAGATGGAGGAAGTAGAAGTCCCTTCGGATTTGAAGCAACAGGTTATGCAGTCTATTATCCCGACCCAACTGAAGGCAATCAAGAAAAAGAAGAAACGTTCGTATAAATGGGTATATGGCGGAGCTGCTGCGATTATCTTAGGCCTCGTTGTAGGTGTATGGTGGAACAATCAACAACCAAAAAACTTTTCAGCCAACCCTTCTTTAAGTCAACCTGCGGAAATCGTGCATACGTTCCAATTGAAATCCGTTGAAAGTACAATGCCAACTGCCTCTGGCACAGCTTATGTGCTGCAAAATGGCGATATCCACAATGTGGTCATTAATCTGCAAGGTCTCAAGGAAACCAAAGGGGATTGGGCCTACCAGGTGTGGTATAACCGAGGCGGGAAGCGATACAATTGCGGGACGCTCCGTGTAGACGAGAAGGGTACTGGTGTGCTGACATACAGTATCCCTGTGAAGGTGAAGGATTTCCAAATTGACTCCTTTGGCGTTACGTTAGAACCGGATCCAAATGGTTTGCAGCCGCGCGGTAAGAAGATACTGGGAACTTCGTAGTTCATATTACGAATAGGTTAAGGTTAGACTACTTGTTGTGTTTGATCAGAGGTCTGAGCATTTGTAGAGAGGACGGATAGATTTGAACGTCAAAGGTATTCATCATGTAACCGCGATAACAGGGGATGCAGCAGCGAATTTCCAGTTCTACACCGAGGTGCTTGGCATGCGGCTTGTCAAGAAAACAGTCAATCAAGATGATACAACGGCATATCATTTATTTTATGGGGATGAAAAGGGGAATCCTGGAACAGAACTCACCTTCTTTGATTTTCCGGGAGTTGGGCCTAATGTTTTAGGAGTAGGCAGTATTTCAGGTACATCCCTTCGTGTAGCGAATGACGATGCGCTTTCATATTGGGTAGACCGATTCAAGGAACATGGTGTAAAGTACTCCCCTGTGGAGGATTTTGCGGGACGCAAAGTCATTTTTTTCGAGGACCCGGAAGGTCAGCAGCTAGCCATCGTTTCCGATGAAAATAATACAGGTGTTAAGGCCGGAAAGCCGTGGGAAAAAAGCCCGGTTCCTGTCTCATACGGTATTACCGGACTAGGCCCAGTGCTGCTGACCGTACAGAAGCCGGAATTCACATTGGAAGCACTTCGCATACTAGGCTTCACTGAGAAAGAACGCATTCCCGCACTTACTAAAGGACAAGAAGATATCATTGTCTTGCAAGTAGGCGAAGGTGGGTCAGGGGCCGAAGTGCAAGTCGAGCCACGCAGCGATCTGCCGGTTACAAGTCAAGGCAGCGGCGGCGTTCATCACGTTGCTTTCCGTATTGAAGACAAGGAAGAACTGCTGGCTTGGGCTGAGATCCTTAACCAAGCTGGATTACCTAACTCAGGCTTTGTAGAACGATTTTACTTCCGTTCTTTGTACTTCCGCGAGCCGAATGGCATTCTCTTTGAACTAGCCACCGATGGTCCTGGCTTTGCTATGGATGAACCCCTTGAGACGTTGGGCGAATCTCTTTCCCTTCCACCATTCTTAGAGAACCAACGTGTTTCCATTGAAGCAAACTTGAAGTCGCTGCATACGAAACGTTGATGACCAAAAACGAACATTTCTGCTCTGTGATTCAGCTCACAGATAAGAGATGTTCGTTTTATTTTATGATTGGCGTCAAATCGGTTATCATGGAATACATACATAGCATGAAAATGATGAAGGGATAGATGCCAGATGACAACAGGGGATAAAATCAAACTAACCTCTTACTCCACGAAAGGTGGATGCGGATGCAAAATCGGTCCGGGAGATCTTTCTCAAGTGATAAAATCTTTGCCGCCTACAGTTGCCAACCCCAATCTTCTCGTTGGGATAGATACTAGCGATGATGCAGGGGTTTATAAATTAACTGAAGAGCTTGCGCTCGTTCAAACTGTAGATTTCTTCACTCCGATCGTTGACGATCCCTATTCATTCGGACAAGTAGCTGCGGCGAATGCCATCAGTGATATTTATGCGATGGGCGGTAAGCCATTAACGGCATTAAACATTGTTGCTTTTCCGATTAAAACGCTTCCCAAGCAAGTGCTTGCCGATATTTTGCGTGGCGCTGGAGATAAAATGCAGGAAGCAGGAATTACACTAGTAGGTGGTCATTCCATTGATGATAACGAGCCGAAGTTTGGACTCGCCGTCACGGGATTAGTGCACCCAGGGAAAATTCGCACCAATGCAGGAGCTAAGCCTGGAGATAAATTGATCTTAACAAAGCCGATTGGTGTAGGTATTCTGACAACCTCGATCAAAAAGGATCGATTGAATGAAGAAGAAATTCAGCGAGTTACGCAGGTGATGGCAACGCTGAATAAGACCGCGGCAGAAACGATGGAGCCTTATAACGTTCATGCCTGCACAGATGTGACGGGCTTTGGTTTAATGGGGCATTCTCTGGAAATGGCCAAAGGCAGCGGCGTGGGTATTCGCATAACTGCGCAAGATGTACCTGTATTGCCGCGGGTGCGAGAGCTGGCCGAAGAGGGATTCGTTCCTGGGGGTACCAAGAACAACTTCGCTCACGTACAAGAATCGATCACATTTGCTGAATCGTTGGATCAAATTAGTCAATGGATTTTATGCGACGCGGTCACCTCAGGTGGTCTCCTCATCTCTGTCGATGGAGAGCAGGCTGATGAATTGCTTCGCAAACTGAAGGATGCAGGTGTAGAAGCGAGCTTAATTGGTGAAATCACCGCAGAACATCCTGGACGTATTGTTGTACTTTAAAGGAGCGAAAATCCATTGTTTCAAGATATCACCATCGAAGAATTACTAACCCTGCAAAATAAAAAAGAGATCATTCCGATCGACGTTCGTTCCTCTTCCGAATTTGAAGATGGCACATTCCCCGGCAGCTTGAATATTCCCATATTTGAGGATGCAGAGCGTGCCGAGATAGGTACCCTCTATAAGCAAGTGAGCGTGCAAGCAGCTAAGGATAGAGGGCTGGAGATCGTTTCTGCGAAGCTGCCCGCTTTTGTGAAGACTTTCGAGCAAATCAAGGAACCGAAGGTCGTTTTCTGCTGGCGCGGCGGGATGAGAAGTAAAACAACAGCAACTGTTTTGTCGTTGATGGGCATTCGGGTTTACCGCTTGACCGGAGGTATTCGGGCTTATCGGAAGTGGGTTGTAAGTACACTAGAGCAGCTTGGAGATTTTAAGCCGCCTGCACACGTTATTCTGGGAAACACGGGAACGGGGAAAACAGCTATTTTACGCAGTCTTTTGGAAGAAGGCTATCCTGTCTTGGATTTTGAAGGGATGGCGGGTCATAGAGGCTCCATTTTTGGAGAAATTGGCCTAAAATCTCATAACCAAAAGACATTCGAATCCTTACTCGTCGGACAACTGTTGAAGCTTGAAACAGCGCCTTACGTTTTAATAGAGGGAGAAAGCAAGCGAATAGGCAAAGTCGTTCTTCCTGAGTTTCTCGTTCAAAAAAAAGAAGCCGCCAAGCAGATTTTTATCGAAATGCCCATCGAAGAACGTGTTCAGCATATTATTGAGGATTATAAACCTTTCGAACATCAGCCGGATATTTTACACGCGTTTAAGCATATTAAAGACCGCATCCATACCCCAATAGCCAAAGAAATTGAGACAAATCTTCAGGAACAGCACTATGAGAAAGCCGTCAGGCTGCTTCTGTTGCATTACTATGACCCGCGCTATGAGCATGCGATGAAGCAATATGAACAAGACCGAGTCGTTATCAAGGCTGGAAATAGGAAAGAAGCAGTCGAGGCTGTGAAAAACTATTTGTCGGGGATTTAGAAGGCGGCTATGGCGAGGAAAAGAGGGGCTGTCCCAAAAGGGTTATAATCCTTGAGGGGTATCTAGCTTAAAGATGGTTACACGTATCCATAAGGACTTCCGCCAATAGGGGGAGGTCCTTTTGGTCATATCAGAATTTATATGTTTAGGGTTTGGGGGAAGCAAAGCTAAGCGCGTTTTTGAGCTTATTCAGAGCAGACGCGCAGGATGGTCTGCTGAGAAGTCGATTATCAGCTTCTCAGACTCAGTCGGCTAACTTCGGCTCGCAGAGCTCTCACGGAAAGCGCGGTATTCACGTTTTTTGGTCATAGTTGTTCTAACGGAACGACAAGCCGCTAAAGTGGATGAAATGAGTTAATCATTGAATTAGTGGAACGAGAGGGCTTTATCTGATGAGATTTGAGCTATTGTTGGCGATAAATCCTCATATAGGGATCTTTGGTTGGAGACCAAAGTCCCTCCTTATTAAACGCAGTCGCCCATCTTTGGATGGCTTCGATAGAGGTTTTCTCACATTTGTCTTAAAGTATCATATACATGAGTCGCAGCAGCAGATAGGGGTGTGCTCTTTAATTTAATAATACCAACTTTTCTGGCTGGAATCGGTGTTGTTAACTGAATTTCATACAATGTTTCGTCCAAAAGTTCTTGATTGACAAACTCTCTAATTCCGCAAGCAATACCGAATCCATTTCTAGCAAATTCGATCAGTAAATCAACACTTCCAAGCTCAATCTCGGGCTTCATGGATAAACCATGCTCTTCAGCAAAATGATCTAAGTAGGCGCGAGTGCTGCTGCCCTTTTCAAGAAGAATAATCGGATACTCGAGCAACTTCTGAAGAGAAATAGGGATCTCTGCAAGCTGCTTGTACGCTGCCCCTGTTAAGAAGCAGTCATGAATGACAATGCTTTCTTGAATGGAAATATGAGGGTCAGAAATAGGGAGATTGACGATACCTAGATCAATTTTCCCCTCTTTTAGCAGAGTAATGGTCTCCGTTGTGGTTCTGTTCGTTACTTGTATCTTTACTTTGGGGAACGATTCGTGAAACTGCTTAAGATGCGGCAACAGAAAATGTTTACAAAGCGTATCACCAGCTCCGATTTTCACCTCTCCGTGCGTAAGTTGATGCATCTCCATAATCTTTCTTTCACCATTAAGAATAAAATGATAAGCCTGCTCAATATAGGTGAAAAGCTCGCGACCCTCCGTTGTTAGTGTCACTCCTCGAGATGTGCGGAAAAATAATTGCCCACCCAGTTTTGCCTCTAATTGTTTGATCGAATGCGTAACAGCTGGTTGTGTCACAAATAGTTCATCAGCTGCCTTGGACAGACTTCCCGCTTTTGCCGTGATGTAGAAGACTTGATATAGTTCCATATTGTGAATCATCGTTCGTTCACCTCCAGGATATCAATATTGTTAATACCTATTATAAGTAATATTAATTTTTTTAATATGAACATTGTCATTATACTTAGTTGTAGGGAGTTATTTCAATGGGAGGTTGATCTTAAGATGACGATTACAGCTATTGTGGGAGCGAATTGGGGAGACGAAGGCAAAGGAAAATTAACAGATGTGCTTGCCGTTCATTCCCAGTTTGTAGTTAGGTACCAAGGAGGGAGCAATGCTGGGCATACGATTATTAACGACTATGGAAAATTTGCGCTGCATATGCTGCCTTCAGGAGTGTTCTATCCAGGGACCACGAACGTAATTGGACCAGGTGTTGCCTTAAATATGAGTAAGCTGCAAAGTGAATTTCAGGAATTAGTGAAGCGAGGCGTACCAGAGCCTAAGATATGTATTTCTGAACGCGCGCAAGTTGTGCTTCCTTATCACATTCTTTTCGATGAGTTGGAGGAGGAACGTTTAGGGGATAGGAAGTTTGGGTCCACTAAGCAAGGGATTTCGCCATTCTACGCGGATAAATATGCGAAGCTTGGCATACAAGTGTCCGAATTATTTGATGAAAGTCATTTAAGATCAAAGTTAACTAGGGCTTTGGAGTCCAAAAATATACTTCTCACACATTTATATAAAAAGGCTCCCCTGGATGTAGATCAGCTTGTTGATGAAGTGCAGAAGCAAGCGGCATTCATTCAGCCATTTGTATGCAATACGACAACATTGCTTCAAGAAGCATTTGCAAAAGGACAATCGGTATTAGTTGAGGGACAGTTGGGAGCGTTACGAGATCCTGACCATGGTATTTATCCTTATACGACATCTTCATCCACATTGGCTGGATACGCTGCTGTTGGGGCAGGCGTTCCTCCATATGCCATTAAGAAAGTTGTCGCTGTAACGAAGGCTTATTCAAGCTGTGTCGGCGAAGGGCCATTCGTATCAGAAATTCATGACGAGGCTGCTCATGAGTTGCGCACGCGTGGCGGGGATGCAGGAGAATTCGGTGCAACAACCGGCAGGCCAAGGCGCGTAGGATGGTTCGATGCCGTTGCGACCAAGTATGGCTGTCAACTGCAGGGCGCAACCGAGGTTGCCCTAACTAATCTAGATGTACTGGGCTATCTGGAGGAGATTCCAATATGCAACGCTTATCGTATTCAAAATGAGATTAGCATGGATTTCCCGCATACTTCACAATTACAGCAAGCAGAGCCAGTTTATGAAAAGCTGCCGGGTTGGAAGTGTGATATTTCACATATTCGTACTTTTAAGGATCTCCCAATTGAAGCTCAAAATTATGTACTTCACATTGAGAAATTGATTGGTGTACCTATTCGCTGGGTCTCCATTGGACCGAAACGCGAACAAATTATTGAAAGATAAGCAGCGTTAAAGAATAGCAAAAAACTAGGCCTCTAAGCAAATTTGCTCAGGGGTCTAGTTTTTATGGTTTATTTATTAAATTTTATCTATTAAATATTTTCTCAAGAGCCTCACGTTGAGGGGCTCTAACATTCACAACAGGGCGAATGCTTTGAGCAATTTTCTCCGCTTCTTCAATGGTCTGGCTTTTGCCCAATGTTATCAAAGTGCCAATGGCCACAGCACCGGTACGGCCTTTGCCGCCACCACAGTGAAAGCCAACCTTTTTGCCACTTTTATAAGCCTCTACAACGTGATCGATTGCTTGCTGGAAAAGCTGATCTTGTGGTCCCTCGGCGTTGTCTCCAAGGGGTACTTTAATCCATTCGACGTTACCGGCTGGGAAAGCACACTCCGTGGCTTCTCCACGTAGATCAACAATCACTTCAACATTCTCGTTCTTGACCATGTCCTCAACGTCAGAGGCACCGCCAAAGAAGATCTTATCTTCGATTAAGGCTTGATAATTTTTCGGCATAGATACGCCCTCCTTATTTTTTCTTAAATGGTGTGAATTCTATAGTTGCTTTTACAGGTGCGGACGGTGGTGCACAGCATAATGAGGCATCCAATGGCTCTCCCGCGGATTCAAATTCGGAATCTTCTTTGGTATAAAAGATTTCCCAAGCGTTTCCGTCGGGATCATATACCCAAACCTTATCTTGAACAGCATAACAGCAGGTCGTGTTCATTTCGTCGGTAAGAAGTAGGCCACTTTGTCTCAAACGCTCACCCATCTGCAGTACGTCTTCTGTGTTATCCACTTGGAATCCCAAATGATTGAGAACGCCGTTTTTCTCGAACGGTCTGACATTCAAAGAGAAGTGAAGAGCGGGGCTCTCCAGCTCGAATTTCGCGTAGTTGTCTTTGACTTTCGTCGGCTCAGCGCCGAAGAAAGCGCGGTAAAAATCTAACGACTTGTAAAGATCAGAGCAATTCACAGCAACGTGCATTCTTTTGATCATCTTAGTTACCTTCTTTTACGAACTGCGTAATACGAGCTTTAATGGCATCGCGAACCTCGCGGAATTTGGCTGTAATTTCTTCTTCTGTTCCTGTTGATTTGGCCGGGTCATCGAAGCCCCAATGCCATCTTTCGGCTTTATCATTACGCACAACAGGGCAGTTGTCATTGGCATGACCGCACAATGTAATAATGTAATCGGCTTGACTCAAAATTTCAGGGTCAATCACATCAGAGGTATGAGTAGAGATATCAATGCCATCCTCTTTCATCGTGGCAACCGCTCTTGGGTTTAGACCGTGGGCCTCCAGACCGGCACTTTTCACTTCATATTTGTCACTGCCCAAAGCATTCAAATAACCATCTGCGATTTGACTCCGGCAAGAATTTCCCGTGCATAGAAAATATACGATTTTTTTGTCCATAGTGAACATCTCCTTAAAGGTTGATTATGAAACTACGTTTAACCATAGGTACAGACCAATTAACGTGATTAACAAAGTTGGGATCGTAAGGATGATGCCTATTTTAAAATAGTACCCCCAGGTGATTTTCACACCTTTTTTGGATAGGACATGGAGCCATAATAGAGTCGCGAGCGAGCCGATTGGTGTAATTTTAGGCCCTAAATCGGAGCCTATGACATTGGCATAGATGAGAGCTTCACGAATGATTCCTTCTGTTTGAGTGCCCTTGATCGCTAGCGCATCAATCATAACCGTCGGCATGTTATTCATAACCGAGGAAAGGATAGCAGCCAGGAAGCCCATCCCTATGGTGGCAGCGAACAAGCCTTGTCTTGAAATGGTGTCAATTAGTTCTCCAAGAGCATTGGTTAAGCCAGCATTCTTTAATCCATAAACAACTACGTACATGCCGATTGAAAAAATCACGACAGCCCATGGCGCATCTTTGATGATTTTTTTGGTTTCGATCACCTTGCTCGATCGGGCAATCAGAATGAAGTTTAGTGCAGCGGCCCCGGCTATGATGGAAACAGGAATTTTAATAAACCCACTGATTAGGTAAGCAGCTAATAGGATCCCAAGAATGACCCAAGATAATCGGAATAGCTGAATATCCTTAATCGCATCAGAAGGACGCTTAAGCTGAGTGACATCGTAGTTTTGAGGAATGTCTTTTCTAAAATACAGGAACAGCACAAGCAAACTAGCAGCTAATGAGATTAGACTTGTAATAAACATTCGGCTAGCATAGGTGACAAAATCAATACCGAAAAAGTCAGCCGATACGATGTTCACCAAGTTGCTCACAACGAAAGGAAAGGATGTCGTATCTGCAATAAAACCACTGGCCATAATGAAGGGCAGAATCATTTTATCTGGAAATTTCAAGGCACGAACCATAGCTAGAACAATTGGCGTTAGAATTAGCGCGGCGCCATCATTGGAGAAAAATGCAGCAACAGCGGCCCCGAGCAGGATGACATAGACGAACATGACTTTCCCGTTCCCTTTGGCAATTCGTGCCATATGAAGGGCAGACCATTCAAAGAATCCAATGTTGTCCAAGATGAGGGAGATCAGAATAATGGCGACAAAAGTCAAAGTCGCATTCCACACAATGCCAGTCACAGTGACAACATCATTCAGAGAAACAACTTGAAAGAGCAGTGCAAGAATGGCACCTGCTGATGCGGACCATCCAATATTCAGCCCTCGAGGCTGCCAAATAACGAAGGTCAGTGTAAGTAAAAAGATGATAACTGCTAAGTAAACCATGTGTTCCTCTTAAACCTCCTTAATAGTAAATATCTGCTAGTCGCAGAAATTGAGCTGTTCGCAAGATATGAGATCTACCTTTTCTTTTTGAGAAGGCAAATATTGAAATAATACATGCAAATAGGGCTTATCGTCAATGTTTAAGGAATAATAGACCCATTGCCCCTTCTTGGCTTCCTTAACCAAGCCGCCGTCCTTCAATTTCCGCATATGTTGACTCACATTAGGCTGGCTGGTGTTCATGATTTCCACAATTTCGCACACGCAAAGCTCGCGTTCCTTAAGAAGCGAGAGAATCGTGAGCCGCATTTTATCCCCCAGCAGCTTGCAAACGTCCGCGACTTTTTCTAATTCAACCAAAGCTGCACGCTCCTTCATAAGACGTAAAGTACAAGAATTTTCTTTGTCATTTTCTCAATTACCTATTCATTTGTCAATGCTTATATAATTACTTAATTATATGTTGATGAGTGTTTGCTTTTTTATTTTAAGCAAGCAGGATGATTAGGATGCTTTTGAGTCTAGCATTTATCGGCTTATTATGAGCGAAAGTTGTACAGTGTACAACAATTTCTTTCGTTTCTTCTCATCAAGTTGTAGATGTTGTACGTTGTACAACAATTCAGCCATATTTCATGCTATGAGGCTACTTTTAGGAGTAAATGGTGTATTTTCTGCAACAATTCTGAAAATAACGCGGAATTGTGCTTACTTATTGTTGTATGAAGTACAACATGTTTTGGGGGTAAACTTGGCTTGAAGCAAACATTGATCGCCTTGGCAGCTAGTATAGTTGGTTTGTTCTATTTTAATAATGGCAACAATGAAGAGAACAAATCAAACATGGGAGAACCACATGGAACTTAAGCCCGTATTACCTTTCGAGCCGATCAGCACTGAAACCATTCCAACATCCGATAATTGGGTGGCCCAGATTAAATGGGACGGCGTCAGAATGCTAACCTATTTTGATGGAAATGACGTTCGTTTAGTGAATCGCCGATGTAATGATCGTACCAAGCAGTACCCCGAGCTGCTAGAAATTAAAACATATTGTTCGGCTTCTTCCGTCATCTTAGACGGGGAAATCATAGCATTTGATCAAAAGAAGCCTGCCTTTCACGAGATTATGAAGAGGGAATCTTTGCGGAAAAGTCAAAGCATAGATAGAGCGGTCACGCAGACGCCCATTACATATATGATTTTTGATATCCTCATGTACAATGACAAGTGGGTCTTGGATAAGCCATTATCAGAGAGACAGAAGATCCTCCATGAAGTGATTACCCCTTTGCCCCAATTTCAAATTACGCAAAACATTGCGGACGGAAACAAACTCTTCAATGTTATGAAGGAGCATGGTATGGAGGGGGTTGTATGTAAGGATCTCAAAAGTACTTATGCCATTGGGGGAAAAGACAGTCGTTGGGTGAAGAAGAAGATTTTCCGTGACCTATTTGCTGTGATTGGCGGGGTAACGACTAGGGCCGGAGTTGTCAATGCGATATTGCTAGGGTTATACGACAAAGAAGGCCGTTTTATCTATATAGGCCACGCTGGCACAGGGAAACTAAGCAGGGAAGATTGGCGTCAATTGACGAAGATCATTGAACCGATGACGACGCCACAAAAGCCATTTATCAACGAACCTGAGCGGAGTAAAGAAGCCATTTGGACCCAACCCAAGTTAACGGCGAAAATCCAATTTCTTGAATGGACTCCCCACGGAACGATGAGGCATCCCAGCATTCAAGCTTTCGTTCAAATGGATATAGCGGATTGCACCTTCGCACAGAATATGTAGATGATACAACAGAACAAAGCAAAAGCGCTAATCCTTGAAAATCAAGAATCAGCGCTTTATTTGTGTCCTATTCACTTTCACGTTACCGGTTCTTTGACCTTTTTGGCTCTCGGTTTCGCTTTCGGCTTCTTGACCTCAGTGACACTGGCGTCCTCACCTAGCGCTACTTTACCATCCGTCGATTTCGTGGCGTCAAGACTTGCTTGCAGCGCGGCCATGAGATCAATAACACTCGTTTTCTGCAGCGCAGGCGCCGATTGTACTTCTTCTCCAGCCACCTTATGCTCGATTGCTTCCAGTAAGCGACCGCGGTATTCATCTTTATACTTCTCAGGCTCAAAAGGTGTCGATAGCTGGCTGATGAGCATCTTCGCCATTTCCATTTCACGCTCGTTCACAGTGACTTTCTCGGGAAGGTTGGGAACTTGAGAAATCGGACGAATCTCATCCGGGTAAAAAATAGTTTCCATAGCAAGGCAGTTCTCGATAACTCGAATGGCGGCAAGTGAGCTTTTGGAACGGATCGAGACTTTGGCGATGCCGATTTTGCCGGTTTGACGCATAGAGTCCAACAGCAAATGATAGGCGCCAGACCCTGTGTCTCCAGGCCCAAGATAGTAGGTCTTTTGAAAATAAACGGGATCAATATCTGTCAAGTTGACGAAATCCAGAATCTTGATCTCCTTATTCGCTTCACCCGAGATATTTTCTAATTCATCTTTCTCAAAAATAACGAAACGTCCAGGTTCATACTCGTATCCTTTGGAAATTTCCTCCCACTCTACTTCTTTCTCACAAGTCTGGCATTTACGCACATAGGAGAGCGGTGTAATACAAGTTTTATGTATGTAACGCATGGAGATATCCTTATCTTCCGTTGCCGAAAACATTTTCACAGGCACATGAACAAGTCCGAAGCTAATAGCGCCTTTCCAAACCGTATGCATCTCGTGATTCCTCCCCAATAGTCGTGATTGTACTAGTATTCTCTTGAATTAATGGCTTTATACGGTAGGGATTTAAGAGAATAGATGGCCTTGAGAGTGGGTACGTTAAAAACGCAAGTTGATTACCATGAAGCTAATCTATGCTAAGGAGGGATTCACGGATGGCACAAGATTCAAATGCATCCCAAGATACAGACAGTCAAGGGAAAGATGATCATTTCATGGACATTGATCGCATGATTAACGAAGGCTTGGGAGGCGGTAACGTCACCATGCACAATGGATTAATCGAATCCTCGACGACGGATACGATGGATCATCCGGAATCCGTATTGGATGAGCCATGAACATTCATCGCGCTCAAGAAATTTTAGCCGCCGATGAGAAGATTCACGTCGAGTTAAATGGCCTCCCTGTCTGGATCGACAGTGTGGATACCGGCAAAGCAGTTGCCAAAGTTCATGCGGAAGAAAACCCGGCTGATTCTCGGGTTGTGACGGTTCAAGAGTTAGAAGAGGTCCATTAGTGGATGTGAAAGAACAGCAAAAGCCTGCTCCGAGTTATTTCGGGGCGGGCTTTTTCAATTGATTAAGTGAGTATAAGTTTTATACTCTTGCTCCGCATCAATCTTGATAAACGCGCTCGCCCCTAAGGGACGACGAAGTCGTTTATTTTGATTAGAGAGTTGATGTTGCCTACTAGCGAGGACTATAATAGGAGCAGCACGCGCAAACGGAAAGAAAGGGATGAGATCTACTTGCCTCAATCCACATTTACGTACAACTCCCAGCATGAGGAAGATACCGATAAACTAGGGAGATTGCTGGCCGCTTATTTGCAGCCTGGCACCGTCTTTACACTAGATGGGGATTTGGGTGCGGGAAAAACGAGGTTTTCGCAAGGCTTTGCCAGAGCGATGGGAATTACCGAAATCGTCAACTCGCCTACATTTACCATTATCAAAGAATACGAGGGAGCCGAGCTTCCTTTCTACCATATGGATATGTACCGCATTTCCCAAGAGGAAGCGGATGAATTAGGGCTCGATGATTATTTTTATGGAGCGGGTGTTACGCTGATCGAATGGTCAAGCTTAATTGAAGACCTTTTGCCGCCAGAGAGACTAGCTATCACGATCGCCCATCAGGATGATCAAACCAGAGTATTTCACCTGACTCCGCACGGAGCCCCGTATCAGAGCTGGTGTGTACAAATGAAGGAGAACGGACATTTACAATGACAGAACGGACAATGAATTTAGGACGATGCTTGGCCATCGACACCTCAACATCTGCAATGACAGTTGCTATTTTGGAAAATGGAAATATGCTGGGCGAGGTCAGCTCCTACGCTGAACGGAATCACTCGATAGGGCTTCTTCCCCATATTCAAGATTTGCTTGCGAGTTTACATCTCAAACCCAAGGACCTTCAATCGGTCGCTGTGGGCCAAGGCCCCGGTTCCTATACAGGGGTTCGTATTGCCGTGTCTGTTGCCAAAACATTCGCATGGTCGTTAAGTCTTGATCTCATTGGTGTGTCCAGCTTAGAAGCAATGGCACTTGGTGGTGCTATGAAAGAGCAGCGCGCGACAGGAAATGGGCCAACTTGGGTAGTTCCGCTCATGGATGGTAGACGTAAGCAGGCTTTTACAGCAGTCTATGCCTATGAGGGTGCTTCTCCTATGACAGCTAGTGGAGAGCTAGGAGCAAGCTGGCAAGAAGTACTGCCTGATGGCATTCGTGTTATTGGATCTTGGACGGAGCAAATCATTAAGCTAGCAGCCTCATCTGTGCAAGAACAAAGGCCCCATGCGATTCTGTTTGTAGGTGAAACCGAAGGGTTTATAGATGAACTGGAACAATTTGCGCGGGATTGGGACGGAGTTGTTCGTATCCTTTCCTATGGCATTGAAGCGGAATATATCGGGAGACTAGCCTATCCGAGATTGGCTAAAGGGGAGAAGGCAGATGTGCATACATTTGTCCCCAATTACACCAGACTTCCAGAAGCCGAAGCCAATTTACTGGCCGGGATTAAGACGAAGAAAGGGGATCATTGATGATGGAACAGCGACAACCGCAAACAACCGAAAACTCGTTGGTGTTCCGTTCCATGAGAATGGAAGACATCCCTTTTATTTGTGAAATCGAGCAAGAAGCTTTCACGACGCCATGGACAAAAGGTGCATTCGAGAATGAATTAACGAACAATCAGTTCGCTCATTATATGATTATGGATATCGACGGCGAGGTCGCAGGGTATGGTGGCATGTGGCTCATCATGGAAGAGGCGCATGTCACGAATGTGGCAGTTCGGGATACGTATAGAGGACGTAAGCTGGGGGAACGTTTGCTTCGAGAGCTGATGAAAACAGCTGCTTTCTTAGGGGCTATTCGGATGACACTTGAGGTTCGAGCCTCGAACTACGTTGCGCAAAATTTGTACGAAAAAGTCGGATTCCGCTCTGTTGGCGTGCGTAGAGGGTACTACACGGATAATCGCGAGGATGCTGTCATTATGTGGGCGGACTTGCCTAAGAGAAGAAAGGATAGTCTCGGAGATTGAGGCTTTCGGATAGGTGACGAATTTGACTAGAGAAGTAGGGCAAGAGCAAAAGAGTGAAACGGGACAGCGGATAGATACAGATGTACAAAAGGGTGAAACAGGACAACAGCAAAAAGAAGCTCCCGTCACGAAGCCGGTTTATATTTTGGCCATCGAAACGAGCTGTGACGAGACTTCCGTAGCCATTGTCGAAAATGGTAAAATCATTCGTTCCAATGTGATTTCCAGCCAGATCGAAACGCACCAACGCTATGGCGGTGTGGTGCCGGAGGTGGCTTCCCGTAAACATGTGGAGTCGATCACATGGATGCTGGAGGAAGCCGTCGAGAAAGCGGGCGTATCGCTGCAGGAGCTGTCCGCGATTGCCGTAACCGAGGGACCCGGATTAATCGGGGCCCTGTTAGTAGGCGTCGTTGCGGGCAAAGCGCTAGCTTGTGCCTTAGACCTGCCGCTGATTGGTGTTCACCATATTGCGGGACATATTTATGCGAATCAACTTGTGCATGAGCTCGAGTATCCGTTGATCTCGCTCGTTGTGTCCGGTGGTCACACGGAGTTGATTCTGATGGAGGGGCCGGGCCAATTCCGCATCATCGGGCGAACTCGCGATGATGCGGCTGGCGAGGCCTACGACAAAATCGCGCGGGCGATGGGCCTGCCGTACCCGGGCGGACCGCACGTGGATCGGCTTGCACAGGAAGCCGAGTCCGAGATCAAGATGCCTCGCTCATGGCTCGAGGCAGACTCTTACGACTTCAGCTTCAGCGGATTGAAATCCGCTGTGCTGAACGTCGTCAACCAAAGCAAGATGCGCGGCGAGGCCGTTCAAGTCGCGCAGATTGCCAAGGGCTTTCAAGCCTCCGTCATCGACGTGCTTGTGGAGAAGGCTGACCGCGCCGTGCGTGAATACGGTGCGAAACAGCTGCTGCTCGCGGGCGGTGTCGCGGCGAACAAAGGACTGCGCAGCAGGCTCGCCGAGCGCTGCGAGCAGCTGAATGTGCCGCTGCTCGTGCCGCCGCTAGGCCTCTGCACGGACAACGCTGCGATGATAGGCGCAGCCGCTTTCCTCAAGTGGGACAAGCAGGAATTCGACTCCATGGAACTGAAGGCAGAGCCTCAGCTCAAGCTTGAAGAGTGGTAAGGGCAATAAAATAAATTTTCTGACAACTGTATTGACTTTGCCAAAGCTGCATATTATAATCACAATCAATACTTTCAAACGCAACGAACGGGATTAGTAAGGAACAGTAGTTTCGCTCAGAGAGCTGTGCGCTTGGTGAAAGCACAGACGAAACGGTACCTGAACTCGCCCGGGAGCGGTAAGACTGATAAGGATGCCAAGGATCCAGCACCCAAGTAGGTCTTGACGGTTGACCCCCGTGATCAGGTACATGAGTGGTTTCGAGTGTAACAGCTCGGATCAATTAGAGTGGTACCGCGGAAGGTTCAAGCCTGTCGTCTCTTTTATAGAGATGGCAGGCTTTTTTGGTTGTTCTGAAACTTGAAGCGAACATGAACAAATGCGAAGAAGGAATATGAACATATAACCAACTTGATGAACAAGTAGTAAGGAAAACATATACAAAAACGCGATGAACAAGAGTAGTAAGGGCTCACTTGTACGGTACAGAAAGCTGCGGGTTGATGCGACGCAGACCGTGAATGCCCCGAACTCGCTTGGAAGCGGTCATCCTGATCAGCTAGTTTTACGCTGTTAGGGATGAACGGATGACCTCCGTGATCGGGTGACGTAGTTGCAGCAGTTAGTTTTGCTGCACTATGTCTGAGGTGGGCTCCGTGACTTGGAGCCAACAAGAGTGGTACCGCGCTGGGTGAAGACCCGTCGTCTCTTATGTAGAGATGACGGGTCTTTTTGTTGTTTTTTTGAGGTGGCTGAATGACTTATCTCAGCAAGTCTCTGTAACGATGAAAAACATCGCTAAAGTCACAGTCCGCCCAGTATTGGCAGCTGTAGTGATGAAAAACATCCGTAACAAGGAAGCATTTATGGAAACTGCCTCAAAAGAAGTGATTTAAGCATGAAAAACATCACTAAAGTCTCAGAAAAGCCCAAGCTACCTACGTTAGCGATGAAAAACAGCACTAAAGTAACGTGGAGACACATAAGTCAGTCGTAGCACGATTCATTTTCATTTTCAAACCATAAAAGATAATTGCCAGCAGGTCTGGCCCAACCTTGAGGAGGAATAACCATGGAAATCAACAACACAAACACGAACCGACGTATTCGCATTTTTGACACGACACTAAGAGATGGCGAACAGGCGCCAGGAGCCTCACTATATCCGGAAGAGAAGATTCGTATCGCAAGGCAGCTTGCGAAAATGGGGGTGGATACCATCGAGCCGGGCTTCCCGATATCAAGTCCAGGCGATTTTCAGGCGGTGCAGCAAATTTCACGTGAACTGCAAAGCATAGAGATTTGCGGCTTCGCCCGCGCTGTTAAAGCGGATATTGACTCGGCGGTAAAAGCCACACAGGATGCTGCTTCAAGACGCATTCACATGTTCCTGTCCTCGTCGGACATCCATCTGGATTTCCAACTTCGCAAATCCCGTCAACAGGTGGTAGAGATGGCTCGCTCCATGGTCGCCTATACGAAGCAATTCGTTGATCGGATCGAATTCTCACCAATGGACGCAACGCGAACAGGGGACGAATTCCTGTTTGAAGTGCTCGAGGCGGTCATTGCTGAGGGAGCTACTATACTAAACATCCCTGACACTGTAGGTTACGCGCTTCCAGAAGAATATGGTGCAATGTTCCGTAGAGTACGCCAAAGTGTTAGAGGCGGCGACACCGTGGAGTACAGCGCGCATTGCCATAATGATTTGGGCCTTGCTGTTGCGAACAGCCTTGCAGCTATTGCTGCAGGAGTCACACATGTGGAAGTAACTGTTAATGGTGTAGGGGAACGCGCAGGCAACTGTTCTCTCGAAGAGCTCGTTATGGCCATTGAGACGCGTAAGATGACCATGGGCGTGGAAACAGGGATCGTAGCCAGTGAAATTTTTAACACATCCAAAATGGTCAGCCGCATCATGGGCTTCCCCATTGCGTACAATAAGCCGATTGTCGGCCGTAATGCCTTCCAGCACGAAGCAGGTATCCATCAAGATGGGCTGCTGAAAAACCGTAATACGTACGAAATTATGGATCCAGAAAAGCTAGGCATTCCACGGTCCATGATCATCCTTGGCAAGCATTCGGGACGTCACGCGCTGAAGCATCGCGTCGGACAATTTGGCATTGAGCTTACAGGAGAAGAACTGGATACACTGTACACCAGATTCAAAGAAAAAGCAGATGACCAGAAAATGGTGACTGACGATCAGCTCATGGAGCTTGTGGGCTCAACAGTTGATGGGCAAATGGAGCCATTTACACTAACACATATGCAAGTCGTTTCCAGCAGTGATCGCAATCGTGTTGCCTCTGTGTCGGTAAAGAACAATCAAACAGGTGTTGAAAATGTGTACTCGGGGACAGGTGAAGGACCGATTGAAGCAATCGTGCAGTGCCTTCGACAAGCGATTCCGATGGCTGTGGATTTCTCCGATCTGGAGCTTCATTCGTTATCCACAGGTGAAAAAGCAACTGGAGAAGCGGAAGTCACCATCTCAGTGGGCGGCCAAACTTACAAAAATACAGGCATAGACCAGGATGTGCTTGTTGCGGTAGCGAAAGCTTTTATCTCAGCTTGCAACCAAGCTATTCGTATGAAAAATAGCGTATCGGCTCCAACCGAAGCCACGACAGCGTGATAAACGACTAAACAATATCAAATTGTAAGAAAACTTAGATATATACACAGCTTGTGTGCAAAGTTATTCACATACCCTGTGTACAATGTGCATAACTAGTGCAAACCCACGGTTACCAACGATTTTAAAAGAGTACGGAGAAGAATAACTTTTTCACATTTTTTTGTGGACAATGTGGATAAGATTGTGGAAAACGAAGGAATATCGCGGAGGGAGGCGAATTTTGCCTCTCTTTTTTTGTGGATAACGATGTGGATAAGTAATTGGGCATAAAATCATCCCACTTTAAATTATCGGAACAATCCGGCAGTGGATAGCTTTTCACTTGGATGAAAATGCTAAAAGCAAAAACAGTGGGTGAATACACTTGAAAGTAAAAATAGCAGGCATATTTGTGGGTATCTTAACTTTATTGTTAGAGTTGTCCACAGGTGCGGAGGGAATAGCAGCTGGTTTTGACCAATCCATCCACAACGAAGTAAAGTCCAAGCAGGTAACGGTGGTTTCAATACCGGGTTTATCGTTCATGGAGCTCCGACCCGATCAACTTGCGGAGCTCCCCCATTTACGCCGGCTGACGGAGTTAAGTGCAGTTGGGGCTATGAACATTCGTACATCAAGCCGAACGATGAGAGACGTGTATATCTCGTTGGGAGCAGGAGCACCTTCCGTAGGCATTGCAGAAGTGCAGGCTTTTGAAGCAAAAGAAACAAAGCAAGGTATTCGTTTTTCCGAACTTATGAATCGTTACACAGGCTGCTGCCAGGAAGAAAAACAGGTTGAAGCTGACGCAGTACTGGTGCCTGACATCACGTTGCTGCAGCGGGCTAATGAGAACCAAGCATATGGAACAGGTATCCTAGGGGAATTGTTGAAGGAGTATGGTGTTGTTCGTTCCGTGTTGGGAAGCAGTGATTTAGGGAAGAGATCAGGCATCGAAGAAAAGAAATTGCGGCGCTACAGTCCGCTTATGCTCATGGATTCCAATGGTTTTGTGGACAAAGGTGCACTCGGAGATGACGTCTTAACTGTGGTTGTGGATAGACCATACGGTGTTAGTGCCAATTATGCACAATTGCGTTCTTTGTGGGAAAAAAGGAAGCTGTCCGGTATTACACTAGTCGAATTAGGTGATTTGTACAGACTTTACATGGATAAAGAGCATTACAACGAAGAACGTTTCACGCAGTTGAAAGGGCAAGTATTGAGGGAAATGGATCAATGGTTAGGTCAAGTGGTAGCAGGAATGACGGAGGAGGAAAGCATGTGGATTTTCTCTCCGGAAGTGAATAGTGAGGCGGCTAGAGCCAAAGCCTATTTATCTCCTATCCTTCATTACACGAACGACAGCAGAGGAGCAATATTAGTTTCGGAATCTACTCGCAGGCAAGGTGTAGTCACGGCGCAAGATTTCACAAGTTCATTGCTAAAAGAGTTCAATATCCCGGTGCCGAGTGGGCTGATGGGCATTCCTTTATCCTATATGGGGAAAAATGACGTTCTTGCTGGGCTTATCAGGGAACAGAGCAGCATGCAGATGATTTACCGCAGTAGGCCGCTGCTGCTATATCCGTTTGTTACTTATGAAATGCTCGTATTGCTCTTGAGTTTGATGTATGGTCTGTGGATTAAAAAAAGACAGGCAGACACTGGATATCTTGAAGGAAGGGCATTACCTTGGCGCAGGAGTGTGCGTACGCTGCTTTTCTCATTGCCCACGGCGCCTGCAGTTATGCTGTTGATGGGCTGGTTGGTTGTTCCTCTGACAACAAAAATAGGGATAGAAGGAACGATGGGGGTGCTGACTGCCGTTTTTATTGTGTGCACGCTGCTAATTTCTGCAGTTATGGAAAAATGCCGCCTATCCACAGCCATGATCTGGCTTGGTCTTGGGAACGCGTTGATCATAACGCTGGATGGCAGTACAGGGGCCCATGCTATGAAATATTCCATTCTGGGTTATGATCCGATGATCGGTGCCCGCTACTACGGCATCGGGAATGAGTACATGGGCGTCTTGATCGGCGCCCTCGTTCTAGGCGTGACGGCGGTTTTGCAGCGCCGTCATGGAGGTGGGCAGCCCGCGCTGCGCAGGCTTGGTGGGATTGAGCCGCTCCTTGTTGGGAGCGGGAAGAGGGAGGCATCGCCGCGCCTCGGAGTCGCGGCGGCTTCGCCTGCCGCCGCGCTGCTCGCGTGCGGGGCGTTCTTGCTCGTGACGGGGTGCCTGGCGGCACCGTCACTGGGCGCGAACGCGGGCGGCGCCTTGAGCGCCGCGGTCGCCTTCGGCGTAGCCGGCGCGCATTGCTTCGCCGGCGAACGCTGGAGCGAGCTGCGCCTAGGCAGGGGCGCAGCCCTGCTGTCGGCGCTGCTCGCGCTGGGGCTTGGGGCGCTGTGGCTGCTCAACAGCGCCGATTCTCCCGCGGCATTCGCGCGGGAGAGCCATGTCGGGCGTGCGTTTCACGCGCTGCACGCCGGGCACTTCGATCAGATCGGACAGCTGATCGAGCGCAAGCTGCGGATGAACGTGCACTTGCTTCGTGCATCCGCGTGGAGCAAAGTGCTCATCACCAGCCTCTTCGTCATGGCTGTACTTGTGCTCCGTCCCCGCGGCCGACTCCGCTTGTGGCAGCACAAATACCCGTACTGGATGTACGGGTTCTCGGCCAATATGATCGGAGCCATCGCAGCGCTGCTGCTTAACGACTCCGGCATTGTTGCAGCAGCGACGTTGATCATCTTCGTCGCCGTACCGATGCAACTCCTGCGATTGCAGGAGCTGGAAACAGATAATCCCCGCCTCCGAGGCATGGATTAAGGTGAGTGGTCCTTTTTGGACTCTCGTGCAACCTTACGAGCGAGCAGAAACGGGTCTGAGAGAAACAAATAAGCTCTCTCAGCGCGGTAAATCCCCGCTCATAGGGACAAGAATCAGCTGAGAGGTCGTTTTAGATCCCCTCAGGCTGCCTCACGAGCGGAAATGCGTCTGAGAGGTCTAAATTATCGCTCTCAGCTCAGAAAACCCCCGCCATTAAGGCATTGAGCAGCTGAGAGGTCGTGTTAGATCCTCTCAGGTTGGCTCACGAGCAGAAATGCGTCTGAGAGGTCGAAATCATCGCTCTCAGCTCAGAAAACCCCCGCCACGGAGGCATTGACCAGCTGAGAGGTCGTGTTAGATCCTCTCAAGCTGCCTCACGAGCGGAAATGCGTCTGAGAGGTCGAAATCATCGCTCTCAGCTCAGAAAAACCCCGCCATTGAGGCATTGAGCAGCTGAGAGGTCGTTTTAGATCCCCTTAGGCTGCCTCACGAGCGGAACGGAGCCCGAGAGGCCCAATTTCGCGCTCTCAGTCCAACAAATTCCCGCTTCCGAGGCATTGATCCGCTAAGTGATAACCCATCAAGCCAACAAAAGCTCCCACTCCTCATAACAAGCAGCGAGTGCACTCTTCCGCTCATCTACCGCAGCGGTCTTCTCTTGAACGAGCACATAGTTGTTATACACAGCTGGATCAGCAAGCTCCGCCTCCAAGGCGGACACTTCGTCTTCCAGCCGAGCGATGTCCAGCTCGAGCTGCTCCAGCTTGCGCTGGCGGCTGCGTTCTTCGCGCTTCGCCAGTTTGTCTGCTTCATACCCACCACCGCTGGTGGGATCACTTTTTCCAGCACTAGCACCGCTGCCTCCAGCAGCCTTCTTCTCTGCTTCTTTGGCCAGACGCTTCGCTTCCATCTCGGCGAGCTCGGCCTTTTTCTCCACGTAATCGTCGTAGTTGCCGAGATAGCTCGTAAGCCCATCCTTTTGCAGATCGAGCATACTCTCAGCCATTTTGTTCAGGAAGTAACGGTCATGGGAGATGAAGAGGAGAGTACCCTCGTAATCCATCAATGCCGATTCCAAAACCTCTTTACTGTACAAATCCAAATGGTTGGTAGGCTCATCGAGGATCAAAACATTCGCTTTTTGCAGCATTAGCTTTGCTAAGGCTACACGCGCTTTTTCCCCGCCGCTTAAGGCCGCAACCTTTTTGAACACATCTTCGCCGCTAAAAAGAAAGCTTCCGAGCACAGTCCGAATGCGTGCTTCTTCCAGATGCGGATATGTGTTCCACACTTCCTCCAGCACGTTGTTAGTCGGGGTCAGTCCTGTTTGCTCCTGATCATAATAGCCAATCGTGACGCCAGCGCCCCATTTGAAGGTGCCTGCGTCTTGTTTGTGCTGACCAATTAATGTTTTGAGCAAGGTGGATTTACCTACACCATTGGGTCCAATGAGTGCAGCGGTTTCCGAACGACGAAGCTGGAAGGAGACGCCATCGAGCAATCGGTTCTTTCCATCATAGGAAAGCGCCAAACGATCAACCTGCAGCACTTCCTTGCCGGAAGTCTGCTCGATTTCAAAAGAAAACGAAGCCCGCTTCAAATCCCCCATCGGCTTATCGAGTCGATCCATTTTCTCCAGCTGCTTGCGGCGGCTCTGCGCTCTCTTCGTCGTGGAAGCACGCACAATATTGCGCTGAACAAAATCCTCCAGCTTTGCAATTTCATCCTGCTGCTTCTCGAACTGCTTCATTTCGATTTCATAATTAGCTTCTTTAATCTCGATGAATCGGGAGTAGTTCCCGGTATATCGTTTGGAAGCATTTCGCTCAATTTCATAAATAGAAGTCACCAAAGCATCGAGGAAGAAACGGTCATGAGATACGACCAGAATAGCGCCCGGATAGCCGCGTAAATAACCTTCCAGCCAAGTTAGCGTCGGAATGTCCAAATGGTTCGTCGGCTCATCGAGCATGAGCAGATCGGGTTCTTCGAGCAGCATTTTGGCAAGGGCAAGCCTTGTTTTCTGACCGCCGCTAAGCGTTTTGACTAACGTATCTGGAGGAAATTGTCCAAAGCCCATCCCGTGCAAAATGCCGCGGATTTTCGCTTCAATTTCATAGCCCCCATGTTCACGGAACCATTCGGAGCGCTGAGCATAACGATTCATTGTGGTTTCGTACTTTTTTTCATCCGAGATTAGATCAGGATCTGCCATTAACGCTTCAAGCTCTCGAAGCTCTCGCTCTGTTTCCAGCAAGGAACTAAACACGCTGAGCAGCTCGTTCCAGATAGACTTGTCCGTATGCAGTCCACTATTTTGCTTCAAATAGCCGATTTTCGTTTCTTTCGCCTTGAATAAGTCACCGCTGTCATAGGACATTTCGCCGGCAATAATTTGGAGCAACGTCGATTTGCCGGCGCCATTCACGCCAACTAAACCGATCCGTTCCCTGTTTTCGATCTGTAGCGTTATATTGGAGAGTACGGAACGTACCCCATAGCTTTTTGAAATGTTAGAAACCTGTAATAGCATCTGCTGCTACCTCCTGCTTATTAATGAAAGGACCTGATCTTGCCCGCCTTTTCGTTGGCTTATAAATCCCATCAATTCACTAGTATACACCATGCGCGAGGGCATCGTATGCTTAATTTTGCATAGATCAGAATGGGTGGGGGATGGGTAAATGGTACTTTTGAGGCATGCTAAGAATATAGGCTTTATGTTCTTGGTCCTGCTTCTGTTGATATTTCTATGTCAAGGAGTAACAAGCTCATCAGATAATGGGAGGCAGGCCATATCTGCAATTCCCGCGTCTAGTTCAACCACTTCCCCAGCAGCATTCACGATTATGACGTTTAATATCCACCACGGTGAAGGTTTAGATGGTAGAGTAAATATACAACGTATTGCTGAGCTCATTCAAAATGAAAAAGCCGACATCATCGCCTTGCAAGAAGTGGATCGTTACCGCTGGCGCAGCGGGTATGTGGATCAAGCGAAGGAATTGGCCGAGCTTCTTGGGATGGATATGCGTTTTTCACCTAGTTTAACCTATACGGCCGGGCAATATGGCAATGCGATTCTGAGCCGTTATCCGATTGAGGACAGCAGTTATACGCTGCTTCCAGGTAATAAGGAAACTAGAAGTCTGTTAGAGGTAAAAATCAAGGTGAATTCTAAACCTGTTCGAATAGCCACCACGCATTTGGGTCTGACCAAAGAGGATCGAAGCCTTCAACTTGCTCGCATTTCAGAAATGGTAACAAACTATGATGACCCACTTGTTGTCGCGGGGGATTTTAATATGGAATTAGACTCCTTTCCGTTCAAAATAGACACAGATCAGCTCACCAATGTGCCATTACGAGCTGATGTGAAATCGACATTTGTGGATGGAAAAAGGATCGATCACATCTTCACGAATAGGAAAAATGTCCAAACTTCATGGGCGATTCCGACGATATTCTCGGACCATTTTCCCGTAATAACGCTCATTCGACTGAAGTCCCCAGTGCAAGTATAGTTTTTTTCCTTGTTTATGTTAAAATGGGGGAAACCACTCCTCGTTAGGGAAGGGCTGAAGCTAGTATGAACATCCGAGAGCGGAAAATCGAATTACGTAAAGAAATGGAAGAACTGCGCTCCTCCATCATGTCTGAAGAACGTGAAGAGAAGCAGCAGCGCATAAATGAAAGATTGATAAAACTATGCAGCGATAGGCTTCTTGGGCATGGACAGAATGAAACGTCCGCTCCGCCTACGATCATGAGTTATATGCCTTTTCGGTCTGAGCCGGATGTTGCCCCTCTGATGGAATGGTGTTGGCAGAAGGGAATTCGTGTGCTTGTGCCGAAGGTTGTAGCAGATACGAAGACAATGAATTTGCATGTCATAAGCAGCTATGAAGATGTGGAAAGCGGGGCATATGGCATCAGAGAACCTCGCAGCGAGGTGCCGATTGAGCACGATTTGTCCACCCTATCTATGATCTTAGTGCCAGGGCTTGCTTTTGATCTAGATTTCGGAAGACTGGGCTATGGGGGCGGTTTTTATGATCGCTTCATGCAGCTATTTGCTGCGCGCGGGCTTAAGAGACCATTTGCGGTTGCGGCCGCTTTTGATAATCAATTGATTCCTGCGGTTCCTTCTTCCTGGCATGATTTCCGAGTTGACGGGATCGTCACCGAGAGCAAAATGGTCTTCAAATCAGAAACCTAAAATAGAGGTGAGTGCTTTGCCCGATTCTTCCCCATTAACCCATTTTAATGAGCAGGGACGAGCACGAATGGTCGACATTTCGGACAAAACAGAGACGAAGCGTACGGCTACCGCGCGTTCCACTTTAATTATGAAGAGCGAGACGCTCGATTTAATTAAGCAGGGTAAAATGAAAAAAGGCGACGTCCTCGCCGTTGCGCAAGTGGCTGGCATCATGGCCGCCAAAAAAACGTCAGACTGGATTCCGATGTGCCATCCGATTGCGCTGACCGGCATTGATATTCAGTTTGCTGATAATGGCAACAATGAACTATACATAGAAGCAACTGTTCGGACGACGGGTCCGACTGGCGTTGAGATGGAGGCTTTAACAGCCGTATCTGCCGCTGCTCTAACCGTCTACGACATGTGCAAAGCAGTAGAGAAGGATATGATTATCAGCTCCACGCTGCTTGTCCTCAAAACAGGCGGCAAAAACGGGGATTTTCACAGACAAGATAGTTGACAGTGACGCGACTAGACAGATAAAGCACTTTTTTTCATAGAAATGAAAGTCGACGATCACTCAGGTTAGTGGGGTTATCTCATTCAGTTAACAAGGGAGAGGTGACGAAGGATGCACTGGAAAGTTGCGATTTTGACAGCCAGTGACCGCGGTTACCGAGGAGAACGAGAAGACACTAGCGCTCAGGTAATCCGCGAGCTGATTGAAGAGGAAATTCAAGGCGAGATCATCGAATACCGGGTCGTTCCGGATGAGATGGATGAAATCATGGCTTCATTAATAGAAATGACGGATTATTATCAGGCAGATTTGATTTTAACGACTGGCGGTACGGGACTAGCTCCCCGAGATGTGACACCGGAAGCAACGCTCAATGTGATTGACCGAGTTGCGCCTGGTTTTGCAGAAGCCATGCGAATGATTTCGATGCAAAAAACGCGGAAAGCGATGCTTTCCAGAGCGGTATCCGGCATCCGCGGGCGCACGCTGATCATTAATTTGCCGGGCAGCCCCAAAGGCGTGCAGGAGAATCTGATGGCGATTATCGATCAGCTTCCGCATGCGCTGGGGATTCTGACAGGCAAAGAAGGTGACCATGGGTGAGCGAACATGAATCCATGCTGCGAGAAGTCAAGGTCGAAGATGCGATCGGCATGATTTTGCCCCATGATCTTACGCAGATTTTGCCAGGTGAATTCAAGGGACGGCTGTTTCGCAAAGGGCATCAGGTGACGGAAGCGGACATTCCTGCTTTGCTCAGCATTGGCAAGGAGCACATCTATTTGATGGAGCTGCAGCCAGGTTACCTCCATGAAGATGAAGCTGCGCAGCGTATGGCGAAGGCCATTGCTGGGGATGGGCTCACGCTGACGGAGCCGCATGAGGGCAAAGTGAACGTGAAATCGGCGATTCACGGCTTGGTCAAGATCGATAAGGCGTTCGTCGACAGTGTGAACGCTATCGATGAGGTTGTGTTGTCGACGATTCGCAGCAACACGGTCGTTCAGGCAGGCGCTTCGTTAATCGGCACGCGGGTGATCCCGCTGATTGTGGACGAAGCGAAGGTTGCGGAGGTCGAGCGCCTGGCTGCTGCTCGACGTGAGGAGGGCTTCACCTTGCTTGAGGTGAAGCCGTTTCGCAAGCTGCGCGTCGGCGTTATTACGACGGGCAGCGAGGTCTTCAAGGGCCGAATCAAAGATAAATTCGGCCCGGTTGTGAAGGAGAAGCTGGCGCAGCTCGGCTCCGAGGTAGTAGATCAGCGCTTCGTGTCGGATGACAGCGAAGCGATTGTGGGGGAGATCCACGCGCTGCTAGCGCTGGGCGTGGATCTGGTTTTGGTCACGGGCGGCATGTCCGTGGACCCGGATGATCGCACACCGGGTGCGATCAAGCAGGCCGGCGCCCGCGTGGTCAGCTACGGCACGCCGATGCTGCCGGGCTCGATGCTGATGATCGGCTATCTGGGCGATGTGCCGATAATGGGCTTGCCGGGTTGCGTGATGCACGACCCGTACACGTCCTTTGATGTGCTGCTCCCGCGGATTTGCGCGGGCGAGACCATCGTGCGCAGCGACATTACGGAGATGGGTTACGGTGGGTTTTATCAGTGCTAGTGGTAGTCGATGAAATCCTGCTTTTTAAAGCACATTCGGACATTTTACTGCATTTTGTGCAAGTAATTGGATGAATTTGTTTCGTATCTAGCAATTTGCTGCAAAATGTACATCTTTTTTGGCGCTTTGGCGGTATATTGGCTCTTTTTAGCTGATTTTGATGTACA
>NZ_WHOA01000027.1 GCF_013141715.1 Paenibacillus phytorum | reverse complement strand
TTCACCAGTCGTGCCCCTGCCCTCACAAGGATTAATGTATTTCGGCATGTGCCTTATAACAACCGTTTTGGGTAACAGCCCTTTTTGCAACGTCCCTTGCTTTCCAAGTCCCTTACATCCTAGCTATCTTTTCTGGACTTAGGTGCTTCCTCTAAGCCTGTGAGACCGATGCCGCCGTTGTTCGGCATAGCGTATTTCATAGAAAAAATTCTTACTTTACGCCGCTCACCCCATCGTTTGATGGTGCATATGTTTCCATATGCTCTAACTTTAGACCTGTACATTCGGAAGTTCGTCAGTTCAGTCTGTTTGAACATTCTCACCATATCCAGTTTTTCAGCCGTGCGGCATATCCGTTGGCATACCTTTTCTAAATGAATGGCTCCAGCCTTCGTTCTGCCGAATCTACCTGTACTTCACACCGTATGACCTGTTAGTCATAAAGCGCGCAGGAGTATTGACGGGATGGTTTCAAGATACATGGTTCCGTCATTCCCATCCTCGGTTGTAAAGTTAAGATTACTCCTTGTAATCTCCTGCTTTTCACGCTGTTAGGCGCTTATAGCAGAACTTGTCATACTTATCCGTTAGTTCAATGTTCGATCATTGTCCGGCGACACAAACTTCATATTTTCCGATTCCAGGCGCGAAGTCCTGAACCGGGCACAGAATAGGAAAAAGCTTCATATCATGTCATCAGGCCATATATACGATGATGTAAGGTGGGGATGGCATGTTGGCGAACGAATGGCGGCAGCCCGAAGCCGTCAGAAATGTCGGAACGGTATGGCCGCCCGGGATTACCGGCGTCAAGATCTATGGGAACCTTCCTCCGGGAGTGCACTTTATCGGACCGGTACACGGTTACCACCATGTTCCGTATCACATGATTGCACCAATGTACCTTGGCTTTCCGGGCGCAGGCACGTATTTATATTTTTAGCAAATAAAGGCTGCCGCCCGACAGCCTTTATTTTCACCTACACGGCAGCCCGTACAATAGAGAAATTCCAGAAGAGCATACTCAGGTAATAAACAGGCTATGGGATTAATGGATTATTCATTTTAAGTCTATCAAACTCATAAATAGTTCGAAGTATAAATTGACTGTTTTTATCTACCCTTTGAAATATCCCCATATAACCAACATCATTAAAAATAATATACTCCATGCTAGTAAATTCATCAGCTCTATTAGATTGCCAATAATAATGCAATTCTTGTGGGGATTTATACCATAGCCAGTCTAAATCCTTCATTGGCAAACTTTTATGAGAAAGTGCCCAAATACTAAATAGAACATGAGGATCCTCTATTTTTATTTCTGAATTTGGATTTTTGTCATGTAATTCCACAGCAGACTTATGAAGGTTTACATTGATTTCTGAGCTTGCAGAAAAATGAGACACGCCATTTACTTGGCTAAATTCTGCAGAATACTTAGCATCTTGAACATGTTCCTTGAGTTGGCCCCAGTCAAAGTTCGGAGTATAGAAAGATGAAATAACACAAATCAATCCAAAAATTAGCGCTTTAGATAAGTAAGGTTTTTTTCTTTTTTTCACGTAAATCATTCCGATTATAACGCCTGCGGGAATCAGGATACCAAATAAATTTACATAAAAATTGCACAACAGAAAAATCCCAATAATAGTAAGCCACGTTTTCATATCTATGTTTTTTCGCTGATCAAAGTAAGAAAGCAAGAGGAGTACAAGTAAACTAAGCCATAGAAACCATCCCATATTATCCTCCATTCTTTAGGCAGCCTTCTCTTTATTCATCTCTCGTTTTCCGTTAGCCATCCATGCCCATAAGGGGCACCACGGAATAATGAAAATTAGTTTCATGATCGGCTACTTTCAGGGTAGTTGAATGGATTACTGAAATCAAGATACGTTAACAATTATTTTTTGATATTATATATTATTTAATTTATATTTCGTTTTCTCTACTAGCCTTATCTTGTATTTTTCATTTAGATATCTTCCTATTGATTTCCCATCTCTGTTTAAACAATGTGCAAATGATTTAATTTCATTTCCATCCCGTAATAAAAAGATATATTCATCTTCAGCCGGTCCTTTCCCTAAACGGAAGGTAACCGATGTGATTTGTTGTATTTCATCAACATTGATTTCACTGCTCTTGCAGAAAAAAATATATTTCGCTAACAGTCCACCATGTAGTTTCCAGTAATACCCCTTCATGTAAAGCATGCTAATAATAAAGAACACCACGAAGAAGATTAATATGGGTTTGTTAATTCCGATCATGAAATGAACAATTGCTAAAAAGATTAGAAACATCAACGGGTAAATTATAAGAGTCTTCTTGAAATTAAATTCTATCTTGGAATCCCTCGACCTCACTAGGCAACCCCCCATTCAGATACTTTATCCATATGTTACCACATCAATTCACTGAAGATAACTGCCCGATAGTTTAATGAGGCTGTCACTCGTTCATTTTCGCAGCGGCAGCCTCAACTTATAGTTAAGCACATCCAGAGACCGACTATGAGTTGTTTCTTAGCGATAGTATTGAAAATATTGCCAATATTTAAACGGCATGATATGATAAAATGAATTACATAGATTAAGGTTACCTAAATCAAAATTTGGAGCGATTCTAATTGAACAATAATAAGATCAAAGTTGGTGTCTCTAATAAGGAAGGTCAGTTAGGTTTTGTATTTACGAAAGGTGGACTACGAGAAGGTTCAGGAAGAAAGAGTATAGGTGTGACTAAGAAAGTATCATTAACCCTAACAGAGGGAATATGGGGAAAAATCGAACAACAGTGTAAAGATAATGAACTATCTCGTTCGGAAGTTATCCGTAACATCCTTGAGTCCTTTTATTCAAATTAATCTAATTCGAGGTTAGGTGAGGTCTTTGCTGTTTGAGATAACAAAAGATTCTCTTATGAATGCTGTGCAACACGTAATAAAGGCTGTAGCAGTGAATAGTCCAATACCTATACTTCAAGGAATAAATATTCAAGCACGTGCAGATGGCATCATTTTTACTGCATGTAATACAAGTATGACCATACAGTCTACGAGTCCTCAAGACGGTGTTTCTGTGAATGTTCAAAGAACTGGGGGTGTCGTTATACCATCACGTTATTTTTACGATATTATTCGTAAACTTAATGATGAATTGATTGTACTTGAAATTAAAGAGCAATTAATTCTTACAGTCATGTCAGGTCAATCTCAGATACGTTTATGCGGAATGGATTCAACAGAATTTCCGTCTATAAACAGAGGAGAGCAATTTTTTCCTAATAAACTGAGAATTAACAATGCCTTGTTTAGGTCAACTATTAAACAGGTAGCAATAGTGGCATCAACGTCCGAGAATAGACCAGTGTTAACAGGAGTCCTCTTTGAGTGCGATAATAATTCCCTAAGACTAATTGCCACTGACGGAGTCCGCCTTGCTTCCCGAACTTTACATATAGAAAGTAATACAAATGACAGTTTTAATGTTATTATTCCTGCAAAAAATCTTTATGAAGTATCAAAAATGTTGGGCAATGAAGATGAGACAACTGAAATTGAAGTGAGCAATAACCGAGTAAGATTTATAGTAAAAGGACTGGAAGTCGAGTCAGCTCTTATTGAAGGAAATTTTCCATCTATAAAGAATGTAATCCCACAATTTTATTTGTGTGAAATCTTAGTTGATAAAGCCTGCTTGCTGACAGCCGTTGAATGCGTAACTGTATTGGCTAGCGAAAGTATTATTAGGCTAGTAGCTGGTGAGAATAAATTAAAATTATTATCCAGAACAGCGGAAATTGGGGATATTGAGAATGAAGTTCCTTTACTGGAGTTGAATGGAGAAGAATTTATCATATCATTGAACGGAAAGTTTTTTATCGATATTCTTCGTAACAGTGATTGTGAGAGTGTCCGAATAAGATATGCAGGCAAGACTAATCCCATTGTCGTATTTCCAAATGATTCACTCATGTCTACTCTGTTCTTGATTACTCCAGTGAGGACACATAACTGATTGTTTTGCTTGTGAAATATGGTCGCTCCGCTTTAAGGTTACGTTTGGAAAATAGAAGTTTTCATTAAAGAACCACCCCAGATTGAATGTAAATCTTAAGGTCAAACTGTTCTTTGTGCTTAGATACATTACGGTGAGCCTTATCATAAATGTCACCATGCTTTACCACCCGTTACTTCAACGAGGCTGCCGATTCATGCCGGCAGCCTCGTCTTGGTTTCATATTGAACAAACGTTCACCGTTAGAACAATTTATATCTATCTTATAAATCTTGACTCTTTCGGGAAATAACTGACGAAAAATCTAAATCACTCCAATCGAGCAGGAGCTACCCTTACAGCAGCACACTCTCATTTAAAAATCGATTGTCCCTGATAATTTTTCTTACTATCTTCATCGTATTCGCGTGTTTTGGCACTCCAGCGATACGGTCGAGCAACAGCCACCTCAAGCAGGCAAGCGCTTCAAAGATCTCTAACTCCCCCGTCGCTAAGGGCATTTCCTCTTGATATTTGTACAAGAACGTAAGGCTTTTGCTCTCGCTCAAATAGATACGCAGAAGCAAACAAGCCCATGCCAGATCATACCTAGGATCCCCCAGTTGCCCGTTCGTCCAGTCAATCACCGTGTATTGTCCATTCTCTTCTAGAATATTGCCTAAATTGAAATCACCATGAATAATTCTGTCCATTTTCATATTCGCGGAACCGATGAGACGGATCAGTTCCTGTTTCATTGGGGAAACGCTTCGATCCCTTGGAAAAAATAACCAACAAAATCATACTTAGCTAGCGCCCTACCTTCCAATCCTTCCGGAGGCAGCCGGTGAATGTCGGCTAAAACAGCGGTAATTCTTTTGAAAATGCTTGGACTCACTTTCGTTACTGCAGTTCCATGATAGCGGATCAGCAGAACAGCGTCCCCAGTTTCGGTTCGCCCATAGCCGATCGGCTCGGATACGCGGATTCCCTGAAGTTGAAGTGCTTCCAAAAGGTGATATTGGCGCAGGACGTCAGGTTTCGAGCGTTTGTTCCACACCTTCAGCACAAAATGCTTCTCCCCCTGTGTAATCTTAACCACATACGCTTCAAGCCCCTGCGAAAGCGGGCTAAACATTAGTTCAGCCCCTGTAGCAAACAGGTTGTTGAAATTCGGGGTTGTTTCATGCCAATCAATACCCGTCAATGAGTCAATCATTGCATTTTCCACTTTCTTATCTTCAAATTGTTTCATATCTCACCTCTGGTGATTTACTTCTTCCAGAGAATTCAACATTTTGCTGCGTTATCCTGCCCTTCGCTGTTTAACTATCGTTACCCGTTAGCTTAACGACCTGACTTCCATTTATGCTTCGATTCACCGCAAATTAGCCTACAACTTCGCTGAGTTGGTGGCTACATTACGGTGAACCTTATCATAAATAAGGGCAAGTTTTTTTGCGGCATTTCCTTGCGGGGCATGGATTTGAATCTATGTGTTCCCACGGAAGGAAGTGGGCATCGTGAACCGGAGGAGGCTCCTAGACCCTTACAATGGAGTATCTTCATCTCAAAACCCTTGCAAGGCCAGCGCTTTAACGCTAGCTTGTTTCAACGCCTCCATCATCATGAGATAAGGACGGGGGCCGTAGCTTATGCGAGCGACTCCTAATTTGGCCACCGTCTGTAGAGAAGGCGATTCCGAGGTGACCATGACGTTAACGGGGATCGGAGATTGTTTGCACAAGGCCCCAATGTACTTCTCATTACATAGACCTGGCACGAAAATCCCGTTAGCGCCGGCTTTCGCATAGGCGCTTGCCCGGCGGAGGGCTTCTTCTATATTCGCATCGCCATGTTCATGCGCGGCGGACTGGAAGAAGACATCCGTTCGAGCATTAATAAAGAGGGGGATCGCGCTCTGATCGGCTGCTGCTCGAACGGCTGCGATGCGCAAGACTTGTTCTTCTATGGAGTAAAGCCCCGATCCATCCATGTGTCGATCCTCGAGATTTACGCCTATCGCTCCGCGTTCGATAATTTTGCCCACGTTTTCTTTCACCATCTCCGGGGATCGCCCATAACCGCCTTCGATATCGATCGTTATGGGTACATCTACGCTATTCCGAATCCGCTGAAGATTCGATAGAACAAGGTCGAAAGGGAGCTCCTCGCCGTCATCGTATCCATGCGCGGCCGCTACCGACCAACTACCGGTAGCGATGGCCTGGGCGCCGGCTTGTTGAACGGTCCGTGCGCTTCCGGCATCCCATGCGTTGACGAGAATGAGCGGACTACCACTTCTATGCAATTCGTGAAATTTTCGTGCTTGTTCAAGTTGATTTTTCACAGGGTGATCCTCCTTGTTTTTCATGATGCAACAGCCATTCTTTGCGCACGATTCCGCCGCCATAACCGCCCAGCTTGCCATCGGAGTTGATCACGCGATGACAGGGAATGACAATCGCGAGCTGATTGGCACCGTTCGCTTGGGCGACCGCACGATAAGCGGTGGGCTTGCCAAGCGCCAGCGCAATGTCGGCGTAGGAATGGGTTTCTCCTGGTGTAATCTGTCGTAATTGCTCCCATACAAGCTGCTGAAAAGCGGATCCCAACAGACGGAGAGGGGTCTTAAACTCGGTCAATGAGCCGTCGAAATAATGAGTCAGCTCCTGCTCGATCGACCGAATAGGTTCCGTCCGGCCCGGGATTATGGCTGCTTTCAAGCTTTTTCTTAGCCGTTCGATCTCGCGTTCCAACCCCCGGCGATCCACGAACTCCAAGAGATAGAGCTCGTTCTCATCCGCAATGGCGATCATAGGGCCGAGCTGCGTGTCCAGCCAGTCTGCTTTAAGAATTCGGTTATCGTCTAACAACGTGGGAGGTGCGCCCATTATACGGGAGAATGCGTCTCTAAACCCGCTGCTGGAATCATAACCTGAAGCTAATTGCGTATTGATAATTTTCTCCCCCGATCGGATGCTTTTCAACGCCAGGCCCATCCGTCGAGCCCGGGCATATTCAACGAAAGTCATTCCAAAACGCTTCTTGAACTGACGGCGTGCCGTGGATTCATCGATGGATAGAGCCCGAAAATCTTGCGCCTTCCATCGCTTCTCCGGGTTCTGCTCGATCGCTTCGACGAGTAATCGGACAATATCCGAGACATGATTCGGGTGAGACAGGGGGCGACAGCGCTGGCAGGGACGAAAGGAAGCCAGAAGCGCTTGCTGAGCGGTCTGGTAGAACTCGCAGTTCTCGTACTTGGGTTTTCTAGCCGGACAGGTCGGACGACAAAACACGCCGGTCGACGTGACGCCCACGTAGAAGACGCCTTCGTAGTCGGTTCTTTTCTCGACAAGCGCTTTATAATATTCGACTTTGCGTACCTCGTTATGGATCATGATTGCACCTACATATTAAGAATGAGTTTATTATAACCCATACTAACGATGGCCGTAGCCGAAAATCAGGCATCTATTTTGAGAATCATGACGATATCCAAAGTCCGTTGGTATGTATTTTTCATAGAAAGAACCACCCCGCAAAGGATGGTTCTACAACTTGCCGTTACAGATTACCATAAATGAATTAGAGCATATAAAAGCAGCCAGTTGTCACCACGCTCTACTGCCCATTAGCTTAACAAAGGCTGCCAATTATTCTAGCGGCAGCCTCGTTCTTTTTATGTATTAAGTTTTAGTTTCAAATAATTATTTTTTATGTAATTATATCCTGAATATACAGTCATGATTAAAGCGATATACATTAGTAATTGATCTATCTGAATGTCTGTTATCAAACTAAATGGACGGTTATTTAACAATACTGCTGTAATTGCAATTACTTGTAACACCATTTTAATTTTACCGAATCGATCCGCTTGCAAAGCATTTTTTTGTGAAGAAGCTACAGTTCTGATTGCCGTGATAATGACTTCCCTGGCTATTATAACTAAAGCAACCCAAGTGTATAGTCTATGCTGGCTTACAAGTAGAATCAATGCTGCAGCAATAAGTAATTTATCTGCCAATGGATCAAGTAATTTACCGAGATTTGTAATTTGATTGTATTTTCTTGCAATATGTCCATCTAATTTATCTGTTTATGAGGCAATTAAGAATACCAGTGTTGAATAATATATTCCATACGAATCAATATGCTGTATGAATTTATACTTATTAATTAACCAATCTGGGTGCGTAGGAAAAAGGAGAATAAAAACGGGGATTAAAAATATCCTTGCGATGGTTATTTTATTCGCCAAATTCATAAAGTACCTCCATAATTCACATAGTATTTCCTTCCTTATAATACCATATTTAAGTTGAAGTCCAGAAGTTATTTATGTATGCTGCCTGTTAGCTCAACAGGCCAACGAGTTTATCACCGGCAGCCTGTTTAATCTTTGTTATGAAGCTATCGTTCGCCGTTAGTTTAATAAACACCTTATCTACCAAGCAAAAACAGACACTTTCCTCAGTTGATGTGGAGTAACACATTGCAGTTTAAGTACGGGCGTTTATGGTTCGACCACGGAACCTACAAAAAGCCATGCGTCGGTCTGGCGGTCTTCAATTGCGAAGAAGAACGGCCGGTTTATCGTCACCTGGAACGGTTCATCGATTGGTGCCGAAGCCCCTGCCATATGTACCGAAGTGACCGCAGCTGCCTCCGTTCCTTTTTCATTGACCTCGATGAACGTTTTGTGTGTTACCGCACTGATGAAAAGGTTGGGCGGAACAGGGGCCATGCCGGAAAAATCTGCATGGACTTCGTCAAAGGGCAGCGTCATGCCCATGGCCTTGAGCGGTTCTTTCAACTTTTCGCTGTATTCGATCTTCAAACGGGGAAGCTTGATTTCACCCCGGTTCGACTGGAACGATTCGTGCCAGCGGTTGGGATCCTCCCAAAGCTTGTCATGGAGAGCATCCAGTGAAGAAGATTCATCCGGAAGAATGACCAGCATGTCCATCTGTCCCTCTCCGTAAGGTAAGCGGATGGCTTGAAATTCCTCTTCCTGCAAATATTCATAGGAGCCTGACTGCGTCATCATCTGCACTTGCTTGGTGGAACCATCCTGCAGTTTGAAGCTTTCTTCTTTCGTTGCAGAAGGTTGGAATTCCTTTTTCCACCCGCCATTGAAATAGACCGCATTCATCAGGATTAAAACTTCCATGGGATCGATGGATTCGATCATCCTGGGAATTTTTCCATTGGTATTCTTGTTTACCCAGTCATTGATCGTGTCAGGAGCTTTGGGATTGTTGAAATCGAGCTCAGTTATTTTCGCGTCGTAAAACGCTTGATTGGTTTTCGTGAAATCACTGTGAAACGGTTTTCCTTTACGTGTCCAAAGCGAGTTGGCAATACGCACTTGAACGTCGCTGCCCGGCTGCTGCAAAAGGGAGATAAGCGTCTCGTTGCCCCGATTCATTTCATCCAGGGACATGCCTTGCCAGCCCAACGTCTTGGCCATTGAGACTTGCGTTTCCCCCTTGCTTCCGTTGTAAGTCATGGCGAGCGCCAAAGAAATGCTGGTCGGCGAAATGAATATGTTTTTCTTCTTGTTCTGCTCCGTTTGGACCAGTTGCCGATGGAGCTGCATGCCGAACTCGTTGCTTGCTTTGACGATACGCACATCAACTCCGGCCGCCGCGACTTGTCGTTTTTCCATTGAAATTGAATTTCCAGAAGGATTATCACACGCAGTCACAATCAGTACCAGCAGTATACCAGCCGCAAGAAGTTTACTTTTCCTAAAATTATCTTTCATTTCGGAACCCCCTGTCATTCATATGCTTATTTGACGAGGAATCTTTACATAATGTTCCATGCAATCGATTTGATTTTTGCTTGTATAGAAAAGCCTTAACGGCTAGAGGACTCCCACCGGATGCCGTTATTAAGCTATCGTTTCCCGTTAGCGTAACACTTGAACATACTTTTTTTGTTAATTTCACCCACCATGAAACACACCAATTACGGTTTCACCATCAACGTCATACAGCGGAATATCACGACCACCTTGCGATCTACTGTTCTGTATCGAAATGGCTTCCTCGGGTGATTTTGGTTGCTCACCGTCTATGTCTTTTTTCAGCACATATCCTTTTGTGCCATCCACACCTATAGCACTGATTAATTCAGGTTCCGTTTCTGGAGAGGTAGCATCTGTGACAGAACCGTATGTCTGTCCGTTTTTATTTTTAGGATAGATCATATTCTTAGCGCCAATATGAAAAGAACCAATTATGCTTTTCCCATCAACATCATACAGTGGGACATCACGACCAGGTTCACCGAGATAATCTTTTTTCAGCAAATATCCTTTAATGCCATTCACACTTCCTGCATGGATTAAATCAGGTAGCATTTCAACGGAGGTGGCTTCTTCAGAAGAACCGTATGTCTTTCCATTTTCATTTTCAGGATAGTTAGGAGGATTTGTGTGGCTTTGATTAATCGTACTTTTAGCATATGTGCTTTGGAATGCCATTGCACCTCCCACTACACTAACGATAAAAACAACACCAATCAATATTCTGATGCCTTTAGAATACATCATCACTTTGTTCACTCCCTAGAAGTTTCTCACACTTCACTCTATAGCCATTCGTTTCGTCCGTTCACTTCTTATACGACACCAAATTATGGAAAGTTTCGCTAAACTGCCCGTCCATCGGTTTAATCACCGTAATGTACCTACACACAAAGTACAGTTTGACCACAAAATATACGCTCCGCCGCTAACAAAAACTGACACCAACCATTCATTATGGCGGTGTCAGCTTTTGGTTTACCCTATATTTTCTTCGGTGAATCCGTTAATGTAATATGCTTTGACAGTCCCATCTCTCAAACCAAAATACACAATGCTCATTAACTTCCCATCTGGCGACCAAGTAACGAAAACTTGCCCTTTTACATCTTGATTTTTAATGCCTTGTGTATCAACTGTATCTGACGTTGTTTCGAATTTGTAGCCGTTTTTCGGCAAAACATCATAACGCCAAACTTTCCATTCTCCGGTTACAGCGTCTGTTACTTTTGTATATTTATCCCCGAACATCCCCTTTACTTGGTCTATTGTCAACTGAACTTCCATCGGCTTTCTTACATCATTACCAATCGTTTCATTTTTAGCAGGTGTTTTAACAGGCTCTGTGACAGAAGTTGTGGCGTTTTGTGGTTGTGCTTTCATACCTTTTAGTATTTCTAATTGTTTTGAATAAAGTTCAATAAGTGCATCGAGGTTTTGAGGTTTAGCATCCGTACCAGTTGTCGGTTGCAAGATAGCCACCTTTTTAGAATTATCCCAATCAGTATCAAGGTTTAGGATGTTGGCAATTTCACGAATAGGTACATATTGAGTTCCTTGATAATTAATACTTTGAGGAAGTCCGACCTTATCGCTCGCACCAAAGTAATTATCGCCCTTCAGTGTATCTCTGTTTTCATCAGCAAGGTGATAAGCAAATGGAACAACCTTGGCTTCTAGTTTGTATTCAGAGAACTGTGCCGCATAAACAGCAGTAGTAGTTATTAAAGCAACACCACATATCAAGCCAACAACCAACTTCTTCACCGTTATCAACTCCCATTGTTTCTCTTTTATTTACAGACGCTTGGTGCAAGTACAAAGTTTCGTATTCTGGGAAGTTTTTACTTTCCACAATACGTATTCGCCATTTATGAAACTTATGGGGGCATTGAGAACGAATTTTTAATAAAACAAGTACATCATATTGCAGAAACCATTATTTCACGTAGATAATCATACATATTACTTCCACTCGAAACATAATTCCATGTTTTGTTATGTCCCGTTCCTGCCCTAGTATAAAATAGCCGTTTTGCCACCACGCTCTACTGCCCATTAGTTGAGAAAAGGCTGCCGATTTGCCGGCAGCCTTTGTCTTGACGTTAATTGAGCTATAGTTCTTCGTTAGCTTTCTACAAACCTAACTGGACACTGTAAATTTTCCGTTTCGAGCAGTGACTCTAATATGCATTAATGCACGATCATTTTTTCGAATGAAGTGATGGATAGATTGGGAGCTACCTCGATATCGCCGATTGCTTGAAAGTTATGTTTCGAGTACAGCTGTTTCGCAGGAACATTTGCTGCTCCGGTTGAAACGATGATTTTAGTGCAATCAGTTGCAAGCGTTTGAATGTGTGTGAGCAAAGCGTTTGCGATTCCGCGTCTGAAACTGTCGGGATGGACGATGAGGCGGTGAATATCCAGGACTGCGTCTTCGATTTTATAGGAAATCGCGCCAAGTAGCTGCATCGTGTTGTCGTCAAAGTAGCCATAGAACGTTTCATCGCATTGCTGCAAGGAATAAATCGTGTCTTTAAGTGGCGGCAGGTCATGCGACCGAATGAGCTCTGCTTCAGCTAAGTATGATGGAATTTGCACGTCCAGCACCATTTTTGCGTTATAGTCAAGCTCGATTTGAATAGGTTTAATCATTTGCTTGTTGAATCTCCTTTTATAGTAGAATTTAGCTATGTACAGATCCTGTAATATCACAACTCTGTAAGCAACGTATTCAACGAGTGGTGCCTTTACATTGAGCAGGCATCAAGTAACCTTCTTAGGTAAACCGTGCCCTATGGGCATCGGCGCATGTGATTAGAATCCGATGAGGCGAGGCTCATTGTTATTTCTAACTTGATGCAACATTAATCCCCTAATACTTCTTCTTTATACTATATACAAAGTCAATTATGGAAAAGGGAAAGTTTTTGTAAAAATAATTAATCGTTACTGCATTAAACTGCCCATCCCTCGGTTTTAAGGGTTTATCTCAGTACATTTTCTATATTTTTGAGACTAGACGCTATGTAAAACTTCATATAATTCCCCTGTTTCAGCCTTCTAATCATTGCAGTTATATATTAACACTTATTGGAAGTATCCTGCCCTTTAGTTGAGAAAAGGGCTGCAACACGGCAGCTCATTCAAAATTCAATAGATCGTGGTTATAGTAGCCAGCAGCCTCATCAAGGTTTTAACTTTGCTAAATAGCGTTAAATTATTTTGGGTGTTTTACAACAGCTTTTTTTAGTCTTTGATAAGCCTCACTTGGAAATTCGTACCCCCATATTCTGTGGTACTCCTTCTCCCCCAGCTCCTTCAATTTAGTTATTTCATTATAGAATCTCTTAAGTAGCAAGGACATTTCAATGGATGCGCGAAATACAATATTGCCCTGGGTTAAGTCGTCCGAGGAAAAATTATTATCAAACCCATATACTTCTACAAGGCAGTTGTCTCCACTATTAATTATCAAAATTCTGTATTCCCCAGGTTCCGCCTGTACTCTTATAATAACTTCATTTGCACCTTCAGTAAGTGTGGAAATACGATTTGCTATATCATGAATAACATCGCTTAAAAAGGAACCTTCAATTGTGAATTCATGTTGGTTTTCCGATAGCCTAATATCAATCCATCCGCGATATTCAATGTTCATCAAGATATTCATGGCTCCCACAATCCCCGCAAAGTTTTGTATCTTTCCTTATTTTACCACGGTATCTTGCCCGTTAGCTCAACAGGTTGCCGATAAATAAAGTAAAAACTTTCACACCTTTATCCTAATGTTAAACAAAAAAATGCTCAATGAATATCCAAAAAACATTTAATTATTTGAATTTTTGACTTAGGAAACGAAACACCCAATCTATAAAGATTAGAATCAAAACCGAAATGATAAATTGAAATATATTCGCAATCTTAAATTCTTGGGCTTCACGTCCAACTCCAATAAACAATACAAAAACGGCGGCAATACACGCATAGAAAAAATAGCGATAAATGATCCCCACCTCCACGACAAACAAGGTTAACAAATCTCAGAAATCTTAGTGATGAATACGCTAAAATCCACTACAGGTTCCGTATTACTTTCTACATTACTGCCCGTTTAGGTGAGAAAACGGTAGCCGATCAACTAACTGGCTACCGTTTCCTAGTATTTATAGAGCTCTCGTTCCTGTTAGCGTAACGAAGGTATTGATTGCCAGAGTCTATCCACCGAATGAAATTCTGAACTATGTCAAAGTTGCTACCTTCCATGTGAGCTTCATCTTTTATTTCTACCTGACATACTCAATAGAACAATTGCTAAAGCAATTATCGGGATTCCGAAAGTTACAAACAATATAAAATGAGCAAGATCATTCAAGAGAAGTATCATCCTCTCCCTTATCGAACTCTTGGTCTGCTTTATT
>NZ_WHOA01000236.1 GCF_013141715.1 Paenibacillus phytorum | reverse complement strand
TATTTTTATGAGCTACGGCTTAGCACGTTATGAAAGTTAATAAATAGTGTTTACTTTCAAAATGCCACAGTTACATGGCTGGAATTTAATATTTATAGGACTAGAATATGTTAATACCGAATAGTGAATTATGATATATTTTTGTTGTTTCGATGTAGTAGCGTTTAGGGGGTTGGGGGAAAACCGGCGGGCTACATCGGGTGACAAGAACATTATCTCATTAAAAGTCGCATAAATCGCGGCTTTTTTATTTTATGGGATAAAGTTCTTGTCAAAACCAAATGACAAGAACTTTATCCCATTCCCGACGGAGGGCAGGAAGGAGTACATTCCAACTGACTAAGCTATCGGGCAGCATAGTTGAATGAATACGACTCAGTTGAGGGGCCTGCATCGGCGGCAGTATTAAAGCTGTGTAGAGTCGTAGTAGTTGCCATGCAAGTTCATTTTTGAATGTACAATTTGACCTAACATAACTATGAACAGACATAAACCAACAAAGATACCTAAAGTTATCCAAACTGTTTGCATATGTTTTTTATTTGCTTCTTGGAAAATTGGTAGTGATCTGCTTGTTGGAAGGAATAGCGCGGAGCGAAATGGGTATCTAAATGGGGGTATCGACCTAGTGCGGAACCATCCACTTGACCATATAGTGATATTGCCAGCCACGCCAGGCCAGCCATATTCAACACTACTCACTCGTCACCCCA
>NZ_WHOA01000235.1 GCF_013141715.1 Paenibacillus phytorum | reverse complement strand
TTTATAACATACCAGGCTTTTCATGGAGAGGTGTCCGAGCTGGCCGAAGGAGCACGATTGGAAATCGTGTAGGCGTCACAAGCGTCTCGAGGGTTCGAATCCCTCTCTCTCCGCCACCAATAAACTTTTACATAAGAAAAGCCTGTTTACGAGGCCCGTTGGTCAAGTGGTTAAGACACCTCCCTTTCACGGAGGTAACAGGGGTTCGAGTCCCCTACGGGTCACCATCAATTTTCTAGTTCCATCCCATGGAGGCTTAGCTCAGCTGGGAGAGCATCTGCCTTACAAGCAGAGGGTCGGCGGTTCGATCCCGTCAGCCTCCACCATATTTTATCTCTAATTAAATATCATGCTAGTAATGTCGCGGGGTGGAGCAGCCCGGTAGCTCGTCGGGCTCATAACCCGAAGGCCGCAGGTTCAAATCCTGCCCCCGCAACCAAACTCTTTCCGAGAGTTGTTTTACATAGTGTGGAGCTGTGGTGTAGTGGCCCAACATGCCTGCCTGTCACGCAGGAGACCGCGGGTTCGAATCCCGTCAGCTCCGCCATTTTTTTATTTCTGGACATGAGTCATTAGCTCAGTTGGTAGAGCACCTGACTTTTAATCAGGGTGTCGTAGGTTCGAATCCTACATGACTCAGTAGTATAGGGAACTTTAGACTATGTCTAAAGTTTCTCTGATTTTGCGGTCATGGCGGAATTGGCAGACGCGCACGGTTCAGGTCCGTGTGGGCTAACCCCCCGTGGAGGTTCGAGTCCTCTTGACCGCATCATACTCTACGAACGAAACCCTTCTTAGGAAGGGTTTTTTTTCTTTTACATGATATTGTTATCGCGTATGTACATGCTGAGAATAACGCTTGCAGGCCGAGGACCGTCAGTTACGCTTGGAGAATGACATGCTGTCATCTGAGGCTGATCAATTGAGGCGTCTTCTTCGAGATAATGCATCTGCGGCAGTACGACAGCTCTGAGAGCGGATTCGTGAAGAAATCGAGATAGCAAAATATTGACGATAGACAGACCGGCTCCTTCCGGTTATAGTATCTGAATCTCTTTCGTAGATAGAGGAGGGTTCCCATGATCAAAAAAAGATTTTTTCTCAAGCTGCTGTCCGCCTATCTGGTGCTGGTGATTCTCTACACGCTGATCGCGGCAGGCTTGTTCATTTACCAGAGCAACGAGCACGTCAACCGGGAACTGTACCGCAAGCAGGCGGTCTATCTGGAACAGATGCGTGATCAGGCGGATATGAAACTGCGCTTCGCACTTACGCTGTCGGACCAGATGAAGGAACAGGAATCGATTGTCGCGTATGCGCGCAATCCGCAGCGGGACTATGCGAACATTACGAGCATCTACAATGAGCTTCAGAAGAGTAGCAATGCGTTCCGTGACTTCGGTTACCGGATCGACATTACCAAGGACAATGACGATCTGGTTATCACGCCCAGCTACACGATTACAAAGGACCGGTACTGGAGTGAAATGGGCTTGACGCCTGATTCGGACGAGGCAGAAGACATGGGGGTGCGCCGGACGCCGAAGCCATACGAAGCCGATACCCTGATTACACTTACGAAAAAAGTGGAAGCGCTCTCGGGCAGCGCTTTGTACTTCTATTTATCCTTCCATGAACGTTATCTACTTCCGGTACTCGGGCTCGACGGCGAAAGTGCCATCGCCATTCTGGATGGGGAGCGGCTTCTCGCCTACAAGTCCGCTTTCCAGCCGGAGCGGAAAGATGAGGTTCGCGACAACGTGCTGCCGACGGTTCAGTCAGGAAAAGACGGCCTTTCGTTCCGAGACGGTCTGTCCGTGCATACGCTGCGCTCTCAGGTGTTGCCGACTTGGACTTTTGTCTACGTGGCGGAACGGTTCGCCCCCTGGTCGGCGATGAAGGAGCAGTTGACGGTAACGGGCTTTGTCTATGTACTGCTGCTGCTGCTCGGCGGGGGCCTAGCCTACTGGATTTCCCGCCGGATGTACCTGCCGATCGGGCATGTAGTCAGCTTGCTGCGCTCGGATGAAGACTTAGAGGAGAAGGAGTCGGAGGAAAGGGATGAATTTACGTTTATACGCGATACGACAGCCCGGATGAAGAGAGCTAACGAACAGATGCGGGAAGCGATGATGCAAAGCAAGGTTTCACTCAAGGACAAGCTGCTGCGGGACTTGCTCCATGGCTTGCTGCCTCAGGAACAGGCGGCCGCTGAGCTGGAAAAGCATGGCCTCGTCTGGCTAGCCTTGCCAAGCATGGTAGGCGTGGTTGAATTCGCCAGCTACTCGGAGGTGGCGAGTCACTACACGAAGGAAGCTCTCGTCACGTTTAAGTCGCAGCTTCAATTGCTGCTCTCGGAGCGGCTGAGTGAGGAAGGCTTGTGCGAAGTATTCGATTTCGACTACCGCCGCATGGGCATCATGCTGCAGGGGGACGATAGCGAACGGGCGAAGCGGATCGTCAGCTCGGTGCTGATGGAGATCGAGGCAAGCGTCGGCTTGCGTCTGGTCGCTGCGCTGGGCGACCCGGTTCTGGCGGGCGGCGAGTGGGAACGGGCGTACCGGCAGGCGGTGCAGTGGCTGGATTATGGGGTACTGCGAACGTCCCGTCTCGTCATCGTCCGAAGTGATTTGGACGGCCAGATGAATGACCGGTTTTATTATCCGCTAGATGGGGAGCGCGAGCTGATCGGGAGTGTCATTCGCGGACAACGGGAGAACGTTTTCCTCCTGCTGCAGCGTTTGTTGGATGAGAATCGAAGCAGGGAGGCGATCGGCGGAACCGGCTGGACGCATTTCGTATACGCTCTACAAAATACGGTAAACCGGATTCTCCAGCAGTTGAACAAAGTACTGGATACGGATGAGGGCGAAGTGGCGGAGGCACTCCGGAAGCTTCATCATGCGGCTGAGGATGCCGAGGCAAGGTCTGCCTTGTTCGAGCTGTTCGAGCGGTTGATCGGACTCATTCATTCGGAGCAGAAGATGCTGGATCAGACACAGATGCAGGGCATCGTCGACTACGTGCATGAGCATTACACTCGCGACCTGTCTTTGTCGGAGATTGCGGAGATGCACCGATTCTCACTTGGCTATATTAGCGGAGCCTTCAAGAAACACACGGGTGAGAACTTCAAGGATTACCTAAACCTATACCGGGTGAAGAAGGCCAAAGAAATTATGGACACGGAGAAGGTGAAAATTGCCGAGCTGGCTTTGCGGGTGGGCTGCAATAACGTTAACACCTTCATTCGCATGTTCCGCAAATATGAGGGCATCTCACCCGGTCAATATGCGAGTAATAGTGGGTCTGAACGAAGCTAAATAGTTAAAACACGTCGATTTTTCTCCCCTTCGTGAAATGATGGTGATACCAAAATCATGGTGATAGACGCCCCTAACCCATTTCATTATAGTGAGGACTGTATCCGGGATACGACAAATGATCCTAGAAGTGGGGGAGTTGAAAGCGCTTTTGGTAGTAACGATCAGAAAGCATGTTGTACAGGAATGGCGGCTGTATTTACTGCTGATACCATTCCTGGCTTGGTATGTGTTATTTATGTACAAACCGATGTATGGACTGCAGATCGCCTTCAAGGATTTCAGCCTGTTCAAAGGCATCGAGGGTAGCGCCTGGGTTGGATTGGAGCATTTCAAACAATTTTTTAATGGCCCGTATTTCGGGAGAACGCTGAAAAACACGCTGCTTCTCAGCGTATACCAGCTGATCTTCGCCTTCCCAGCGCCGATCGTGCTGGCGCTGCTGCTGAACGAAGTGAGAAACCGGCTGTTCCAGAAATTCGTCCAGACATTTACGTATTTGCCACATTTTATTTCCATCGTGGTGGTGGCAGGTATCGTCACGAACTTTCTCGCCCCTTCCACCGGTATCGTCAATTCCATTCTCCAGCTGCTGGGCGGGGAGAAGCTGTATTTCCTGACGAAGCCGGAGTACTTCCGGACCATATATATTATTTCCATGGATATATGGAAGGAGATGGGCTTCGGCGCCATCGTGTACATTGCGGCATTAGCCGGGGTGAACCCAGCGCTGTACGAGGCGGCTAAGATCGACGGGGCTGGCCGATTCCAGATAATATGGAACGTCACGCTGCCTTCGATCATTCCGACGATTGCGATCATGCTGATCCTCAAGATCGGACAGCTGATGGAAGTTGGCTACGAAGCGATTATACTGCTCTATCAGCCCGCAACATATGAGACGGCGGACGTGATCAGCACCTATGTGTACAGGTCCGGCCTGCAGGAAGGGCAGTACGATCTGGCGACAGCCGCCGGGTTGTTCAACGCCAGCGTCAGTCTGCTGCTCGTTATTATGGCTAACCGGCTCAGCAAGAAGCTGACCGATACTGGACTTTGGTAGGTGAATGGAATGAGAACCTCGTTAGGTGACAAATGCTTCAATGTGATCAATACTCTCTTGTTATCGGTGATTGGGCTTGCCGCGCTGTATCCGTTCGTGTATGTGCTGTCGGCCTCGCTGAGTTCTGGCGATGCAGTCGTATCCGGCAAGGTGCTGCTGCTGCCGGTGAACATCAACTTGGAGGCTTATGTCAAGGTCCTGATGCAGAAAAGCATCTGGGTGGCCTACGCCAACACGCTCTATTATACGGTCGTGGGCACGTTGGTAAGCTTGCTTCTGACGATTTGTGGGGCTTACCCACTATCCAAAAAAAGGTTGAAGGGGAAGGGCGTCATCAATTTTCTGATCGCGCTGACGATGTGGTTTCACGCCGGGATGATTCCTTTCTATCTGAATTTGCGGGATATGGGTATGCTGAATGAGCGGTTTACCATCATTATCGCGTTCGCGGTGACGACCTTCTACGTGTTTCTGCTGCGTACGTTTTTCCAAAGCGTGCCCGTGGAATTGGAGGAGGCGGCGAAGATTGACGGCGCAGGTGATTACCGGATTTTATGGACGGTGTACTTGCCGTTGTCCCGGGCTTCGCTGATGACCGTCGGGTTGTTCTATGCCGTTACGCGCTGGAATGGGTACTTCTGGGCGATGATCGTCCTGAAGGACAAAGATAAAATTCCGCTGCAGGTGCTGCTGAAGAAGCTGATCGTGGAAAACAACCTGAGCGAGCAGTTGGTCGATTTCGGCTCCGCGACACTCGTTTCCCAGGAAACGGTCATTTACGCCACTATTATTGTTTCCATCATCCCGATGATGATCGTCTATCCACTGATTCAGAAATATTTTGCCAAAGGGGCCTTGGTTGGTTCCGTGAAAGGGTAAGTTGGCTCCAATACACAAAAAGGGGACGTACAAATATGAAGCAACAGGTATGGAAAAAAGGAGTAGGGGCTGCGCTGACGTTGGTTGTGGCTTTATCGGCGGCAGGATGCGGTCAGGATGCCAAGGAAGCGGTGCCTTCGTCTGCACCGAACCAAGGCACGGAGAAGGGCAAGCCGGTGGAGCTGACGATGCATATGCATTACGGCGATCGGTATATTTACGACAATAATTTCCCGGTATTCAAGGAAGCGGCTAAGCGTACGAATGTGACGTTGAAGGGAACCGCTTCGCAGACGGCGACCAACAGCAAAGAAATGTTCAATCTGATGATGGTATCCGGCGACATTCCCGACATTGTGCATTACAACGTGAAGGGGGATTTCAACAAATACGGCTCCGAGGGCGCGTTCGCTCCACTAAATGAGCTGATCGACAAGCATGCGCCCAATATTAAGGCGTTCCTGGAGCAGCGGCCGGATGTGAAGAAATTCGCTACGGCACCTGACGGCAAGATGTATTTCCTTTCGTTCGTCCCGGATGGACTGGTCGCCAAGGGCTGGTTTATCCGTCAGGATTGGTTGAAAGCGCTTAATATGCAGCAGCCGAAAACGGTTGACGAGCTGTACCAGGTACTGAAGGCGTTCAAGGAGAAGGACCCCAATAAAAATGGTAAAGCTGATGAAATTCCGTACTTCAACCGTGTGAACAAAGGAGGAGCACAAGATCTGCTGCTGTTCTGGAATTCATACCGTGGCATATATGCGGACCAGGGCAAAGTGAAGTATGGCCCTTATGAGGCAAACTACGAGACAGCGGTCGCGAATATTGCTAAGTGGTATAAGGAAGGTCTGATTGATCCAGAAATTTTCACCCGCGGGGCGAAGGCGCGCGAGGTGCTGCTCGGCGATAACGTCGGTGGCGTTTCACATGACTGGTTCTCCAGTACGGCGGGCTATAATGATACTCTCAAGGATAAAGTACCCGGCATCCTGTTCGCACCGATGACCCCTCCGGCCAGCAGCGACGGGGTCGTCCGCGAAGAAACGAAGCGGGCTACGGTGAGCGAGAGCGGATGGGCTATTTCCGCCTCCAACAAGCATCAGGTCGAAACGATCAAATATTTCGACTTCTGGTTTACTCCTGAAGGACGGAGACTAATGAATTTTGGGATCGAAGGCGTGCACTACGATCTCGTAGACGGCAAGCCGAAATTCAAGGACAGTCTGCTGACAGGTAGTAAGCCGGTGAATGAAGCACTGCAGGCTGATGGGGCGCAGATGGAAGTTGGCTTCCATCAGGATTTTGCCTATGAGGAGCAATGGACGAACAAGACGGCGTTGGCCGGAGTGAAGGAATACAACGAGAAGAAATACCCAATCGAGCAGTTTCCGGTGCTGACGTTTACGGATGGGGAGAAGAAAAAGCTTGATTCGATCATGAAGAGCATCCAGACGTTCACCGACGAGAAGTTCCAGAAGTGGGTGCTGGGTTCGGAGCCGGTAGCTGGCAACTTCGAGAAGTTCCGTCAGCAGCTCAAGGCGATGGGACTGGATGAAGTGATCAGTATTCAGCAGGCTGCTTATGACCGGTATATGAAATAGGCTTTCCGATACGGAAAACAGTTGATGGTTCGCCCGGATGACCGGGCGGACGGATCGGCTTATCAAAAGGAGAAAGAGGGGCATGGGATGAAGAGGATAAAACGGATTTGGAGCGCGGGAGTAGCGGGGCTGCTTCTGTTTTCTTCGCTGGCATGGGCACCGACGCAGGGAGTAAGCGGACAAGAGCTTAGGGCAGGCGAGATTTCTTCTGCTGCGCGAGAGGTTCAGGTTGCTTCTGCAACCGAAATTGTGAAAGCGCTTACGGTTGTGGCTGCCATCGCCAGTATGAGTGATGAGAATATCCCTGACAACGCGATCGATCAAGATCTGACGACCCGTTGGTCGGCAAGTGGCGTCGGCCAATGGCTGCAGCTTGACCTAGGGGCCATACAGACGATTGGCTATATCGGCATGGCCTTTTATCGTGGTGATCAGCGTAGTCTGAAGTTCGATATTCAGGTGTCCGCCGATGCCGACACCTGGACGACCGTGTTCTCGGGCAGCGGTAGCGGCAACTCGTTACAACTGGAGGCGTTCGGTTTCACCCCGACGACGGGCCGATATGTGCGGATCGTGGGGCTCGGCACCGGATCGACGGACTGGAACAGTATTACCGAGGTCCAGGTATATAAGCCGCATCCGGACGGCTTTGTGCTGAGTCCGCTTGAGCTTCCCCCGACAGGTCCCGATCCTGCAGCGCTGCCGCATACAAAGCCGGGGCTGTATGAGCCGGACGAGACGTCCCATTCGGTGCCCGAGCTTCCTGTGGTGACGGGGCGGACGCTTAATGTCGTGGATTACGGCGCGACTACGTCGGCTACCGGGACGGACGACGCCGTTGCGATCCGGGCTGCGATCGCAGCGGCGCAGCCCGGGGACGAGGTGTACTTTCCCAATGGGCATTACCAGTTAACCAGCACGGCGAGCGACAGCGCTTCGCACCTGCTGCTGCACTCAGGCATTCAGCTTCGCGGGGAAAGCGAGGACGGAGTGCTGCTCGTCTCCGACCATGCCAAGAACATCGGTGACTATGCGACGAATGAAGGCATCATCTTGCGTATCGCGGGTCAGCAGGGCATTGCCATTCGGAGCATGACGCTGACGGCAAGCTGGCAGGGGACGTATCCGACGAGCACGACGGTAGCTAATCCCGAGCGGGGCGGTCCGAAGGTCGCTGTCATGATTACGGCGGCCAACGGGAATCCGTCGAGCGACATCATTCTCGACCATGTGACGATCGAGAAGTTCCAGCGCGTTGGCGTGCTCGTCCGCAGCAGCCGCGATGTCGTTATCCAGTATGCCACGCTACGCAATGCGACTGATACCGCCGAGGGCGGAGCAGGCTACGGGGTGGCGTTGGAGGGGTTGTCAAAGGAAAGCCGATTGGGCCGGGCCAACGATTCGCTATTCAACGTGGTTCGCAACAGTCGCTTCTATGGGCCGTCCCTTCGCCATGGCATCCTGCTGAGCAATTGGACGCATAATAATCTGATTGCGGACAATGAGCTGTACCAGACGAAACTGGACTCGATCGACATGCACGGCGAGGATGAATATATGAATGAATTCGTTGGTAACACTGTGATCGGCAGCGGCGAAGCAGGCTTCGGCGTCGGCAATCCGGGGGCTACGCATGACGCAGCCGGACCGGGCAACTACATCCATCACAACCGTATCGAAAATTCGGCCCTGTATGGGATTCAGGTTTATCTGGGGTCACCAGATACGGTGATTGCCCATAATGTCATCACCAACTTCATGAAGTCCGGTACCACGGGAATCCGATTGAAAAATGCTCCGGGCACCCAGGTTCGGGATAATGTGGTTGAGAACAATACGGGGCCGGGCTTCTGGGCCATTCATACGTTGTACGATATTGGGAATCCGAGCGACGGGGGCAACGGCGCAGGTGAGCCCCGCGACATCAGGATTGAAGGCAATCGGATCGTGAGCAATACGAACGGAATTTTCATCGAGGCGGGCACGGGGATTGTGCTGTCCGGCAATGAATTGTCGGGCAATACGGGCATCGACTATGACAACCGGACGGTGACAGTGCGCGATTATCTGCCAGTGGCCGATGTGTCGGTCCGACAAGGGACATCGACCAATACGGGGACGGATAGATCGTTGATCGTCCAGGGAGGCAATAACCTCTCCACGCGCCAGTCGTTTTTGAAGTTTGATCTGGGCGCCCTCAAAGGATCTGTCAGCTCGGCCAAGCTACTGGTATACGGCAGGGCCTCGGCCTCGGGCAGCGATACGGTGAACAGCCTGTATGGTGTGGACAGCGACGACTGGATCGAGTCCGGCAGCTCCGGCATGGTCTGGGCGAATAAGCCTGCGTTGGGCGGTAAGCTGTCGACGGCGCCCTTCACCAAGGATGATTATGCGTGGCGGGTTTTCGATGCTACGGATTATGTGAGGGCGCAGCTGAACGCCGGTGGCGGTCACGAAGCGGCCGCGGGGATCGTGTCGCTCGCAGTTGTGCAGGATACTTCTCTGGGCGTGTACACACTGTTCAACAGCCGGGAGACGAGCGACCATCAGCCATACTTACGGATCGAGACGTCCGCAACGCGTGAGCTGGAGAGCGTCACACTTACGTCCGACAAGCAGCTTCTAGGCATAGGCCAGCAGGCACAGCTGCAAACGGCTGGAGTGATGAACTCGGGTTTCGCAGCACAGCTTGGGAGTGCGATGATCCGGTATGAGAGCCTTACGCCCGGCTTGGCGGAGGTCAATACCATTGGACAGGTCACGGCGCTGGGTGAAGGCACAGCAGTCATTCGCGTTACGGTAACGCTGAACGGCGTGTCGCGTAGCGCAGAAAGTTTTATCCAGGTGATCGACGGCAACGTGACGAAGCTGCTGCCAACCGATGATGCTTATGTGCGTGGAGGCAGCTATGCTAACTCGAATTACCGGACGAGTAATCTCGAGATTAAGAAGGACGGCAGCGAGAGCTTTACCCGTGAAAGCTTCATCAAGTTTGACGTGAGTGGTCTGGATGGCGAAATTACGAATGCTAGGCTGATGATGTACGGCATTGGAAGCCCTTCTGCGGTCACAGCGGACGTGTACCGGACTAATGCGGCTTGGTCGGAAGGGACGGTGACGTGGAATACGAAGCCCGCCCGGCTGGACCGGTTGGCCGGACTTGGACTCGCCGCTGATTGGGGATGGAGTGAGACCGATCTGACAGAGGCCATACGTCTGGTAAAAGCCGATGGCTCCAATGGACAGCTCAGCCTAGGCCTGACGCTGCCTGTAGCGAGCATCAATGCCGTCATCGAGAGCAAGGGAAAGGCGAATGAGCCTTATCTGCTGATCATAACCAAGCAGCCTGAGCCCGATACGGAGCCTCCTTTGGCGACCGTGGGCCAGCCGCTCGATGGAGCAGCCCTGTCGGCTCAAGCGATCAAGATTCATTGGGAGCCGTACATCGACAATACAGCAGTCAAGGGCTATTGGATTTACCGGAATGAGCTGCCGTTGACGACAGTAGCCGCTGATGTATATACGTATACCGATCAGCTTCTTACTCCGTCTATGACGTATGCCTATTCGCTCAGGGCGTTTGATGCACGCGGTAATCTCTCGGGGCTGAGCAACATCGTTAGCATCACGACTTGGCAGTCAGGCGTTCAGTCTATAAGCTTATCCCATGTTGTGCCATATGTGGAAGCGGGCAAGACTGCGCAATTGCAGCTTAGCGGGAAGATGGAAGACGGCTCCTCTGCGGATATGAGCGTAGCTACAGTGGCTTATAGCAGCGATAACACGTCCGTAATGACCGTGGACGCGCTCGGACAAGTGACGGCGATCAAGCCGGGCAGCGCGAATATCACGGTGACCGCGAGCATTGGATCCACGATCAAGACGGCGTCCCTCACATTGACGGTCTTTGAAACGATTGCCCCCATCTCTACAGCTACGGTGTCGCCTGCACAACCGGATGGACAAAATGGCTGGTATGTACTGCCTGTAACGGTCAGTTTGTCGGCCACAGATAACTTATCGGGAGTGGCATCAACCGAATACAGCCTGGATGGCGGGAGCACATGGCAGCAGTATACAACCCCGTTAACCTTCGATCAAGACGGGCAATATAACATGAGCTACCGTTCTACAGATCTTTCGGGTAATGTGGAAGCTCAGCAGACAGCTACTTTCCATGTTGACAGGACAGTGCCGACCGCTGCGGTAGCTTACAGCAGCGCAGCACCTACCTCGGACAGTGTGGTCGCGATCATTACGCCGAGCGAACCTGTAACGATCACGAACAACGGGGGTTCGAGCAGCTATACGTTCAACTTTAACGGCAGCTTCACAATCGAATTTATCGATGCCGCGGGCCATCATGGCACTGCGACGGCTACCGTAACGAATATCGTATACAGAAGTACAGGGATACCTGGAAAGCCAGTGCTCTCGGAGGACAATGGGTACGATACAGGAATTCTTGATGGAAATTATAAGGTTACAATGAATATGTGGTGGGGCAATAACGGTAAAATCTATAAGCTCTATGAGGATAACTTATTAATCGAGACACAAATCCTCACGGACAACTCGCCGAGTGCCCAAAAGACTGTAACGTCCGTTACCTACAAAAAGAACGGCACCTACCGTTATTATGCGGAACTCGTCAATGCATTCGGTACAACGAGAAGTGATGTGTTAACAGTGAACGTCACGCAAGCAGCGCCGGCCAAAACGGTCCTATCCCATGATAACTGGGATGGGGATGGAAATTTCAACATCAACATGAACATGTGGTGGGGTACGAACGGCACCACATATCGTCTGTATGAGAACGGCGTTCTTATCAATACGCAAACATTCACCGATCATACGCCACAAGCGCAATCTGCAGCTACGATGATCCATAATAAACCGATTGGCACGTACGAGTATCGATGCGAGCTTGTTAATTATGCAGGAACAATATCCAGCGATAAGATTATTGTTCAAGTAAGCAAGTGATAGTCTGAGAAATGAAACAATGCGCCACCTCTGTTCATTTTCTATGAATAATGGTGGCGCTCGTTTTGACCGATACTTTTTTCATGTTTTAATTCTGCATGCTTGAGGTTCTGTTCAGCTTCCGAAATCTATATAGTAGGCTTGAAATGAGGTTCATGCGAAGGTTTTGAACAAGCTCACCGTAATTTCAGTTGACATTGATTATTATTATCACTAATATCAATTGTAGTGATAAATGCGATGGCGGGGAGAGATCGAACATGAAAACGATTAAATACTGCTGTAGAAATGAAAAATTCGGATCCAAACAAATATATAAGTCCTTGAAAAACGAATATCCGGACCTGAAGCAGAAGAAGAAAGACTGCTTAGGTAATTGCAAGCATTGTAAGAAAGAATGTATCGCCATGATCGGTAAAAAGGAACTGTTGTGTGCAGCTTCGCCAGACTTACTTTATGCTCAGATCAAACAAATTATTGCTGAATCTAGGGCAGAAAGCGTGATGGTTTGAACTTAACCCTTCTTAAATTGCTTCTTCCGTTTGTATTTCTATGCGGAGTTCTGGTAATCTTGTATGTATGGGGATTACGCAAGAGATAACCATACAGAAAGGGTGTGTGCATCTATGTTAAACGATACACTTACAGAAGCGCTCAATGAGCAGATGAACTATGAATTTTACTCCGCGCACGTCTACTTGGCTATTGCTGGTTATTGTGCTGCGGAAAGCTTAGATGGCTTTTCAAACTTTTTTATTGTACAAGCTGAAGAAGAAAAATTCCATGCGATGAAAATTTTCAAATTCATAAATGATCGTGGAAAAAAGGTTAGCTTTGCTGGTATGGATACGCCTGTGAATGAGTACAAATCGATCCTAGATGCTTTTGAACATGCTTATCAACATGAGCAGGAAGTAACAAGACGTATTTATCATCTATCAGATTTGGCATTGAATGATAGAGAGCATGCGACTATGCAGTTCTTGAAATGGTTCATTGATGAGCAGGTAGAGGAAGAAGCCATGTTCGACAGCATTATTAATAAATTGAAACGCATTGATAAAGACAGTAACGCCTTCTACATGTTGGATGCTGAATTTGCTCAGCGTTCGTTCACGCCACCAGCAGCGGTATAATTACATACGACTTTTATGAGGATGAGACTTACCTGTTTCGCGAAATTTGGCGAAGGGTAAGTTTTTTTATATCTACTGACATGCTGCTGTCAGGAATCCTTTTATATACTAGGAGAAAATGTAAAGGATGTGCAATATGGAAAAGTTAGATTTAGCTAAAACGTATAAAAGCTATTACACAGCACCCACGAAACCGCAATTGATCGAATTTGAGCCTATCTGGTATGTCATGATTCAAGGGCAAGGGGATCCGGACGGCATAGCCTTCTCAAATGCCACTGAAGCACTTTACACGCTTTCCTACAGCATCAAGGGGATTTATAAGAAAGAGGAGAAAGACTTTACTGTGGCAAAGCTGGAAGGTTTATGGTGGGTGGATGGGGATAGAAAAGCCCTGGATGTACCAAGGGAAGAATGGCACTGGAAGCTGTTGATCCGGCCAAATTATGTGAGGGCAGAGAGTGTCGAAGAGGCCCGTTCTATTGCAATGACGAAGAAAAAGGAGCTAACCGTTATCTCGGATATCAAGTATGAAACCCTGCATGAGGGAGCTTGTGTACAAATGCTTCATGTGGGGCCCTATGCAGCAGAACCGGACTCTTTGAAGAAAATCGAGCATTTCTTAGCTGAACATAGACAGAAGATACGCGGCCTCCATCATGAGATTTATTTATCAGACCCGAGGAAGGTAGAGCCTTCGAAAATGAAGACGATTTTACGATATCCTGTTCAATCGGCAGAAGTGGTGACGGGGTGATTTTTGCGGTAAAATAAAAGAAAATGTCGATATTCACATGGGGAGGGACGGCAGATGCAGACTCGTTATTTGGCGGGGGCTGTAAAAGTCTTTGGCATACTTGTCATCTTGTTCGGGTTTATATATCCAGCTTCTGCTGTCCAAGCCTCATGGTTGGATCGGGTGAAAGACATCTATCAATTGCCAGAGAATGTGGAACAAATTCAGAAGGACTATGAGGCAACAAAGCAGCAATTAGAGGATCAGAAGGACAAGCTTTCCGAAGCCATACGGCATTCGCAAGAAACGGAGGAACGGCTTCTTGGGCAAAACGAAACGCTTAAAAAGGAAAATGAACAATTGCAAGAACGCTTGAAGGCCATGGAACAAGTAGCCCTAGATAAAGAAAAGCGAAATCGGAAATTAACCTATTTGGCTGTGACGGCTGTTTCGCTGGTTGTTTTTTATTTTGTGCTGGGTCGCGTGTTTCGATTCATTGTCTGGCGGAGGCAGAAGCGCGGAATGAGATAGATGTAGTCTTACGAGGAGGTCGGTGTGTATGAAGGTATCTTTCGAGGAAGTAAGCTCACATGCAAAGATAGCTACATTGTGCATCGAACAGGGTGAGTCTGTTCATGTGCTGCATCCGAACCAAATTGTCGCTTTCCAAGGAAAGTCTGAGCAGAGAGAAGATTCTTTAATGAAGCTGCCGAGTATGTTTAGGAAGAAGCGTTTTGTCCAGTCACGGCTGCATGGTCCCGCCAATGTCATGCTAGGGCTGCCTGAAGGATACAGCATGGCTGTTATACCTATAGGAGCGGACGATGATCTTCTGTATGAATTCCGACATGTTTTGTTTTACACAGAGGGAGTGAGCTACACTTCTCATCTGCAAAATGTTAAGAATACATTGATTACGCAGGATCTTGTGAAAATGCAGTTTAAAGGTCCAGGCAAACTAGGACTTCTGACTGCAGGACCAATTTACCAAATGGCATTGGATGCTAAGCAGCCCTTGTATGTCGATACAAGCTGTCTTGTTGCCTATCCGCGGAATGCTCAGCTGCGTCTGTGTGTGTACGGCAATACACTGGCTAGTCAGCATATGAATTATCATTGGGAAATGACGGGGCAAGGCCATGTTCTCATGCAGCCTTGTAAGCCAGATCGCAAATTAGATGAGCATATGAAAAATGACAGTCTATTGCGTCGTATTGCCAAAGAAGTACTGCCGTTTGGCGGTATTTTCATCAAATAAAAAAAGGAAAGAAAAAACATTTGCATTTGTCTTTGATTCCTGATATATTATTCCTTGTCGCCTCGGAGAAACGTTAGCGAGAATGACAGGCAATTATACGATGCGGAAGTGGCTCAGCGGTAGAGCATCGCCTTGCCAAGGCGAGGGTCGCGGGTTCGATCCCCGTCTTCCGCTCCAACTAATTTGCGCCCTTAGCTCAGCTGGATAGAGTATTTGACTACGAATCAAAAGGTCGGGAGTTCGAATCTCTCAGGGCGCGCCATTTTCATAAAACGCATCGGGACGTAGCTCAGCTTGGTAGAGCACCTGCTTTGGGAGCAGGGGGTCGCATGTTCAAATCGTGTCGTCCCGATCATCAATCCCTTTATAATACGCGGGCGTAGTTTAATGGTAGAACTTCAGCCTTCCAAGCTGATCGCGCGGGTTCGATTCCCGCCGCCCGCTTCACAGAAAAAGATCACCTCAGGGTGATCTTTTTCGTTTGAACGGGAAAGGAAGAGAAGCCGTATGGGTTCGACCGTCCGTGAAGACATCATAGAATATACCCAAGTAGGACGCGCGTCCAAATATACCACTAGCCGCTTCCGTAGGAAGCATTTTAAATAAGTATTTGGAGTATTCCCGCCGCCCGCTTCACAGAAAAAGATCACCTTAGGGTGATCTTTTTTTTTTGATCGGTTTATTGAAAACGTTACCAAACTGTAGTAACATTACAACACTGGTTGTTGGCAATTTTTTCAAATATGTTCTGACAGAGAGGTAATAGCGACCAATCTTGCTTAACTCATTTGAAGCAAAGCAAGGCAGACTGCAACCTTTGCTGACGGACATTTTCACAAATTGACCAAAGGTAAAAAAAGCTAACGATATTTTAAGTAGATAAGGAGGGGATTTCTAATGATTGTAGGTTTAGGGGAATGGGGTTTGCATTACCGCACAATAGAAGATCATTGTAGGATTGCAAGAAAATTCGATCTTCGATATTTGGAGCTTGGAATTGGTGGGGACTTTCCTGGTCGAATTCAAAGGGATATCAGTCAACAAGAGATAAACAATCTCCAAACCTGTATTAATGACTACGGTATCAAAGCCCCATTCGTGGTTTTGGAGAACGATTTTACTTTGGCGGATTCTGAACAATTAAGAAAGATGAAAGACCGTGTAGCTCATGACATACATCTTGCTTCCCGTCTTGGTGCTTCACATGTTCGATTATTCACAGGATTCGCGCTTGCTTCTGAGATGACGGAGGAGCGTTGGACAAGTATGCTGGAGGCATTTGTCCTGATGGAGGACCTTTGCTCACAATTAGGCATGGTGATCTCCATAGAGACACACGGGCGAAATACACAAGTAAACAATGGATTCATACATGAGCATACGACATCTACGGAGTGGAAATCGTTGCAACGATTGCTTAGCGAATTGCCGTCTGCAGTTGGATTTAACTTCGATCCCGGCAATCTGAAGGCAGTTGATTCATCAAGACCGTTGACAGATTATGCTAGATTGTTGGGAAACAGAATTAACTATTGTCACCTCAAAGATTGGAAACGGATCGAAGATTATTGGGTGGCATGTGCGCCAGGCGACGACGACCTGAATTATGATGAGCTGCTGAAGGAAGTGCCGTTTCAAGGTGTTTATCTGATTGAATATGAACAAGTGAATGACGTCGAAGAAGGAATAGGCAGAAGCCTGAAGTATTTACGATCTATACGTCCCGAATTGCGAACGGAATAGGTAGTGTCACTTTTAAAAGCTACGAAGATTGCTCTAATCATATGAATTATTAACCGTGGAAAATCTTGGTTGACAGTAACCGTTACTAGCGTGTATGATGTGAACAAGTTAATAATTGTGACGGAGACAAGGAGATTCACGTAGATTGCATGCCAACGGGCATGGCAATTTATGTGTTTTTTTTTCGCTCTTTTCACCCGTTTCCTCCGAAATGAGCGAGACGGAAAATAACGAGTTACCAAAAGCGATACAGGGAAACCGATTGCCCTTAGCGTGAAAATGTAACTTTTTGAAAGAGAGGGGTATGCAATTTGGCAGTAAATGAAAGCGCTTTAAAGAGAGAAGCAATTGCAAGTGTCTCAGCAAGGAAAAAGAAGTGGGAGGAGAACATATTAGCTTATTTATTTCTAGCACCTTCCTTAGTCTTGTTTGCTGCGTTCCTTTTTTATCCGATGGTCAAATCCGTTTACCTGAGTATGACGCTCACAGACCCTCGCGGTAGGGTCGTTGAATTTGTCGGGTTTGATAATTTCATTGATTTACTTGCTTCGGGACAGTTTTATTCGAATTTAAAAGTGACGTTGCTGTTTATCTTGTTTACGGTACCTACCTCAATCGTATGGTCCCTATTTTTGGCAGCGATCACCCATAACAAACTGCGGGGCATGAAAATATTCCAGTTCATATTTTCTCTGCCTATCGTTATATCGGTAGGTACGGGGTCGATTATCTGGTTCTTGTTATTCCATCCGACAGCAGGCATGCTGAATTACTTTCTAAGCATTGCCCACATCGATCCGATCCCTTGGTTAACGAGTCCTTCGTGGGCACTGGTTTCGATCTCTCTGTTGACGGTATGGATGAATATGGGGTTTCTGTTCATTGTGCTGTCCAGTGGTCTTCAAGGGGTTCCGGAAGAAATTTATGAAAGCGCTAAAATTGACGGTTCAAGCCCGATGCGGACGTTTATCCAAATCGTTCTGCCGCTTCTGTCACCCACGATATTTTTTGCCCTTATCGTGTCCGTGATCGGCGCTTTCCAAGCCTTTGGACAAATTCATATTTTGACAAAGGGTGGTCCGATGAATTCGACCAATGTGATCGTGTATTCCATCTACCAGGACGCTTTTGTTAATTTCCGTTTCGGAATCGGCAGCGCACAGGCTTTGGTACTCTTCGTTATTATCATGATTTTGACTGTCGTGCAGTTTAAAGTTTTAGAAAAGAAGGTGCATTATCAATGATTGCGAAAAGGATCGCACCCACCCTGAATTACTTGTTGCTAGTTGTGCTGGCCCTTGTCGTTTTGTATCCGCTGTTATTTACAGTATCCTCATCGTTTATGACAGAGAAGGAAGTTTCTAACTTCCCACCGCCATTATTTCCTTCTCAGTTGTATCTTGAGAATTTCAAGAACGCTATCTCTGGCTTTCCAATCGTGCGCTTTATCCTGAACAGCTTTATTGTATCTTCGGGGATTACGGTTAGTCAGGTTATTACGTCAAGTTTGGCCGCGTACGCTTTTTCGTTCTTGAATTTCAAAGGAAAGAAAATATTGTTCGCCGTCTTTCTTTCTACCATGATGATTCCATGGGAAGTTACCATTATTCCAAATTATTTGACCATCAAAAATTGGGGATGGATGGACAGCTACCAGGGGCTGATCGTTCCCTTTATGGCTGGAGCCTTCGGGGTTTTCCTACTTCGCCAGTTTTTCCTCCAGCTGCCTAATGAACTGTTTGATGCAGCGAAAATTGACGGATGCGGGCATCTCCGGAATTTTTTCTCGATCGTGCTTCCGCTATCCCGTCCTGCGCTTTCTACTTTGGGGGTTTATGTCTTCCTTACGCACTGGAACCACTATTTATGGCCTCTGCTAATTACAAATAGGGCGTCCATGAGAACGGTGCAAATTGGGGTTTCTATGCTGCAGCATGCGGAAGTCATGTCGTGGAATTTGATTTTGGCGGGAGTTACGATCGTTCTGCTTCCTTCGTTCCTTTTATTGGCTTTAGGTGTGAAACAATTAGTGCGAGGCATTACCGCAGGTGCTGTAAAAGGTTAAGCAAGCGATGATCCGTCTGTTACCTAGCAGGCTTATCATATATATGTATCCACTTTGAGCGAGGAGAGATAGAGACAATGGGGAAAAAAAGGTTAACGGCTTTAGCTTTAACGGCAACGATGGTCTTCCTATCGGCATGCAGCGTAAATATGGGGGAAAGTACAGAAAGCAAGAAACCAGAAGCAACGAAATCTGGAGCAGTTGAGGCAAGCGGACCTAAGAAAGTCGTTTTCTGGCATGCGATGGGTGGATCCAATACGAAAGTTGTTGATCAATTGGTCGCCGATTATAACGCTTCTCAGAATAAAATCAAGGTAGAAGCGGTGTATCAAGGAAATTACGACGACCTGCTTAGCAAATTGAAGGCGTCCATGGGTACAAGCGAAGGCCCTTCGGTCGTCCAGATGTATGAGATCGGCAGCCGCTTCATGATTGATTCCAAAGCCATTACACCGATGCAAAACTTCATTGATGCGGATAAGTGGGATTTGTCACAGCTGGAGCCGAACATCGCCGGTTACTATACGTTAGGTGGCAAACTTTACTCGATGCCGTTCAACACGTCGAATCCGGTCCTTTATTATAATAAAGATTTGTTTAAAGCAGCCGGTCTTGATCCTGCGAAACCTCCAAAAACATTTGAGGAATTGAAAGTTGCTGCAGATGCCATTACCAAATCAGGTAAAGCTACCGGGGCAAACTTTGCGATTTATGGCTGGTTCATGGAGCAGCTCTTTGCCAATCAAGGCGCTGAATACGTAAACAACGGAAACGGTCGCACCTCTAATGCAACCCAATCGCAGGTGAACACGGAACCAGGTGTGAAGGTACTGACTTGGTGGAAGGATCTTATCGACACCAAAGCGGCTAACAATCTGGGACGCAAAACAGACGATTCCAAAAAAGCATTTTCCGCAGGTCAGGTCGGTATGATTCTGGAATCCACAGCGGCACTTAAGGGGCTTGTTGATAGCGCCAGCGGCAAATTCGAAGTGGGGACCAGCTTCTTGCCGAAACCGGCAGATGCGAAAGAAGGCGGTGTTATTGTCGGCGGAGCCAGCTTATGGGTCATGAATAACCGCCCAGATGATGAGCAGAAATCCACTTGGGATTTCATCAAATTTTTGACAACACCTAAGGAGCAGGCTTACTGGCACGTCAATACGGGGTACTTCCCGATTACCAAAAAAGCGTATGACGAAGACATTGTAAAGGAAAACCTGAAAAAATTCCCTCAGTTCCAGACAGCGATTGATCAACTGCACCAAACGAAGTTGAACACAGCAACGCAGGGCGCGGTAATGGGTGTATTCCCTGAAGCAAGACAAATTGTTGAAGGGGCGATCGAAGAAGTGCTCAACAACAAGAAGACTCCGAAGGAAGCATTGGATGCAGCGGAAAAAGAGATCACTTCGAAGATTCAAACTTACAATAAAACAGTCAAATAATGATATGAAAAGGCTTGAGTTCACTAGCCGGAAAGGAAACAGGAATGCTTAGTAATAAACCAATGATTATTGCACATCGTGGGGCCAAAGGAATGGCACCAGAAAATACGCTTGCTGCCTTCCGGCTTGGGTTAAGCCAGGGATGTGAAGGGATTGAGCTTGACGTTCATTTGACCGCTGACGAGGAAATCGTCGTATGCCATGATATGACGTTAAACCGGACTACAAACGGAAAAGGCCTGATAGCGGAGAAAAGCATATCGGAAATCAAAACCTATGATGCTGGTCTTTGGTTTGGCGATGAGTTCAAAGGGGAGACCGTACCAACTTTGGACGAAGTCTTTGATCTAGTACCCGATTCCATCATGATTAACGTGGAAATCAAATACTCCTATGATGGCAGAATGGAACATAAGATAGTTGAATTTCTGCGCAGACGTAACCGTTTGAATAATGTCATCGTTTCGTCTTTCGACCATAAGTGTGTCAGAAGGATCAAGCAAATGGAATCGGAAGCCAAGATCGGTCTTTTGTATCAATCCAAATTGATTGATCCTACCGCATACGCGCGCAGTTTTGATGTGGAGGTGTACTCGCTTCATCCTTACTTTCAAATGTTGGATGCCGAGGATGTGCTGAAGGCGACAAAGAGCGGGCTTTATGTCTACCCTTATACGGCAAATGAAGTAAATGATCTGCTGCATCTAACTGGGCTTGGGGTTTCGGGTATCATTACGGACTTCCCTGAAAGATTAAAAGATTTGTTGCAAACGCAGGATTCCAAGTGAAAAATTTCTATGCGAAAAGCCCCGGTTTCCGGGGCTTTACCTTTCATTTTATCTTTAGGAATGGGGACATGAAATGAGTCTTCTTGTTTTGGAGAAACTAGGGATGGCGCTGTTATTAGGTCTGTTGATTGGGATTGACCGTCAACTCAAGCATAAACCATTGGGTATGAAAACGAGTATGGTGATTTCGGTGGCTAGCTGCTTAATCACTATTGTATCGATAGGAGCCGTTCAAAAGTACTCCATCCCTGGATTTACGAATATGGATCCTATGAGGCTAGCGGCTCAAATTATTAGCGGAGTAGGCTTTATCGGGGCTGGCGTTATTTTAAGACGAAGTAATGAGATTATTTCTGGACTTACGACCGCGGCATTGGTATGGGCGGCTTCCGCTCTTGGCATCGCAACGGGAGCAGGATTTTATCAAGAAGCGACTTTGGCTGTTATTCTTATTATTTTCGCTATCAATCTGTTTCCGATTTTTATCAAGCTGCTTGGCCCACAAAAGCTGAGGGAGAAGGACTTGGCGATCAATATTATATTCAGTCCTGAAGGGGACATGTCCACACTTATCGATCAAATCAGCGCAGAATACATGAAGGTGAAGCATATCAAAATTAAGGACCTGAACGAGAACCAACAAATTCAATTGGTCATTTCCACAGCAGACAAACATCGTACGACAACTGTCTACAGCAAAATCAAGAAGATCAAATATGTGCTCGCAGCCGAAGTTGAAACGATAAGCAATTAATACGAGAGGCTATCCAGTGGAAACTATTACCACTATACAAAAGTTGAAACTAATAGACCAACTATGCTAGTCTAACATAGACAAAAAATGCCGAATCTCGGAGCAGCAAAAGCTCTGGTACGGGGGACTTCTTTATTTGGGGTGAATGAATGCTCAGCTGTTTAATAAACTGAGCGCGCTAGGGAAACCTCTTCCCGAACCCGTCAACTAACCTCGGAGGCTTCAAGGAGGAACAATTTTTGAAACTTTTTACAAAAAGCTTTATTTGTTCATGCGCACTTGTTTGTGCAGCAGTATCTCTGTTTTCCGCTCCCTCGGTTCAAGCCGCATCATCTACATCCACTGTGAAAGTCCAGGTCAACGATGAGTTGATTCAGTTCCCAGAAGTACAGCCATTTATTGACAACGCAGGAACGCTGCAAGTTCCACTGCGAGTACTATCTGAGAAATTGGGTTATCAAGTAGGCTGGGCGAAGCAAGAAAGCGACATCGTGGTCACGTTGATCAACAAGCAGCAGACGATTCAACTGACAACCGACGAGAAGCAAGCGGTTGTGAACAGCAAGAAGATTAGTCTGGAAAGCAGTCCGACGCTTTATCAAGGTAATACGTATGTACCCTTGCGATTCATCACTGAAACATTCGGTTCTCCGATTGAGTGGAATGAAGCGAATCGTATCGCGATTGTGAATGTCGATGGCAAGTCGCACAAGCCAGCTTGGATTGCACCGCCACCAGCACCAGCTCCAAAAGTAGCAGCGGTAGCTAAACCATCCGTGTCTGATCAAATCGTACAAACAGCAAATACATTCATGGGGACGCCATACGTCTGGGGAGGCACAACACCCGGAGGGTTTGATTGTTCCGGATTTGTGCGCTATTTGTACGAAGCTAAAGGCATTGATCTACCCAGAACTTCGGTCCAAATGTACGATGAAGCAGGAACCAGGGTTATGGACTTGAAGGCTGGAGATCTTGTGTTTTTTGCAGCAGGCAGTGTAAATCACGTTGGTATTTATCTGGGAAATGATCAATTCATTTCGGCGACAACGTCTAGAGGTGTTAGGATAGATAGTCTCGCCAGTTCATACTGGGGATCTAGATATGTGGGAGCCAAAAGAGTTCTGTAAATAAGCCGTGTGATGAAAAAGGATTAAATTATCGAACATTTGTTTCCTATGAATCTTTCGAATGAAAGCATAGAAGGCAGATGTTCTTTTTTTGCGCGAAATATTGCGATTTTTATCGAAATTTTATGGTTTTTAGCCTATAATGAAGAAATGTTTGGAAGAAAGCAGGTGACACGAACGGCATGCAATTAAGTGTCTGGAAAAGTTGGTTTTATAAAAAAAGACATTCGAATAAAGCAAATAGCATGTATATCGTGGAAAAAGGTCCTGCCATACCAGAAGAGATTCGGGGAGTCATTGATCGATTTTTTCTTACGTATAATCATTTCAAAGGGGCAAGAAGCCTACAGACGGATACGTTTATAAAAGAAGTCTTTTACGCAACGAAACAGGATCCGAAGGATCAAAGGACAATTGAAGAGATGGAAGCCTATATTCAGCAGAAAAATGTGCATCGCTTGCGATTGAAATCCTTTGTTGTTGATGAGTATCTTAGTATTGGCGAGAAGGTTTGCATGATTGGTGTAACAAGGGAATTCAGTAATAATCAGAGAAATCGCGTACTTTATTTTCTAAAAAAAGAGGATCAGTCTTGGCGCTTTCATCATATTGCAAGGTCTCACCATGGGAAAGTTCTAGATAAGTTTCAAGTGAATGAGCAAACAGGGTTCGTGGTTGGAAACGAAAAAGCCGCTCTCCTCTTTCTGACACACTCCGGGTCTGCCGATGCATCCACCTTTATATTGGGTGATTATGTGCATGTGGAAGGTTATTTGGAAGTGGAGCAAGAGGTGAGCAGCCAACTGTATTACCGAATCGTACGAATGAATCGCGTGCACTAAAAGTGAAGTGAAACCCGGTAAAGCTGTGGATCCCACTGGATCTGTCCGCCTAAGGATTCAATAATGGCTCTTAAGGGCATATAAATATGACCATCTAGTATGGTAGGTGCTTCAGGGAGTATGACAGATTGCCCATTCACAGTCATCACGGAATGATCCGGCCGAAGCGCAAGATTAGTAGAACCATGATGAACAGTTAATGTACGGGTTGTCCCGTTCCATTCGAATTTGGCACCGATTCTTTCTAGAATGCCCCGAAAGGGTACCATACTTGTTTCTTGCAATAAATACCCTCGGAACTCATGCACGAATTGTCCATTTACCTCTAATTGGATTTGTGGATGATCTAGACGTTCCACGACAAGTGCATTGCTCAGCGCCCGACCCGGACTTCGCAGCATGGAGCCGTTCGCATACAGAGATGAACTTGCACCACCGTCCATATTCATCGCATCCGTTAAACCTAGCTTTAGAAGAACTTGCGCCATATCCTCCATTGTAGCTGCGGAGATTGTCCCCATGACGAACTGATGGGAAGCGTCTAACCCAATGAAGCTGCGTACGTTCGCACTCGTTGTGATTTTGGGATCGGTAAAGCCATCCCGATTGACATCCAAATCAACAGCGCCATTCGTAAGCAGATGCGGTCCTGCTCCAATAGCAGCATCAACCGCTGTAAGCATGGTGCTTGCTCCGGTATCTTGATTATGGAGAGATGAAATCAGCTTCACCGTATCGCCAATATGGATATTAGGCAGCACGTAGGTCTTATTGTTGGCACTATCTCCGAGTAGAAACACTTGCCCATCTTCGGGAATATCGACACTCTGCGTCGTAACGGCTGTAACTTTGCCCTCGCGGAGAACAACTTTGGTTGAGTTAGGAAAGTCGATCGTCGGCCCAAAAGCGCGCGTGTACCAGACGACTTGATCATTGGCGGAATCACCGTAATATTTGTTCACACCCCAAGAAGTGAATGTGTAGGCTTTGCTCTGATGAGTAACGCTTATTTGGTGTTCCGTTTGGATCCGTTGTAAACTAGCGGTTTTGTCAGCGTGAACGAGAAAGGCAGGATTATTGCCTGAGTGCATGATTTCGCCGGAGCCGATGAGCAAACCATTCGGATAGCGCTGGGTATCATCCTTTTCATAGGCGTCAAAAAAAGTCCCATTGATCCCTGCAATTGCATGGTTCCTCGTTAACATGGAGGAGAAGGACTCATCATGACCGATGCCGTTCTCAGCCGTTACAGGCTTAACGCGCAAGTAGGGATCGGTGAGATCCACTGTGACCCATTGCACAGTAAACGACTTGCCATTATGAGCAATCGTTCGGCTTTGCGTTTGAACGGTACCTTGTGCTGAAGTAGATGCTGGGAAGATAACGGCTGCTGAGAGCAGACAGCTGAGCATCGCGGTGTAAGTACGAGTGCGGAAACGCGCAAGTGGCATGGCAGCTGTCATCCTTTCTGAATTTACTTCTTTTTTAATTCGCGCAGGGAGTAGAACGTTCCTCTCCAATTGATGCCACCTTGTTTCCAAGTTAGCCAAACGGAGCGGACGATCGTATAGAGGAGCAGGGAAGCGCTGATAGGGAGCAGGAAAGCTTCATCCCCGCGTTTGCTCATAAGGCGAAACATTAGCTTGCGGTATAGCCATATTTGTAAAATGACTGCGACAGCATAGGCGGCTCCTCTCCAGTCCCAAAGGAAGATAAGACCGAGCCATGGGAATATAAAAAAGATAAGCTGACCCAGACAAGCAAGTAAAGCAATGGTGTAGCTGTAGCGAAAGCCGGAGAAAAGGTTTTTCTCCAGGCCGATGATCGCTTCCTTGAGAGAGCGGTACCATTCAACTTGAAGGATGTGTTTGCCGGACAGAACCTTCTGCCTAAATCCAGCTCGTTTGAGGGAGATGCCTAATTGAAGGTCATCATCAGGTCTTAGGGCAATTGATTTGTGCGTGCCAATCGCTTCATATGCGCTGCGGCTGACCATGTTGAAGGCTCCGATTCCGATGCCCGGTTCACGGGCGCTGTCAAGGTTAGCACGCCACGGGCGAACGAATAAGGAAAATGAGAAGAGGAAGAAATGAACGAATCCTCTGAGCAGTGTGCTTCGCGCAACCATGTTAGGGGTCAGCGTGAGGTGCTGTACGTCATGTTCCTTCATATAAGTAACCGCATCTGAAATCGTTGCTGGTGCAAAGATAATATCCGCATCTGTAAAAAGTAAATATTGGCCTCTCGCTTGCTGATACCCTTGGTAGAGGGCATGGTTTTTGCCAAGCCAGCCTTCTGGCAGAGAGGTGATGTGAATGATTTGCAGCGGTGTTTGAATATCCGTTTTGTGCTTTGACCACTTTCGCAGCTCTTCAAGCCGGACGCCGGTAGCGTCCTGAGAGCGGTCATTGACGGCAATGATTTCGAGACGTGGATAATTTTGCGAGAGAAGATGTCGGACGGTTTCTAGGATGGTACTCTCCTCTTCTTTGGCGGCGATAATGACCGAAACGAGTGGAGGCTTGTCCGGGAGCTTCGTTGATTTGGGCAGAGTATGCAGTAGATGTATGCCTTTATGCACATCGAATGTGATATAAAGCCAGTAGAGGAGGGTCAGGAGCGCGATAATTCCTAGGGTGGACATGATGTGCCTCCTTAAAGTTTTGCTAGCAAAGCTTGCATCGTAAGCATAATCTTGAAAGAATAAGAGTTGACCGCATTATATCATTCATCAGGAGTGAGGGGAAATTTTGCTGAATGCGTGTTAAGGGAGGATCTGATGGGGGAAGAAGGGGCTAAACCGCGGGAGCAGTATTGGAAAAAGATGAATGGCGAACAGTTGGCCATCTTTCTCAAGGCGATTGGGGAAAAGTCGGTGATGAAGCCGGATTCGTTGGCTTTTGTATGTATAGGAACAGATCGATCTACAGGTGATTCACTGGGCCCGCTTGTAGGGAGTAGACTTGTGGAACTGGGTTATCCGCATGTGATAGGAACACTTGAAGCACCTTGTGATGCTAGTAACTTAGCAGCGCGTTTGCAGGAAATTCCACATGGCTGTGTTGTGATAGCGATTGATGCTTGTTTGGGTCAAAAGCTTTCTGTGGGCATGTATCAGGTGTCTAATCAGCCTTTGGCTCCGGGGAAATCAGTAGGGAAGGTGCTGCCTCAAGTTGGAGATTATACGATCGCTGCTATCGTCAATGCAGACGGGCCTAGACAGTATAGTGTTCTACAAACGACATCGCTGTACAGCGTGTTGAAGATGGCAGATGAAGTGACGAAGGCAATCGAGCATGCTTTTCCCATTTAGAAGGCAGCTTAGAGTAGAACGGAGAGATGATTAGTGAGACCAGGTGGTATGGGAGGGCTTTCCGATAGGAATCGGCCTAAAGCGAAGTTAAAGGATGTTTCGGTAAAAAGGATTTTGCGGTTGTTCAAGGGGTATTGGGGACAACTGCTGGCGATTATAGGATTGGCGCTGTTTGCAGCCTTGATTGGTTTAATCCCACCTCTTGTTATGAAAGAAATAATTGATAAAGCGATCCCGCAGGGCAATATGAAGCTTCTGGCAGGGATGGCGCTGCTCATGATTGTACTTCCAGTTCTAAGCGGTGTACTTGGGGTATGGCAAAATCATCTCAATACTAAAGTAACCCAGGGGGTTATTCGAGATTTAGGACAGTCCTTGTTTCATAATTTGCAGCGGCAATCGATGGCATTCTTTACGGATGCTCGGTCGGGAGAAATTGTTCAGCGGATCACGGGGGACGTTCAGGCTGTGCAAAGTGTTGTGACCTCGCTGGTTGTGTCCTCGATCACCCAGATTGTCATTGTTGTTTCGACCATTGGTATTTTGTTTGCCCTTGATTGGAAGCTGGCTATTATCTCTGTACTTATTCTTCCGTTGTTTGTGCTGCCTGTGAAAAAAGTATCGAAGCTTCGAAAGGAGCTGCGTACGGAAACACAAAAGGTTCGTTCGGATATTACTTCTCAGCTTAGCGAAAACTTCGGGATTTCCGGTGCTTTGTTGACGCGTATTTTCGGCAGGGAGAAGCAGCAGGAAATCGAGTTTACGGCTATGAACCAGAAAGTGATGGATTTGGAGCTGCGGCTGAATCTGATTGGCCGCTGGTTCGGGATGGCGACGAACACGCTGGGGCCGTTAGGCACAGCGATTATTTATATGTACGGCGGCTACTCCGTCATATCCGGCAGCATGACGCTGGGCTCGATCGTCGCCTTCGCGGCGTATCTTGGCCGGTTGTACATGCCTGTAGGTATGCTGCTGAACCTACATGTCGAGGTGGCGACGGCGCTTGGCGTGTTCCAGCGCATCTTCGAATACCAGGACATGGTGCCGGATGTCATGGACTCAGTTGGGGCTGCGCCGCTTACGCAGGTCGCGGGGCGTGTGGCTTATAAGCAGGTTTCCTTCGCTTATAAGCCAGGGCAGTACGCGCTGCGCGACGTCACGTTCGAGGCGCAGCCGGGTGAGATGGTTGCGCTTGTCGGGCCGAGCGGCGCGGGGAAATCGACGCTGATCGGCATGATCGCGCGGCTGTACGACTCGACGTCGGGTGTCGTCGAGGTCGATGGCGTGAACGTCCGCGACGTTCAGCTGGCTTCGCTGCGCGCGCAAATCGCGTACGTGACGCAGGAGTCGTTTCTGTTCCACGCGACGATTGGCGACAACCTGCGCTTCGCGCGGGAGGACGCTACGCGTGAGGAGATGGAGGCCGCGTGTCGGCAGGCCTACATCCACGACTTTATCGTGTCGCTTCCCGAAGGGTACGACACGATGGTGGGAGAGCGCGGCCACCGGCTCTCCGGCGGCGAGCGCCAGCGGATCGCGATTGCCCGCGCGATCCTGAAGCGCCCGCGCATCCTCATCCTCGATGAGGCGACGTCGCACTTGGACTCGGAGTCCGAGTCCTATGTGCAGGCGGCGCTCGAGGAGCTGATGCAAGGGCGCACGACGCTGGTGATCGCGCACCGGCTCTCCACGGTGCTGGCCGCCGATCACATTCTGGTGATCGAAGCGGGCAGCGTCGTGGAGCGGGGCACGCACAGCGAGCTTCTTGCACTGGATGGGCTGTACGCGCGGCTGTACAGCACGCAGTTCGCTCACGCTGCTGACGAGTAGCTGTACGCGACGGTTTGAAAATTCATGGTAAGGGGCTGTTCCAAGAATAGATAAATATTCTAGAGGGGTAGCCTCTTCTTCATAGATAGGCATCCATTTTCCAAAATCCAATTTAGCGGATCGTCGTTCCTCTGGCATTATTTTAGAGTCTTGAAGGGTGCCTATTGATATTCTGTTACATGGGAAGAAACAACTCAAAGAATAACGGCTCGACGTCAGGGGAATAAGATTAACAAAGGTGTCACTGCTTATCGAAGTAAAAGGAGTCTCATTTGATGAACAGGAGAAAGGAACCTATAGTTCGAATATCTTGACAAACCCTTCTGTAACTAATAGTATTACAGTATAAAAATGAATAGGGGACGTAAAACATGAAATGTAAAATTAATCGAAATGCAGCTAAAGTCTTAAAAAATATGTTGAGTAGTGAAGAAGCTGAAGGGAAGATGATTCGTGTATTTATTACGCTGAATCATGGAGAGCACGCGCATTATGATGTGAAGCTTGATACACCTACTGAACATGATGAAATCGTAGAAACAGACAAAGACATTAAGATTTTACTAGATAAAAGAGAAAACCTTTTAGATGGGGTTTGGATTCAATATTTTCATGTACCTGAAGATGGTTTTTTCATAACGAACCCTTCAACAGGATTTCTTGAAAAATAAGTGCATGCTAGCTTAAGTAAAAATCTCAGATTGTTGAGAACCCCCATGTTTTTTAAACGTGGGTTATTTTTATATTCATAGGGCAGCAAGCCGGCTGCTTCTGTTAAACTGAAGAAAAGTTGAAATGATCATGGGGGTATTTTAATGAGTCAACGCTATCGAATTACAAGAGAATTTCAGGAAAAGAACAATTCGGCGAAAACAATATCTTTGGAAGAGTGCAAACTGTATTTTACGTCCAAACCTGATTTTTCCTATACATCCGTGTTTACGGTAACAGGCTCTACTAGCATGTCTATTGAGGGAGATTTTTTCATGTGGAGCTATGGCGATATAAAGATCCCATTCCGGCATTATCAGGGAGATATTTACGTATCCGGCACCAATGAAGCCGTCATCCCCAAGATGATTGAGGTTGCGAGCGAATTGGGGGCGGATGTGCTGGAAGGCTAATTATTGGGGCGTTTCAGCTATTGCTTTCCGGTCTTAGCCCGATACAAAAAAAGCACAATGAACCAGGAGAATAAAATTCCTGATCCATTGTGTTTTTTTGATTCGCGCTGTTCCACTTCTTTAATGTAATGCTGGTTGTTGAACCACTAATTTACTGACAAGTTTGCCAACGAACTGTGGTAAAAAGAAGTTTAATACGAAAACAATGATGAAAGCTATGCGCCATGCGCCCGTCCAATAACTTACAAAATGTGGAACAATACCATTCATGGCAAAAGCAGTTAAAGCAAAGGAGAGGATGAATGTCATAATGAGCGATATTACAAAAATATAGACAACTTGAGCTTTTTTAAATCTATTTGCAAATTTACGGATTTTAGCAGGTAAGAAAAGGTTTAGTCCGAAAGCGATCACAAAAGCGACACCCCAATCTTTCATCCATGCACTAACAAAATGCGGAATAAAGCCACCTGCAAGTACATATGTCATAATTCCCGACATGATAAAAGTCAAAATCATTGACATAATGGATACAAAAGTCAGTTGACGATATTTAGGATTGATTCTCATATTAAAAACTCCTTTGATGTATAATTTATTTTTTCTTGATTATGAACTTAGTATAACTCCCGTTAAAACAAAAATCAAGTATCAATTTATGATTTTTGTCATTTATATTGAAATGATACCCATCTCTATAATTACTGATAAAGTAGTCTTGAAGGCTGATGAAGGTGGAGTTTGGGGAGATCCTTTTGAGAGCCTAACCATAGATAGGGGATCAGTCGTCGTTAGTGAATATGGAGGAAGTAAAGAGAATGCAGATGAGGACGATTATAACTTATTGACCGGAGAATACATTACAAGAAGAACGGATGATCAAGGCAATTTAAAAATAACAAAAGGAAAGGATTTTAATTTAAATGATATGTAGTGTGGTGCTTGAAGGATAATAAGAGTTGAATATTTATAACGAGGCTGCCGAAGGATGATCCTATGGCAGCCTTTGCTCACCAAAGAGATAGCGTGACGTCGACATTTTATTTTTTTGGCAGCATCATGAGAGTCTGGGCGTGACGATGGATCTCGGAAGCCTTTAATGGACCGCCATGTCCCATGTAGAATTTTTCGACTCCCGAATCAAGCAGACGGGTCAATTCACGGGCTACTCTGTGCGGGTCATCTTCGAATGGTGGACGTATGGCATGACTGGTTCTTACGATACCGCCTAACAAAATTCCTGAGGCGACAAGGTCACCGACCAAAGCTTCATTAGAAGCAAGTTCTATGGAGACTGAGCCAGCAGTGTGCCCAGGCGTGTGTTTAACCACCCCCGGAATTCCGTATCGCTCCAAGTTGATAACATCATGTTTTGTAAGTAAAACATCCGGTTCAAAACCGATATACGGCTCGAGCATAAGTGGTGTCTTGATAAATAAACGGCCAAACCAACCGGTTGGGCAAAAAGTCATTGGCGTCTCCCTGTTAAAATGTTTAGCATCCCCCTCGTGAGCCAATATCGGTGCTCCTGATAGTTCACGAATTATTGCTGCACTTCCGGCATGATCTACATGCGCATGGGTCACCACAATGAGTTTGATGTCTTTGAATGTAAGTCTTTCCTTAGCTAAGGCCTTTTTAATTTTATTCTCAGACCCGGGTAGTCCCGCATCGACAAGAATGCATCCGTCAGGGCCTACAAGTAAGTGGGAATTTACCATGTGCATGGGGAGGATTGGAATGCGGACGATTTTTACAGTGTTCATAGTTTCATTGTCCTCTCTGGTGGCTTATATGAAAAAACCGAACCGAACCGTTCGGTTCGGTTTTATGATACTCTAATGTTTAGTTCAATACAAGAGAAATGTTACAATGTATTTCAAATGGTATTTGGGATGTATGGGGGACTGAAAATGCGTAAAGATGAAAATACACGACAACACATCATTATTAAATCCGCTGAATTATTTAATCAAAAGGGGTATGCCGGGTCATCGATACAAGACATTATAGAGGCTACAGGATTAACAAAAGGAGGGATTTATCGAAGATTCTCTAACAAGGATGAAATCGCGGTGGAAGCGTTTGAATATGCAGGGCAGGTTTTGATGGAACAATTATCATCAGCTATTAATAATGCGGATACAGCGATAGACAAAATAATGGCTGTATGTAATGTGCATATTGATCCAGTGAACAATCCCCCAATAAAAGGCGGGTGTCCTTTGCTTAATACAGCAGTTGAAAGCGATGATACCTTTCCAATCCTGCGTGATAGAGCATTAGCCGCGTATGAGGAGATGTTAAGCCTCGTCCAAGGTATTTTAAAACATGGGATAGCAGTTGAAGAATTCCGATCAGATGTAGATGTTGATTCACTATCATCATTTATCGTTTCTTCACTCGAAGGCAGTGTGATGGCAAGCAGATTGAGCAGAGACAGTAAACATGTAGGGTTTGTTATGCAACAACTTCGGGTTCTACTGAACACATATATAAAGATTTAATTTAAGCAACGGAGAGGATTGTTTAATAAATTTATAACCTTTAATTATTAAAAGTAGTATCGTAAAATTACCGTAACTGTAATAAATGGAGGAAACAATCGTGGTTACAATTGAGGATTTTATGAAATTAGATATCCGTGTCGGTACTGTAATTAAAGCAGAGCCTTTTCCCGAAGCACGAAAACCTGCAATAAAATTAGAAATCGATTTTGGTGAGATTGGTATTAAACGTTCCTCTGCTCAGATTACACAAAGATATGAATCCGAACAACTTATTGGACGTCAAGTAATCGCCGTAATGAATTTTCCTGTTAGACGCATCGCAGGTTTTAAATCTGAGGTGTTGGTAATCGGCGGTGTTCCAACAGAAGGTGATGTGGTTCTCTTAAAACCAGATGAACCTGTTAAAAACGGTACGCCAATTGCATGAGCATTAGTGGATACAGCACGCTAGTAAAGTAATTAGAAGGGGCAACTATGACCAAAATCGAAGTCTCAACCGTCTCCGGTTCCGAGTCACATATACCATTTCTCGAATCCTGTTCTTATCCCGTACGGCAAGGAAATATTGTTCGTCCGCTTGTGGATAGTGCCCCCACCTTTCGGCGTATTTGTGAGGCTATCGAAACAGCACAGATCAGTGTCTGGATCACGTTTACTTTTGTGGATCCGTATTTCCAGATGCCGGACGATCGTGGTACCCTGTTTGATGTGCTGGACCGTGCGGTTGCTCGTGGACTGGATGTACGCATCATTTTCTGGCGCCCAAATTCGGAGAGTAGTGGTTACGGCCAAGCCTTCCCAGGATCTTACGCTGACAGTGAAATGCTCGCTGCACGTGGTTCGCTTTTCCGTACCCGCTGGGACCGTGCACATGGTTACTTTTGCCAACACCAAAAGTGTTGGCTGATAGATGCAGGACATTCGTCCGAGACGACATTTATCGGTGGAATTAATCCGACGTTCAAGGCCTTTGAACCAGGGCACATGGGCGAGGGACAACGCCACGACATATTTGTCGAAGTGATCGGACCGTCGGCGACCGACGTGCACCACAATTTCGTACAAAGATGGAACGAGGCCAGCGAGAGAATGAAGGAAGATGGAGTGTGGGGCCACAATGGCGATGACGAGTTGACTTTCCCTACACGCGTATCCGTTCCTCGAGGAGACAGCCAGGTGCAGATTCAAAGGAACGTGTATGAGAGCCGGTACAGTAATAGTTATCCAACTCCCGGAGGTTCTTCCTTCGATATTGGTACAGGCGAGCGATCCATTTTCGAGCAGTACAAACGAGCAATAGATGCCGCTCGTTGCACAATCTACATCGAAAATCAGGCTCTCCCGGTTCCGGAGATCTCTGCCAGATTGGAGGAGGCTCTGAAGCGTGGCGTGGATGTCGTACTCCTCGTTCCAGCTGAGCCTGAGTCATACGTACGGGCATTCCGTCAACATCCGGATAGCAAAAGCTTCTTCGATCATTTAGAAGCACTTGGCCGATACGAGAATTTCGCACTTGTCGGTATAGCTGGGCTGAATGGACAGAGAGAGCGCAGCAATATTTATGTACATGCTAAAATAATGCTGATTGACGACGCGTGGGCGACAATTGGTTCCTGCAACCTTCACTGGAATTCACTCTTTGGTCATACGGAGATGAACGCTGCGTTTTGGGACCCAAAAGTGGTGCAATCACTGCGCCGTCAACTATTTTCCGAACACCTGGGTCAAGACACCTTACAATTAAACGACCGCGAGGCGCTTCAACTTTACCGGAACATTGCTCATGAAAACCAAATTAGAGGAACGCGAGGCGATTTCGACTGGAAAAGTCTTGCATTCGCCCTTGACCCGACAACTTACGGCCAATAGCAGCATGAGTTATTAGCAAGCATTATTATATTTATTTTACAAAGAGACCCTCCGATGGGTTTCTTTTTGTTTGCTCATTTTATGAAAAAAGACTGCCCTAAAGGTCACTTCCTACATTTACCAAAGTTTTTTGTGAACAATCCGTCTTGTTCTAGAGTCAAATAAAATAAACACCTAAAATACGTATGTATATAGAAATGAAGGAGAATTTGATGAAAAAAAGTTTGAGATCGCTAATTCATTGGCATTCGTTTATGGAGCAACTTGAGACTTATACGGCAGCTACGTTGTTGAAGTTGAAAAAATGTTTGAACCCAGTAACGAACAAAATCGGTTTTGGTATTTACTTTTACAAGGATATCACCATAAATTTAAACCGTTTGAACAAAGATATGCTGGCAATCGTCGCCGATTTTGTTACACTTTCGCATTTCGACAAGCGTACATTTCCTAGCTTTGTATCGGTTGCCGATGGGATACACGCGACGATGTTTACGAAAGTGCCTAACCATATTATTAAACGGATTACCACTTTGGTCACAGCGTTACCAGGCTATAAAGCGCTGCAAACCGCATCCCGATCGTATGGGTATAAATGTGAGCTTCACTACAATCAGGGAAGAGTATTTTTTGGCTCTTTACAAATTCATTTTAAGAAAATACAAAATGAGCTCTCCTCTCCTAGTTACAGAGCCCTCTCAATGATAGGCAGAACTGATTAAGAAACAACATCCATGGTTTTTTAACCGCAACCTCGACATGAAATTGATTTCGTGCTGGGTTTAGCGGTTTTTTGTTATTCAGTTTTTGGACCTGAAATGACTAGGAGTAAGGCCCACGAATTTTTTAAATTGGCGCATAAAGTGGGTATCATTTTCATACCCGCACATTTTGGAAATGGCGGCGATGGATAACGAACTGTTAACCAAAAGATACTTGGCGTATTCCAGCCTGCTGTTGATGATGTCTATAACCACAGAACACCCGAATAGCTCCTTATAGATATGCTGGAAATAAGATTTACTTAAATTCATGTATGAGGCAAGATTTTCTGCGGACCTATTTGTTTGAGGTGAACTGTAGAGCTCGTTGCGCAGCTCAGTAAATTGGCTGAAATATCGGCTCGTTTTATCGGGCAAAGTGGGTCTGTCAAGCAGATTACGAAGTTTCATAAAAAGAGTTCTTATATCCGAGTCAATGATTTTATCGCGCAGCGGGCCGCCTAAGCGGTTGATGCTATGCAATTCCATGATGCATCTTGTAATTAAAAGCGGATCCGCTGCTTTGACGGGCGTGTCAAGGGGGAAATCCAACTGAATAAGGAAATCCTGAATTTCATTGCCGTCACAATGGAACCAGTCGTTGACAAATGGTTTATCCAATTCCCTGTAAAGTTGGGGAGTTGTAGGGCGAAACAAGATATAAGAATTTTTTTCGGCTACGAATTGCTTGCCGTCGAGAATAACTTCTGAATTGCTTTTCAAAAAAACAAAGGCATAATTCCCTGCTCCTACCGGACGGTCAATAGTGATCCCATCCCAATGTATAAAATTATATCCGCAACTAATTAAATGAATCATCCTGCATCTCCTTAAAAAGCACGATAGGTCAGTTTTTGGCTACTATAATTTATTGTATCTGAATTAACAAGTACGTACAATTTAATTAAACAGTATGGACAAAGTGGAGAAGAGTAGAGAGCATAATAGGCATGTTTATATGATCTTTGGGTTGATTGCCGCATACTGAAAATAGTGAATCAAAGGAGCAAGATACATGGCCAAACTTACTATTAATGCAGACGTACGCTTAAGTACAATCGACCGCAATATTTACGGACACTTTTCCGAGCATTTGGGACGCTGTATTTATGAAGGCATCTATGTAGGAAAGGATTCGCCGATTGCAAACACAGAGGGGATGCGAAATGACGTTCTAGAAGCGTTGAAGCAACTTGAAATCCCCGTGCTCCGTTGGCCGGGCGGATGCTTTGCCGATGAATATCACTGGAAAGATGGCGTTGGTCCGAAAGAAAAACGGAAACGGATGATTAATACGCATTGGGGCGGTGTCGTTGAGAATAATCATTTCGGCACTCACGAATTTTTACGTTTATGCGAGCTCATCGGTGCTGAGCCCTATATTAACGGTAATGTCGGAAGTGGGACAGTGGCTGAGATGTCCGAATGGGTTGAATACATGACGTTCGACGGAGAGTCGCCTATGGCCAACTGGCGGAAGGAAAACGGACGCGAGCAGCCGTGGAAGATAACCTATTTCGGGGTGGGCAATGAGAACTGGGGCTGCGGCGGCAACATGCGCCCTGAGTATTATGCGGATCTGTATCGGCAATATGCCTGTTATGTCCGGAATTACGGCGATAACCGAATTTTCAAAATCGCTGGCGGACCCAATGTCGACGATTATAACTGGACTGAGGTGCTGATGCGTGAGGCAACTCGCTTTATGGATGGCTTGAGTCTGCATTATTATACGATCCCTACCGGTACTTGGAGTGACAAAGGCTCGGCCACCGAATTTGACGAAAAATTGTGGTTTGAAACACTGAAGAAGACACTCTTCATGGAAGAGCTCATCGAGCGCCATGATACGATTATGACGCGTTACGATCCGGACAAAAGAGTTGCGCTCATCGTGGACGAATGGGGGACCTGGTACAACGTCGAGCCCGGCACCAACCCCGGCTTCTTGTATCAACAAAATACGATGCGCGATGCGCTTGTTGCCGGAATTAATCTGAACATTTTCCACAACCATTCCGATCGTGTACGCATGGCAAATATCGCTCAGGTTGTTAATGTACTGCAATCGGTCATTTTAACGGAAGGCGCCAGTATGATTCTGACCCCAACCTATCATGTATTCGATATGTATAAGGTTCATCAGGGTGCCAGCCTCGTTGCCGCAGATGTGGAAAGCCCGTCTTACGAAATGGATGGACAGAGCATAGATCAGCTTAGTGTGTCTGCATCCGTGGATGCGAATAATCGTCTGCATATTTCTTTATGCAATCTGCATCACGCTGAAGCTTTGGAAGTGCAATGTACAATCCGCGGTGGGAAGGTCGGCGATGTTGCGGGGCAGGTACTAACCTCCGATACGATACAATCGCATAATACTTTTGGGGAACCGGAAAATGTGAAGACGTCCGTATTTAACAATTTCCGCATCGAAAATGATCAACTTATCATCAAGCTGCCTGCTAAGTCGGTAGTGATGCTTGGTGTCAACGTATGACGGATTGCAAGGGTTGCTCGGCAACGGTGCATGTTTCTTCAGAAGAAATTGCACAATTATTCGGGGAAACGCTTCGTATTCGCAATGTCAAACTCACGACTGAAGAGGAGTATGACCGGCGTATGTCGGTCTGCCAAAGCTGCGAGGCCTACCAATTCGGTACAACTTGCCGCCACTGCGGCTGTCTGATGGCTGTAAAAGCTAAGCTGGCTGCAGCCCACTGTCCGGCACCGCAAGGGAGCAAATGGTAAAGAAATGAAGGGAAGTTCATAGTTGCACGAATATGACAATTGTCACCTCGATCCGGTGACTTGACTCACTTTTGAAACACTCTCTTAAAGGTGATAATAAGACTATAAAATCCTTTTAGGGAGTGTTCATTACTATGAATTCAACTGTATCGTTGATGATTTCGGCTTTGATTTTCTTTTTCATCCTGCGTGGACAATTAAGTGGCATGCGTAAGCCACTAAAAAAATCGGGAGTAACATTACTGCTGCCTATCCTATACATTTCTACATCACTTATGCAATTGCTCGATCCAACGCTGCATATCCGCGAAGATCAAGTAATCATTGCTTTGTTGATCGGTATGATTGTTTCGATTCCGCTTATCGTGACGACCAACTTTGAAGTTCGGGACGATGGCAACACGTTTATTAAGCGTAACAAAACGGTCTTTGTGCTGCTGATCGTGATCTTTGCACTGCGTTTCCTCGCGATTGCAACTATAAAATCAATCGATCCAAGCACACTTAGCTTTATGTGCAACCTGATAACCTTTGGCTACATCGCGACATGGCGGATCACTAGTTTTATTAAATTCAAAGGTGTCAGCTCTTCCAAGCAAGCTGTACTGAATACTTAACACGTTCATTTCATTTTATCAAAACCTACATTAAAAATAATCATCAATAATCCGGTATAGGGTACTGACATGAGCAGGCCGAATAATGGTTTGCGATAATGAATACGCAGCATGATAAACATGATCATATCGAACAATGATGACCAAAGTAGGTTCCATCCGTTATGATACGTGATTGATCCACATTTCACAGATACATATTCAAGCAAAACAAAAAGACCCGTGAAAAAGATGATGTAATAAGCCTGGGAAAGAAGTTTAGGATTTCGCGGGTAGTTCGATAGGTATACCCAAGTCGATACAGGCATGCCAATCAGAATAAGCAATAGGATTGGAATCGTTGCAACAGGAAGACCATTCGGCTCCATTTGCCAAAGTTGATATTGATAACAGATCAACTCATAGAGCCCATTACATAACGCAGCAAAGAGGAGTGTTGGATAGTACTTCTCCCAATTTCGGTCCGCAAACCGAAGAGCTATGAGCAACCATAAAACCGAGTATAAAATCGCAACCAAGGGATTTCGAACTCCTTTGTTTATGTTAAGTCCTTATTATTCCAATTAATCCATCGTTCATACAAATTTTGTATGTGCTGCTATCATTAAAGGAGGCCCGCTCTCATAAGAGAACGGGCCTCCTTTTTAAATTAGGGATTACTTAATCACATTAACGTTTGCCTGTGGATTCGAAAGATCACTTGAATCATCAGAGACTAAAGGAGCTGGATCCAATTTGGCTTCTTCGCGAAGCAGGTAACCGAAAAATAAGATGTAATAAGACACGATGATGAAGAAGACACCTGCGGTCAGTGGGTCTTTGGTAAATTGAGTTGGATCTACCGGATTCATGTTTGCTGAGTTGGATGAAAGACTGATAAAGGCCAAGCGATAGACGATCCGGCTAAGAAATAGCACCAGAACCGTAATTTCGATCCATAAGTGGGTGCGATAGTACCATCCGTCTGTACGATGTTCGAAAAGGGTGTGGCGAATCGCGGTGAGCCCGAGTGCGACACCTGCCGCTAGGCCGATTATATAACCAATGAAATGGATGGGATGGACAAAGCCTAGCAGGAAGATGACGGCTCCGAGGATACTAAAGAGAGTGAGTCGGAATTTAAGTCTGCCTCTGGATAATTTTTGAAAACCAATGGTTCGCTTCGTTCTGCGATAGATAAAAAAGCCAATGAGTAGGAAAGGAATGGCATAATGCATCCAGTTTTGCATGAGATTTCCTCCAGAGAAACGTAGTTTTTCCTTATTGTAACAAATTTAGGCAGTTTGTCAGAGAAAAAAATATTTCATTTACAAAAAACTGTCATACACTTAATGATAGGACGATAAACTTACTATTACACACAAAAAGCGCCGCAAGGAGTTGACAGTCAATGGCTCTAATCACCCATGTTAATGTATGTAATACAGAGAATGAAATTTACTGCTGTCTTCGTAATAAAATTGTGAAGCTTGACGACCAACAGAAAGATCAATTTTGCAAAGGATGTAAAATGTTTGCCGGTGATGCCGATGAACATGGAATTGGTGTAGCCTGTGTATGGGAAGATGTACGCGTCGTTAGTAATCCGCATATCGCAGTGGATCCGCTGGAGGAGTTTATTCATAATCAAATTCGCCAAGTGCCGCCCGAGGGTCCGGCCTTATATCTATATACAACAGAATGGTAAAACATATCCTCTTTGATTTTGATGGGACACTGGTCGATTCTAGAGCACTGCTTGTTAAACTTTATAATGAAATGGCCGTGCAGTATCAATTTCGCAGGATTCGAGATCAAGACCTTACGCTTCTAAGATCACTTTCGATCCCTGAGCGGGTGGATCGCTTAGGTGTTCCGGTGCTCCAGATTCCAAAGCTAGTATCGGCCGGAAGACAGCTTTATCAAGAAAATATTCGGACAATTCATATTGTACCTGGGATGAAAGAGGTTATTGCCAGAATTTCCTCATTTGGGATGAAAAGCTCCATACTCTCCTCCAATTCCGAGGTAAATATTCGCCAGATTCTTAGAAATAATAAGCTGGATGGCGCGTTCAAGGAAATCATTTCGGCTAAGCATATATTTGGTAAGCATCATTCCATTCGCAAAGTAATGAAACAATGGGGGACTGCTCCCTCGCGGATGATCTATGTTGGAGATGAATTAAGGGATATTGAGGCTTGCAGGAAACTAGGTGTTCCTATAGTTGCCGTTACATGGGGCTATGATTCTCAGGAGTTACTGCTCAGTGGAAAGCCCGATTACTTAGTAAACTCTCCCGGAGAGCTGCTAAAAACACTTCTGTCCTTAACCTGATAGGATGGTAAAAGAGGAAGCAAATAGCTATCACAGACAGTGTCTGAGGTAGTTATTTGAGTTTGCTTTTATAAGAGCTATTGGCAACATTCGCAGTCGAGTGGTGTCATCATGTAAAATAGAATCTATGAGGTGATATTTGCGGAAGGAGGCGTCTAATGTTATTTTATCTCATCATATTTGTAGTGACAGCTGTGGATCAAATTTCGAAGGTGTGGATTCGGTCTATCCTAAAAGTAGGCGAATCTATGCCGTTTTATAAAGATATTATTTCGTTTTCGCATTATCAAAATAGTGGAGCAGCAGGCAGTTCGCTGCAGGGCTCAGCGCGTTATTTAGGAATTCTTGCTGTTGTGATTATCGTTGTTATTATGTATTACCGGAAAAAAGGAAGCATTCAAGGATTCTTCAAAGAGTGTGGTGCCGCACTATTCGTAGGCGGGGCTATTGGTAATGGAATCGAACGATTATTATTTGGCAAAGTGACCGACTTCATTGTGTTTCGATCTGGCAATGGTGTGATGAATTTGGCTGACTTAGCTATTAATTTGGGTGTAGTATTTTTTGTACTGGATATGTTTCTCTCTTACAGGCATAAGCTGTTACCAAAAGAGAAAAAATTTCAATAAACGTAGGTATATTAAACTATATAGGTAGATCAAAAGTACTATTTATGATATCCTTCAAGTAGACGGTTTTGAACGAGAAGACGCTGAACTGGAGGATGGTCACATGAGGCCGGATAAACAGATATTGATCGATGAATTTTTTACAATGATTCGAAAGTTGACGCGTACGGGTGCTGATATTATGTTAGTGAGGGATTTTTTCTGGAAAGCTTCTGAAATCCGTTCATTTATCCCTCCAACGGTAGAATTCATGACAGTTCTTAAAACCTATAATGCAGTCTTGTTTCATGAATTCCGAAAATCACTTGTACCCAATACAAGTATGCATATGCTAGCGAATGTCCACATGGAAGCGGGAGAAGCGCTCATTAGTTTGGGGATTACGAGTTTGGAGCAGCTTCAACTAGCAGTAAAAGGAACAGTAGCTGTGAGTAGTTAAGTAAGTTAAACCAAGCGATGACGCCAGTCTCGCTTGGTTTTTTTGTTTGGAGAGGGACAAGCTGCATCAGAGACCATTGGGTAGTCTATGCTGCAAAAAGTACAGCTAATCTCATCATTTTCGAAGATTTGGAGGTTTATGGGGCTGTCCCAAATGATAAAGGGAACGTAGAGACACTATTCCGTTGTTTTTAGCTTCGAATAGCACAAATTTCATCGAATAACTCCCTCTCGTTCCGTTAATTCAATTTTTAGCGCATTTCATCCATTTTAGCGGCTTGTCGTTCCGTAAGAACAACTTTGCACCAAAAGGACCTCCCCTTATTGGCGGAAGTCCTAATTGGTACGTGTAACCGTCTTCAAGGTAGATACCCCTCAAGGTCTATAACCCTTTTGGGACAGGTTGCACGCTACTCGTCTTTCTTCTGCAGCGCAGCCATCAATTTGTCAGCAAGTGAGTTGCCCAGCTGGGTTTGATCGGAAAACTTCTCGATCAACTGACGGTTCGCTTTGGCAGAGGCGCGCCGGCCGCCGCCGGTTGATTCGTTGTCTATTTTCTCGACAACGTTGCAAGGACGGCATTGGAAATACTTGCCGGATTTGCCGGTGTGGATTTCCATTTTTTTGTGACACTGCGGGCAGCGGTGGTTGGTCAGTTGTCCGTCAGCTTCGCGCTTATAGGAGCATTCACGGCTGGAACAAACAAGGAATCGGCCTCGTTTCCCCTTTACTTCTTGAAGAAACTCCCCGCAATCCGGGCATTTGCTGCCCGTTAAATTATGCGGCTTATAGGCCGCAGAGCTTTTCTTGACCTCATCGACCAGCTCGGCTGCTTTTTTGCGGATACCACTTAGGAATTGTTCCATGCTACCTTTGCCTTTGGAAATGCGTTCAAGCTCAAGCTCCCAGCGTGCTGTAAGCTCAGGAGAACGCAGTTCCTCCGAAGCGAGCTCTATGAGCTGAGTCCCTTTGCCAGTCGGAATGAGTGAGGAGCCTTGACGTTCAATGGTGTCGGAAGACACAAGCTTCTCAATAATGTCAGCGCGTGTAGCGGGCGTGCCGAGGCCCCATTTTTCCATTTGAGAAAGCAAGGAGGCCTCGTTGTATCTAGCAGGCGGTTTCGTCTGGCGACTTAATTGACGGGCGTTACGGACGGTTACGGCGTCTTTTTCGGCAGCTTGGGGCAGCAACTGAGCAGAGTCTTCATCAGACTCGGTTTCTTCCCGATCTGGATCGGTGAAATCAGTGGCTCGGTAGACGTCTTTCCAACCGGCTTTTTTGACCACTTTGCCCGATGCATACAGCTTCTCTCCAGCAACGAAATATGAAGCCGACTTAATCATCCTTAGCAGTCGTGGCTTGGGTCCGATCCGTGAGGAAGTTCTCGGAAGTGTAAGCCATAATGTCGTACAACATGCTAAAATTCCGGTACTGATCATTAAGTAATGCGTGAGCGGACACTATTTACCCCAGTTTGCTGAGCAGACGGGCTTCGGCGTCACGTTCATTTATCGGAACATTTTCTTGACACTCGATACAACTGTCGGGTGACAAGAACATATATCGTTTCCCGATTAAGGACAAGAACATGTATTGATTTCCGCATTTGAGAAGTATTATCAAATAAGTAAAGTGAATATGAGCTAAAGTGATGATACGGTGGGTGATTATCGTTATAAAGTGTCGAACGACACAATCATTATTCGCTTAAAGTCCAATAAGAGTATAAATAATAAGGCTAAAAAGGGCGAGTTCACTCTCTTAATTAAAAAATCAGTGATAATTTCACTCAAGAACCTATGGTATAAAAAAAACGCCAAAGGTTATATTATGTTAAAAATGGAAGAAGGGACATCGCGATGATTAAGAACCAATTACCCCGAGTAATCCTTCCACAATATCCAGAATCTTTATGGATTGCTTCTTCGAGCATCCCGAGTTTTCCTAAGCTGACACATGATATCAAAGTAGATGTAGCTATCGTCGGAGCTGGAATCTCTGGCATAACAACCGCTTATCTGCTTTCAAAGCAAGGACTCAAAGTCGCAATAATTGAAGCCGGAAGAATGCTTAACGGAACCACAGGTCATACAACGGCAAAGATTACTGCACAGCATGATCTGATATATAACGAATTCATTTCGCATTTTGGTAAAGAACAAACAAGGCTATATTACGAAGCCAACCGAGAGGCATTACATTTCATTAAACAAACCATACATGAGCATCAAATATTGTGCGATTTTACAGAGGAAGATGCTTATGTTTATACGAATTCAGACGAATTCGTTGAAAAAATAGCCGCTGAATTCTCTGCTTACGAGGAATTGGGAATACCCGGTGTTTACATAGAACAAACGCCATTGCCTTTTCAAACAAAAGCCGCTGTTGTCATGAAAAATCAGGCCCAGTTTAACCCGATGCCATATTTATTGTATTTAGTCAATCATGCAACACAAAGACAAGGATGCCAAATTTATGAGCATACGACGGCCGTAAGTATTGACAAAGGAAACCCTGCAACTGTGATTACGAATGAGGGACATCGAATCACCTGTAATTATGCCGTATCGTGCTCACATTTTCCTTTTTATGAAGGAGGAGGTTTTTACTTTGCAAAAATGCACGCAAATAGGGCTTATATTCTGGCTGTGAAAACCGCCAAAGAATTTCCAAGAGGAATGTTCATATGTGCCGAGGAGCCCAAACGATCTCTTAGGTCTACGACGGCTAATGGGGAAAAAATGGTTTTAATCGCAGGCGAAAGCCACAAGACGGGACAGGGAATCTGTACGCTCAAACATTATGAAGCTTTGCAAATGTTTGGAGAAGAACATTTTGGAATAAAAGAAATCTATTATCGATGGTCGGCTCAAGACTTGGTTACTTTGGATAAACTTCCGTATATTGGACAGACAGATTCGGATAATCCCAACATTCTTGTAGCCACCGGATATAAAAAATGGGGCATGACAACAGGAACGGCAGCGGCATTATTAATCGAAAAGCTGGTCACAGGAACAAAGAGTCCTTACCAAGAACTTTTTAAACCTGAAAGATTCCATGCGGATCCGAGCCTAAAAACATTCATCGTGCAAAATGCGGATGTGGTTGATCATTTTATTTCCGGAAAGCTGGAAATGATCCTCAAGAAACCAGAGGAGCTGGAGAACGACGAAGGAGCAGTTGTAAGAGCCAATGGAAAAAGAGCCGGCGCCTATCGGGATCAACAAGGTCAATTACATATTGTAGATACAACATGCACACATATGGGATGTGAAGTCGAGTGGAACCATGGAGAACGAACGTGGGACTGCCCATGCCATGGTTCAAGATTTTCATATAAAGGGGAAGTGCTTGAAGGTCCCGCTAAAAAACCTTTAAAAATAGTAGAAGTATCTAAATGATAAGCTTTTTGCTTTTACCAAAGAGCAGCTCTAAATACAGGAGCTGTTTTTTTTGTTCTATGACTTTACGGTTTCCATCATAATGATAAGAAAATACGAATACATATGTTTAATGTAAGGTGCATGTCCGATCATTAAATGAATTGCGCGAGAGGATGAATATAGGAAATGAAGGAAATGAATCAAACAGATCCAGTCATTGCGATCCTGGGAATAGGCACAGCCGTGCCGGATTTTCGTCTCGATCAAGCTGATACATCACAAAGATTAGCTCAAGCATTAAGTGAGAATCCCGACTCTGCACGCTGGGCAAAAAGAATATTCAAGCAATGCGGTGTGGAAGCCCGATATACCTGTGAACCGGCCCTATTAGAATCTGCTGAAGATTGCCGCTATTTTTCACAAATATCAAATCGACCAGTTCCCTCGACCGCCGAGCGAATGGAAACCTATAAGAGAGAATCCGTTCCATTAGGGCTAAATGCTGCGAGAAAAGCGCTGTTAGATGGAAAAGTGGAATTGTCTGACATTACTCATCTGATCACGGTTAGTTGTACAGGGCAATTCCTTCCAGGTTTAGATGCTACATTGGTCCAACAGTTGGGATTAGCTGTCACTGTCAATCGAATTCCGCTTAACTTTTTAGGATGCGCTGCTGGATTAAAGGCCGTTTGCCTATCACGACAAATCGTCTCAAGTAATCCCTCAGCCAAAGTATTAATTGTTTGTGTTGAGTTATGCACGCTTCACATTCAGCCCTCTAGCCAGCGTGAGGCCTTATTTGGTGCTTCTTTTTTCGGGGATGGATCTTCAGCGTGTATTGTAGGTTCTACCGGTCCTAACCATAATGGAATTTTCCAATTAGGAAACGACCATTCCATTCTCCTTCCAGAATCTGCCGAGGAGATGGTGTGGGAGGTAGGTAATTACGGCTTTGATCTTTATCTTTCGACGAACATTCCCAAACTAATAGGCAGATTTATTCCAGAACAAGTAGAGCATCTGATAAATGGAGGTCAAAAGCCTGATTTATGGGCAATCCATCCCGGAGGCAAGGGAATTATAGATACACTAGAAGAGATATACGGGCTATCGGATGAACAAACCCGGCCCAGCCGCAACGTATTGCGCAATTATGGAAACATGTCCTCTGCCACTATATTATTCGTGCTTTATGAAATGAGGCAGGAGCTAGAAAGCAGCGGCTCCGGACCGACAAACGGCTTATCACTAGCATTCGGGCCGGGCCTTACCTGCGAGATGATCCAGATTTCTTATCTCCCATCCGTCACTTTTCAAGATCAGTTTTTAGATGAAGTCCATGTTTAGGGGGTTCAAGCAGCGAGCTATAGAGCACGAGTTGATGGATGACTTTTCGACAGGGGGATCAGAGCTTCGGGAAGCATTGCAGCATCTTCGTATGCTTAACCGGATCTTCGGTGCCGCTGCGCCTACTCTCTACGGAATACAGCGATTATGGATGAAAGCGGACAAGCCGAGGCGCTTCTCCATCTTAGATATTGGATCAGGTTCCGGAGATGTGAATCGACACATCCTGCGATGGGCGGATGAGAACCAGATCGATCTAAGGATCACTTTGGTAGACATTACTGAAGAAGCTTGTGAAGAGGCAAGGCTGCTTTATCGTAACGAACCGCGGATAGAGGTGATGCGAAGTGATTTGTTTGAGCTTCCGGAAGGTTGCGTGGATGTGATTACAGGGACGCAGTTTGTTCATCATTTTGCTGCGAATGAGCTTCCCAAGGTTGTAGAAAGCATGCTTAAGGCGTCCCGATTAGGTGTTGTGATCAATGACATCCATCGGCATTGGATTCCTTGGGCTGCGGTGTGGCTTACGGCGCGAATTGTCTCAAATAACCGGTATATATTAAACGACGGTCCTCTGTCCGTGGCTAAAGGATTTCGTTCGGAGGATTGGGGAAATCTCAGGAAAGCGTTAGGCATATCTGAGATGTTCTATGCATGGAGACCGTTATTTCGATATGTAGTCGTCATCTGGAAATGCAAGGTCTAAATCAAATCATCGGAGTTGAATGTGATGAATCACATCCGGGATGTAGCGGTTATTGGTGCAGGAATCGCTGGCAGTAGTTTGGCCAAGTCTTTAGCGGATCGGGGTTGGGAAACCGTTTTGATCGACAGTAAGAAATTCCCGCGACATAAAGTTTGCGGAGAATTTCTTTCCCCTGAATCCCAAAGTATGTTGAATACTCTTGGCTTGCGTGGACTTGTGGAATCGCTACAGCCTAGCTTGATAAGTCGGACACGCTTGATCTACAGTTATGGTGATGCCTTAGAAATTCCTCTGCCCGGTATTGCTTTAGGGGTGAGCCGGTATTCACTAGATTCCACTCTCCATAGAGCGGCGCTAAGCTCAGGTGTGCACATGCAAACCTCAACAACGGTAACGTCCGTCTATCCCAATGACAGCGGATACAAGATTGAGACGAAACAAGGGGAGGAAAGAATAACCTACCAAGTTCGAGCTGTTATTGCTGCGTGGGGCGCAAATTGTCGTTCAGGACTTCCAGGTCATAGTCCTAATGCTACTGTAAAGAATACGTATATAGGCGTGAAATCCCATTTTAGGGGGATAGAAATGGAGCCCGTTGTAGAGCTCTATTTTTTTGATGGGGGATATTTAGGCATTTCCCCCATTGAAGGCGGACTCGTCAACGTTGCGGCACTGCTTAAACGGAAAGCTTTTCGGAACACTGAAAAAACGATCTTAGGATTGATTGATGCCGCTTGCCGCAGGAACACGAAGCTTTATCAAAAGCTGGCTAATGCCGTTCCTGTCCCTGGCACTCAGGCAGCCGTTGCTCCAGTAGATCTAAACCGCAAACCTACGGCTTGGGATCTAATTCCCAATATAGGAGACGCCACTTCAATGATACCTCCACTCTGTGGAGATGGGATGTCGATGGCGCTGCGTTCGGCCCTATTGTGCGCCCCCCTTGCAGACAGCTATTTATGCGGGGAGATTTCACTCTCTAGGTGGCAGCATGAATACTCGCAATCCATTAAGCGGGAATTCAAGGGTCCCTTACAGTGGGGGCGTCTTATTCAATGGCTGTTTGGCGTACCCGTTCTGCCCCGACTTCTACTAAGCGCAGCACATCTCACACCGAGATTGGCATATGGATTGGTTCAAGCGACTAGGTTAAAAGAAAGCAATTCATAGTATTAAATTGGTACATAAAGGAGCATGGTCATGGATTTTCAAAAGCTTGCCATCATCTCCCTTCGATATCCTAAAGCAATCATCCTGGTCTGGACCTTGTTCTTGATCTTTTTTGGGTTTTACGCTCCTAAGTTACCTACAGTTCTAAAAGATCATGGCTTATTACCAAACGGAGCTTATGTCAAGGTTGAGCATACCTTGTCTTCTGATTTCCACGTCCCCGAGGACCCTGTTATTCTTGTGTTTGAAAAAAAGGAGTTTGTATCCCCCGAGCAATTTCAGCAGTTCATTCAGCAAACGTTGTTTCCACTGAAGGGAATCGACGGTCTAAGCGAAATGGTATCACCACTCCAAAGGGAGGGGATGCTCAAAGGGAATTTCGCCTATGCGCTGCTTGCTTTTAAACATAACTCCTATGAAATGAAGCCGGTGCTTGATGAAATTCATAGACGCCTACCGAACAATAGAGATATCTCAGTGAAAATGACAGGGAAATCTGTGGTTCAAGCAGATGTGAATCGAGCAAGCCAAAATGATTTGAGAAAAGCAGAACGGATAGGAATTCCAGCTGCGTTCATCATACTTTGGTTGGCTTTTGGAGGAATCATTTCTGCAATGATTCCCATTGTAATTGGGATTATCGGGGTTACCGGTACGATGGGAATGATGTATTGGCTGGGGACAAAGGTCGAGTTGTCTAACTTTGTGTTGAATGTCATTCCCATGGTGGGATTTGCTCTTAGTATTGATTTTGCCTTAATGCTAGTCAGCCGGTTTCGCGAAGAGTTACAGAGAGAGTCAGCCGTACAAGCATTGATTACAACAATGAAGACAGCAGGAAGAGCTGTCTTATTTTCAGCGGCCAGTGTCTTTTTAGGCTTAATGGGGATATTGTTTATTCCGCTTCCTATGTTTTCTGCGATTGCTATAGGAGCTATGACGGTATTAACGGTTTCGGTATTGTTAACTTTAACATTAGTTCCGGTTCTTTTATCTGTTTTGTGGCCTGCCATTCGAGCAGAAAGTAAGCCGTTGTCTACTTTTACGAAAAGAAATATTTTGTACTCTATGTCACACTATGTGATGAAAAGGCCTGTCAGGATGAGTCTGTTGGCTTCGTTCTTGTTAATCACTTGTTTCCTGCCTTTAAACAAGATTAAATTAGCCATTCCGGATGCAGCCTCCTTACCGCAAGGCTATAATTCCCGCATGGCTTTCGAGACCTATCAAGCCCATTTCGTGTCCCAGACGAGCTCAGAGGTATATATCGTGGTCCAAGGAAAAACACATGACTTGAAAAAAGAAGAGTGGTTGAACGCATATAAACTTATACAAAAATTAGAAATCGATCCATACGTACAGAGTGTGAATTCTGTTTTTTCGAGCTTGCGATTGCCGCCCGAACAGGTGTACTCCTTACTTCAAAAAACGATATCAAAAGCGAAATTCGAACCGATAGTTCAACAATTTGTTAAAGAAAATAGAATGCTCATACACGTTACATTAAAGGGTGAACCATCATCAAAAAAAGTGATGAGTTGGCTCAGACTTTGGGAGCAAGAGGGGGAGTCTTCAGATCTCCATTTCCTGTTGGGAGGTGAAGCGAAGTACCAACAGGAAGTCTTTGATGCCATATTTCAAAACATCAAGTTTGTGCTTCTATTTATCTTAGTTTCCAATTATGTGGTGTTATTCATTGCTTTCAGATCCATTCTCATCCCGTTAAAAACGATTGTTATGAATCTCCTAAGCCTTGGGGCGTCGTTCGGTATCCTGGTATGGATCTTTGAGGAGGGGCATTTTGGAATGGAACCGAACAGCATCGCGATAATGATCCCAGTATTTATTTTTGGACTGGCTTTTGGTATCAGTATGGATTACGGGGTGTTCCTGGTATCGCGAATTTTCGAGGTTTACCAGCAGACACATGATAACGGTCGTGCGGTTCTGGTTGGACTGGCCTCAATCAGCAGGATCATTAACTCAGCAGCTGCCATCATGATTGCGGTCACTGTGCCGTTTGCATTCGGAGAAGTTGTCGGGGTTAAACAACTGGGGATTGGCATTGCAGCAGCTATCTTTATTGATGCAACTGTAATAAGGATGGTTTTGGTTCCATCTTTAATGAGAATGTTTGGCAAATGGAACTGGTGGGGACCGGGATGGCTGAAATAATTAGAATTTTCTTTTCCAAACGCCAAGAGCTACGGTAGATCAAGATCTTCTTAGAATATCTCTAAAAAAGATCAAAAGCCTTTACAGCCTTGTGAAACCAAACGAATCGGGTATGCCAGAAATTGAAATTGGACCAAACAATGATTTGCCGCTAAATGTGGTTTTCGATGGTTTTAGCTTATTTTGAAAACATTGTATTTGAATAATCAGATCAATGGTAAAAGCCGGTTATTTTTATAGAAAACCGGCTTTTAATATTTGTACTATTTACAAAAGTTGGAGAGGACTACATTAATAAATTAATTAATTCTTATCTGCTGTCCCACATTGTTAATGTTTACTTTCAATCTTACAGGTGGAAATTTCGTCACCTCTAACTCTTTCTTTAGCCATCCACCCCCAGCCAAAAACGACCGTAAGAGAGGCTATAACAATAATTGGCGGCAAAATCATAATTAATAGGAATTCCAACATCTATTCTCCTTTCGGGTGCATCTGTCCCCGCACATATCTGATATTAAATAAAAACAGTTTCATTAAAAGAAAGAGTGAAGGAATTAGAAGCAATAGTCCGGTCAAAAATGCAATAATTAAGGCTACTGCCATGGACTGATTAGTAAAATGTTCATACATAGATAAGTAAGGGTAAAGTAGATTCGGTAAGTGAGATGCCCCATAACCGTAAAAAGCAAATGCAAATTGAACCATCACGAAAATAAAGGACAACCCATAATTCTTTTTCTTCCAAACGAAATAAACAGCTGCCAGAAAGAAGAGAAACGAACATGCAAACATCCAGGATAACTCCGTGATATGCTGATAATGTTCGGGGTTATGCAAGTTAATCGAGTAAAAAACGATTAAACTGCAAATGATCGTCGGTGCGCTCCAAATTAGTGCCCATCTACGTACAATTTCCAGAGCTGGCAGGTCATTTGCTTTGGCCGCGTAAAATGTTAAAAACATGGCAGAAATATAAAGGACACTAACAATCGCAAGTAAAACAACGGACCATGAGTAAAGACTGAAAAACAGCTTGTTGTATTGAAATAAGATCTTACCATTCTGAATTTCAATAAAACCACCTTCTGAAATTGTAAGCACTGTTGATAATGAAGCAGGAATCAGAAGTCCAGTTGCACCATATAAGAATGCATAAATTTCTCTACTCTTTATGCCATATGTATTAAACGCATAGTAGGAACCACGTATAGCAAGAAGTATGATGGCTACGCTACCAGGAACTAATAAGGCTGTTCCATAGTAATATGCGGTATCTGGGAAAAAGCCTACGATCCCGACAATAAAAAAAATGAGAAAGACGTTAGTTACCTCCCACACAGGAGATAAATATCGTTTAATGATATTCTGAATCACATGTTCCTTTCTTGTTCTGTAACTGTAGTAACTAAAAAACCCAGCCCCAAAATCAATGGAAGCTACAATTAAATACCCGTACAGAAAAGTCCATAAGACTGTAATTCCCACCACTTCCAAATTCACTTGAGAGCACTCTCCTTATTTTTCAACTTAAGCTCGTCTTCCGGCGTATTATTTTTAAACATTTTCACCAAAACACGTAAGCAGGAAATCCCCAAAATCACGTACAGGGCAAGAAACACGACAAAAAGTAAGCTAACATGTTCAGAAGTCGTAGCACCCTGCTGTGTCTTCATATACCCACGCAAAATCCAGGGCTGTCTGCCTACTTCCGCATATATCCATCCATATTCAATGGCAAACATAGCGAGTGGACCTCCAATGACAATCGCGGCAAGGAGCAGTTTGTTGTATGGATTCCCTTTTCGAAACCAAAAAGCAAGAATAAACAATAAAGGAATACTAGTTAGATAACCACCAATGCCAACCATGGCATCAAAAGTGTAATGAATCCAAAGCGGAGGGATTTCATCCGCAGGAAAATCATTTAGTCCCTTTACTTCGCTATTAGGATTTCCATGAGCAAGCACGCTTAATGCAAAAGGGATTTTCCATCCATATTTAACATCGTGTTTTTCGGTTAAAATACCACCTACAATTAAAGGTGCATGTGACATCGTTTCAAAATGCCATTCCCCAGCTGCCAGCTTTTCAGGCTGATATTTCGCCAAATATTTCCCAGACAAATCACCAATCAAGAAGGTGGATATTGCAAAAACAAGTGCTGCGAAAAGCGTCATATTCAATACTTTCTTATAGTAAATATGACGTTTTCCCTTTAATAGGGCGTATGCCGCGCTCCCTGCAATAATAAAAGCAGACGTAAGATAAGCCGAAACTAATACATGGGAGACTTTTGTAGGGCTTGCAGGAGTAAACATAGCCTTAAGAGGCTGTACGTTACCTATAATCCCATCAACAATCTCAAATCCTTGCGGAGCATTCATAAAGGAATTAACAAGTGTAATAAAAAGTGCAGAACATGACGCACCAATGACTACAGGTATAATAAATAAAAAATGAATTTTGGGTTTAAATCGATCCCATGTATACATATAAATACCAAGAAAAATGGCCTCAAAGAAAAAGGCGAATATTTCCATGAACATAGGTAAACCGATAGCTTGTCCTGCTATCCTCATGAAATTAGGCCACAAAAGGTTAATTTGTAGGCCAAGAGCCGTTCCAGAAACAACCCCAACGGCTACTGTAATGACATATCCACGTGTCCA
>NZ_WHOA01000234.1 GCF_013141715.1 Paenibacillus phytorum | reverse complement strand
TTACAATCATATAAATGTTCTCTTGACTATCATAAACAACTGCCGTACGCATATGACCTTCGTTATAGGCTGGCATTTGCTCTAAAATCATATCACTCTCCCAGCCAAAGCTATCGTTAAGCTTCATGCTGACACCACCCTGTGCCCAATAACGCCGCTTATCTGTTACGGTCAGCTCACCGGCATGTGTAACTACTTGAATCGAGAATCGTTTAGTGACGTCATCCCAAACAAGCGTTCCACGCTTTAAGTTAGAGTCAATGCCCGTGTTGTACCAGCCAGATCCGTAATCGCCAGGCATTCCTTTCAAAGGTTGGTCGTTGATAACTGCGATGCTAAGCAGAGCTCCTTCCCAGAAAAAGCCCCCATTAATACCGTAATAGGGAGTTTTCGTTACATTCATATCGATCGCCTGCAGTCGAACATTATCCGGGGTAGTTTGAATTGTATGCAAGACGACGCCATTGGAAGCCTTCTGTTTTTCATAGTGATAATCACGAGGATTCGCAATATCCCTTTGAATATATCCAATTAACGAGACAAGCAATGCGGTGGCAATAAAAATAAGAAGTACATGAAAACGATTGAATCTAGAAGGCAAGAATTTCGTTAATGTTGAATAGTTCACAAGTACACTCCTTGTCGACTTTGTGTGATATATTTTACAACACAATATGCTGTGGAGTTAATGCGTAAAGAAAGATTAGGATAAGCTATTCTCTATATCCCTCTAAATTCCTTTTTTTCCTATAACTACATGTTTAAAAAAGAGCTTTATTTAGTACTTGCTTGTGAAAGGACATATCGATACTGTCGCCGTTCAGCGTTAGGTAGAGCAGTCCCGTATCCGCCTTCGGACCGCTTGCATAGTCAGGAAATAGAAAATTGCCAATGGAATAAGCAATAGGATGCTCTTCGCGCTGTATGCTTCTTTGGCATTATGACCGCCCCCCCACATAGAGCAATCCCGCCTTGTCCAGGTTATCGAATGGAAGTAATTAAATTTCGTGAAAAGTGGATATTATCTCTAATTACGACACCACCGGGCAGGATAGTTACAAAAAAAGGAAAATATAAAGGCATACCGAACTATGATAGTAGGGTAAGTACAATTTTGAAGGAGGTGCTTTGGCATGGCAGGGGTGCGGCATCAGCCTCCCGAACGGGGCGCGGGGAAAAGTGAAAGCACGGGCAGTGAACGAACGGCCGTTGGGGCGGCGCAGCAGGCCGCAACCTATGGCGACTGGATGCAGTTGCAGCGGACGGTGGGTAACCGGATGGTGGGGGAGCTGCTGCAGAGAGGCATGCGGATTTCCGCGGCTCCGCTGGCAGTAGGCGTGCAAAGAGCGGCAGGGCTGCCAACGAGCAAGGAGCTGCACGATGAAGGTCTGAAGGCCGGCACGAAGCTGTTCGGCAAGACGTCGTGGGGCAATCTGGATGACGCGCTGGTCGCCTATGAGAAGCTGGGCGACACGGATTATCGGGCGCAGGAAGAGCAGATGCAGAAGATTGAAGCTATTATTCGCGATTGGCGGGCAAGCTACGACCTGCGGAAAAGCAAGGAGAAGCTGAAGAAGAAAGATCCTGGTAAGCTGGCCAAGGTAGAGCAAATTCTGGTCGACATCCGGAAGAGGCGGGTCGTAATTCAAGAGGCGGAGGCTCCTTCCACCGTCGGAAGGGAGGGCCGCCGGCACGTAGAGGCGTTCCGCGGCGGCGAGAGGCTTGCTACTGTGCGAAAGGGCGAGGAGAAGAAAGAAGCGAAAGCCGCAGTCACGCTTGAGGATTATTTGCTAGGGCAGCGGTACAAGCCCGACCGCAACTATTTGTCATGGGGCATGGGGGAAATGGCGCACGTAAGCTGGAAGTCGCATGTCGGCTCCGGCGATGCCACCCAGCGGCTGGCGATTGCGCAGGCGGTCAGTCCGATGCTGATATCCTGGAAGGTATCCCATAAGTTCGACTTCACCAACACTCAGGATCCCATTGACAAATTCCTGACCGTGTATCCTCCAGAGGCTGAGGACGAATGGGAGCTGCTCGTGAACATGCTGGAGGAGGCGGTGGGTAGCTACGCCACAGTCGAAGTCTCCGGCGATATGCCGGTTGGCAAAACCGGCAAAGTGAATATGCGTCACGGTCAGAACACGCCACTTATGCTCGACATGATTAAAGGGCTCGATGTGAAAGAAGAGGGCAGCATCGGCCCGCACAAGCAATATGTCGGCAGTGCCGTGCAAGGTGGCGGCCTTCCGCTGTTGATAAACGGCCAAACGATGTTTTTCAGCAAGACAATGGAAGCTCCCGCTCAGTTAAACCCGCGATACGTCTATATGGCGATACTGGTTGACGGTCGAATCGTTACGGACAAGCGGGAGGAGCCGAATCCGGCAAACGTTCCGCTGCCGCCCGGGATCAAAAAATACGAGAGACAATAAGCAGCAGACGCGGCGGACGCGAACTGCGGCAAGGAGCGGCTAAGGTTGGGCGCGGCGCGATGCCGCGGGCTAAACGGGCGTCACTCCGCGCATCAGGAATGCTAATGAGCCGCCCTGGTTGAGGTAATGGACATGGAATGCCCGATGGGACCGCATTTATGGCCCATAGGATACATGCTTGCCGTTCAGCTTGTTTTCTATCCGGATTTATCGGGTCTTACTCAAGTGTTAAAGGTGATTTATAGCCCTTTGGAAAGATTCTTGAATAACAAAAAAATGAATAGAAACACATAACACCGCCACGATAAAGGACGGTGTTTTTTTTATTCAAGGGGCCAGTATCGGGTGACAAGACATTATCTTATTCCCGACAGAGACAGACAATGTTTGGCGGATTAATTTGCCCTCGCTTGGCAAGAGGATCATCTTACGTTTAGTCTTTGGTCATATTTTTCCTTCAAACGCTTTATGTCCGCTCTGGGAGGAGAACCAAACATACGAGAATATTCACGGCTGAATTGGGATGCACTTTCATAGCCTACCCGGAATGCGACATCAGCGGCATCCGCTGACTCGGATAATAATAGGCGTCGAGCTTCCTGCAATCGCAGTTGTTTTTGAAACTGAATAGGGCTCATAGCGGTTACCTCTTTGAAGTGTCTGTGAAACGAAGAAATACTCATACTGGCTATTTCTGCAAGCTCTTCAATTCGCAAAGGCTTATCACAGTCATTGATAATTTGTTCGATAGCGTCCCTGATTCGATAGATGCTGCTTCCTTCCATTGCGATTTGAGCCAACGTAACGCCATACTGCCCTTGCAGAAGCCTGTATAGAATTTCCCTTGTGTAGATGGGAGCGAGGAACGGAATGTCTTTGGGATTGTCTAGCAAACGAGCTAATCTGAGTATCGCATCCAGTATAGGTAACTCTATCTGACCGACAAACATAGCTCGCTTAGCATTTTCTTTCGGGGTGATTTGAATGTCAGAATTATTTAATACCTCCAAAATTTGACTCTGTGTAAATTCAAGTTTGAAACTCAAATATGGGGCGTCGAAAGAAGCTTTTATGACCTGGCCGATCACCGGCAAGTTCATGGATGAAATAAGGTAGTCGGCAGGACCATATTCGAAACGCTCCTGTGCCAGCAATATCTCTTTCAAACCTTGAGCTATGAAACATAAGGAAGGCTTGTAAACTCTGTAGACTGGCTCGGTCACATTAGAGTAGCGAATAAAAAATAAAGATGGGACTGCGGTCTTGTAAACTCCGTCTTGAGCCGAGTGACGTTCAATCAATTTGGCGAGTTCATATTGCTGTTTTAGTATTTCCTCCGACATAGGCTCCTCCTTGTTGTTTTATCTTTTTCAATTATAAGGCATTTACGTCTGTAGCGTTATTAGTAGTGAGAGGATTAGGCAATCATTTAAGACAAATGAGATAACGGTCTGTTTTTCATTTATTGCATAATAAGGTTACGCCCTTTAACACATATGAGTTCTTGACAGAACTTGAGGAGGAATGAAAGTGGAACGCCTATGGAAGAAGCCGTTTATTCTCATGACGGTAGGGATGTTTTTCCTATTCACTGGATATTATTCGCTGTATCCGACGCTGCCGCTGTTCATCAAACAGTTGGGCGGTAACGAAGCGCAGGTCGATCTAGCGGCGGGCGCGTTTATGCTGTCTGCCGTTATTTTTCGCCCGATCGTCGGCGTTCTGCTGGACCGGTTTGGCAGGCGTCCCTTTATCGTGTGGGGGCTGCTTCTTTTCATCTTGGCGATGTATATGTATGACTGGATCGGCGGAATCGTCGTTTTGATGGGGCTCAGAATATTGCACGGTATGAGTTGGGCCGTTTCCACTACCGCTGTTTACACGGCGATTGCGGATATGATCCCGTCGGCCCGTCGCGGAGAAGGCATGGGGTGGTTTGGTACGGCCACGACCATGGCTATGGCGGTCGGACCGATATTCGGCATCTGGGTTACACAGAACCAGTCGTACCACGCTCTGTTTCTATTCGCCGTAGGATTCTCTGCCGCAGCACTTCTCTTGACCTTTGGTGCAAAAATGCCTTTCCAGCCAAAATCTGGCGCAAGGAGAATCGATTTTTTCGAAAAATCGGTCTTGCCCGTCACGGCATCGAGCTTTTTTCATGCTATCGCTTATGGCGGCATTACCACCTTTGTCCCGCTGCGACGCGCTTCTTTCGGTCAGAATACATGAACCAGTGAAAAATAAAACTAAGGAGTGTATCGATTATATGGAATATGTAAAGCTTGGCCGCACCGGTTTGGAAGTTTCACGAATATGCCTTGGTTGCATGAGTTATGGGGTACCCGAACGTGGAATAGCTCCATGGTCGCTGAATGAAGAGGAAAGCAGGCCATTCATTAAAAAAGCGCTAGAACTAGGCATTAACTTCTTCGATACTGCGAATGTTTACTCTGACGGAACGAGCGAGGAAATTGTCGGACGTGCATTGAAAGAAAATGCCCGTCGTGATGAGGTCGTCATTGCGACAAAGGTATTCTTTCGCATGCGCCCGGGTCCGAATAGTGCGGGACTTTCCCGTAAGGCAATCATGAGCGAAATTGATAACAGCCTAAGACGGCTGGGTACGGATTACGTTGATTTGTATCAGATCCACCGATTCGATAACACTACGCCTATTGAAGAGACGATGGAGGCACTTCATGACGTAGTAAAGGCAGGTAAGGCAAGGTATATAGGAGCTTCGTCGATGTATGCTTGGCAGTTCTTGAAAGCGCAGCATGTCGCCGAACGTAACGGTTGGACCCAGTTTGTCTCCATGCAAAATTTATTGAATTTACTGTATAGGGAAGAAGAGAGGGAGATGCTGCCGCTTTGCCGCTCAGAGGGGATCGGTGTGATTCCATGGAGTCCGCTTGCTAAAGGTCGGTTAACCCGAGATTGGGATGAAAAGACAGCCCGTTCAGAGATAGACGAAGCCGGACAAAGGCTAGTTGCGGCAATGGTAGACGCCGATCGTAAGATCGTGGAGAAAGTTGCCGAAATCGCCGCCAAGCGCGGCATTCCTCGCGCGCAAGTCGCGCTTGCTTGGGTACTGCAAAAAGAGCAGGTAACAGCGCCGATCATAGGCGCAACAAAGCTTTATCATCTGGAGGATTCAGTTGCTGCGTTGTCGGTGAAGCTGGATTCAAACGAAATTGTGAGCCTAGAGGAGCCTTATGTACCGCATCAGGTATACGGCAACTAAAACTAGATGCTTCATCAAAAGGGGGATAGCCTCTATTTTTATGTGAGTATAGAAAGTTGGAAAACTGAAAAATTATAAGCTTTTCGGCTTCAAATGTAAAAAGACGACACTCTTGAGAGGTCGTCTTTTTTTGGTACTATTGTTGAAAGGTAGGTAAAATAACCTACTTTCTCTCAGCTTTAAGCCGCTCCAGCTCCTGCAGCACTTCGTTCTTGATGAGCGTATTCGTTCCAGCCAAGGTGGGATTGTGAAAAAACCGATCGACCTGAGCGTCTGCGGCAGCTCTCGCTTCCATCTGCCACACCTGCTCCTCCATTCTGGAAAAACCTTTTCGAACGGTATCCGTATCAACTGAAGCAACGACACGGTTCAGGTCTTGCATAGCCCGAGCGCTATTTGCTCTGGACATTAGAAACCACTTTTGACTTTGCAGCTCGTCGTACAGCGACTTCGAAGTATGAAGCGTTTCTTGCAGCATTGCGATATGCTGTTTCACAGTCTGATACTGCTCTAGATACACGTGGAGCCTCTTTTCGCAAATGAGCTTTTCTTCTATTGCGAGCTGTGCGATCGTTTCATCATCCCGATCGAGCGCGAGATTTGTTTGTCGGACACGATTTCCGATGACCTGCTCAAGCTCGCTGATTAACGCTTCAAACTTGCGCTCTGCGATCAACTGATTCGCGAGCGCGTCCTTGGCGGTAGCGATTTGTTCCTCCAGCTCTCTAAGGTACTGCTTGATCATGTAGATCGGATTTTCCATTTTATCTAGCATCTCGTTGATATCGGCCAAAGCAATGTCTTTTACTCTTTTAAAAATTCCCATTTGGTTTCTCCTCCTTGTGAATGTTGCGCTCCCATTCGTCTAGCATGTTCGCCTTGTGACTTAAGGGCATTTGATAGTAAACCGGCGGCATGGCAGCATCGATATTTGTAAACTGGTTGTTCTGCTTATGTGTTCGAAATCTTCTCCACAACAAATATCCAATTAAAACGACGACAAGCATCAGTACGATGCTCAGAAGTGGCGATCCATGAAAGCCATGGTGAATGCCTTCATAGGAGTTGTCTTTGAATTGGTGCAAATTTTCCGAGCCTCTTATATGCCTTTCTCCCATCTCTCATTCCTTCCTCTCTATTGTTTTACTTACATTTAGAAGTATAGGCTTGGTTTCTTAAGGAAAGGTGAAAGCCAACTGAATCTTAATTGAAAGGTTGCTGAAAATGCGCTGAATGCGCATTCCATCCAATTTTTTCGTTAAAATTACTATCGCTCGAATTGCTCAGCAACCTTATTTTTAATTTCATCTAAAGGGGATTGTGAAATAATGTTGAAATCTGTTAATTAATTGTTCAAAACTGACTAGCGATTGGCATCTATCCTATTGAGATCAATGACGCAGCAGGGAGGGAAGGAATGTATGTGGAAAATGAAGCAAGTGCAATAGTGAAGGACCGAGTAATTGTTCAGCAGTACGAAATTGATAGCACTTTGGTAGAACGGGCACAGCAAGGGGACACCGAAGCATTCGGTGAACTGATCGAACAGCATCGGAGCAAAGCGTGCGATTTGGCCAAGCGGATGACTGGAGACCCACATATGGCTGACGACGTCGTGCAGGATGCTCTTATTCGAGCATTTATGCATTTGGGATCTCTTGCGGATACGAGCCGGTTCCTCCCTTGGCTCCACAGGATTGTGCGCAATCAGGCAAACATGCGCTTGCGTCGCGGCGGCCCGTACCGAAAGGAAAGACCATTCACATCTATGGGGGCGGCCGTGAGTGAGGAGCCTCTAGTCGACTGGGAGAACCTTGACAGTATTCTGTACCATCTTGCTCGCACCGCGACCGATGCCGCAGTAAGGGATCAGGATCCGCAGGAAAACCTGCTGCGCAAAGAAATGTATGAAACGATACATGCACTGCTTCATTGCCTGACTCCTAAGGAGCGCGGGATATTCAGGGCTTACTTTTTTCGCCAGCTGGGCCCTGAGGAGATCGCGTCCATGTACCGGATGACAACCGGTTCCATATATACATACATTCACCGATCGCGCCAAAAGCTGAGAAAAGAGCATATCCGCGTTGCTCTTGGCTTAATTCCTGAGAAGGGAGAATGTGGAATGATCAGAAATAAAGTTTTGCAGATGCCGGACTGGCCGGCGCAGATTTCGGTAAAATCAACTTTTATTGACAGTATCGGGCGCATGCTGGCCTCGATGGGTGATCGTCGGGAGATGGCCGAACTGATGGGGGTCTCTAGCTTTGCTTTTCGCATGAAGATATCGGACCAAACTACATTCGCGGACAGCATTTATATTTTCGACTGGAGACGAACGCTGCAGACCTTCATGGGGGAGCTCGGTTACAAAATAACGATGCTCTGCGGGCAACTCTCGGACTCGCCTATACCGCTTCTTGGCGCAGTGGAACGGTTTCCAGTCGTCTTGCCGATTGAAGAATCGGTTCTGCCCTTCATTCGGAAGTACATTGATCTTGGGAAGCCGGTTTTGTACTTTGATACACAGGCTTCTAAGCCCTATGTTCACGAATGGTCCGTCATTTACGGGTACGACGAAGAACAACAGATCGTATACTTGTCCGATCAAATGCTTATAGAGGGTAAAACGCTTACGTACGACGAAGTGACGGTCAATCCGGTTCGTTTTGCAGCAGGCATTGATGGTGTTCTTGAGCCGGATGTTCGGCCAATTCGGATATCGGAGCAAAAGCAGCAAGCTGAACGAACCGTTCGTTTCGCTGTCAATTATGCACGGAATGGCTGCGAGTACCGCCCAATGACCAGCTACTTAAAGTACACGTCCGGGCTTATAGCATATAACCGCTGGATAGGTCATCTTCGTAACAGTCACGTCGTACCGAACAGGTATGGGTTAGGACAGCTGTCTGCGGTATACGCCGAGGCCAAACGTTATGCATCGCTTTATTTACGTAGCGTTCCATTCGAAGGTGAAGTAATGCGGCTGACGTTGCTAGCTTCAGATGCTTATGAACAAGCGGCGGAAGCGTTGGAGCAATTGAGCTCATATGTGCCGTTCATTCGTTCATCCGAAATGCTACTACCGGATATGCTTGAGACGTGTGCCGTTTATTTGGAAAAAGCAAAAGAATTCGAGACTGCCGCCGTCGGTTATTTGGAAGAAGCGCTTACCTTTATTAGAGAAGAGAAGGGAAGTAAATACTCATGACCGAAATACGATTTTTAACACAAATTGCTTACAATATGAAAAATGTGATGGACGCGAAGGAGTCTTTTGAACGGGCGAACCCAGATATTCGGATCGTTGTCGAGCAATTGAAAGACTATTTTGAAATCATGCAGGCACTTAAATCAGAAAACGCACCAGATATTATCGAAACGGGTGGCTATCAAATTGGCAACTCTGGAGGCATATTTATTGATTTAAACCCGTATATTGCAGAAAATGAAGGCTTGGAACAGGAGTTATATTCGGGTCTTCTGCGGGTTGCGAGACATGGCGGGATGCTGCCCGGACTACCGATTGAAGTCAGTTCACCGCTCATTAGGTATAACAAAGAGATGTTCGACCGGGCAGGACTATCTTATCCGACTGAAACTTGGACCTGGGATGACATGGTTGAAATGGCCAAAAGGCTGACAATTCGAGATAATAAAGGTATTGTGAGTCAGTTCGGTTTCGGACTCGGTGTCGATATCGAGTGGTTCGAACCTTTTGTAATGAGGAATGGAGGCAGGTACATATCACCCGACGGCTCGACGTCAAGAGGATATGTGGATAGCCCGGCTACAATTGAGGCATTTCGCAAAATTATCGATGCATACAGAGTTCACCATATCATACGTAAGCCCGGAGAACATTTCATAGCGGGAAATGGGCTTGATGAGAGCGCGATGACTTTCTGTTTTGTATGGGATACCCACCATCATAAATTGGATGAACGGTATGAAGTTGTCGGTTTGCCTTCATTACCTGGCGGGGAAGAGGCGAATATGATCTACATGGGCGGGATCGGTATAACGACGAATTCGGCGAATCCTCGAATTGCATGGGAATTCTTGCGCCATTACATCCTAGAGTGCCATTCGTGGATGCCACCAATTTCGAAATCGCAATCGGATCAACGAGGATTGAATAAACATCGGATATGGTCCCGGTACTTAAAGGAGCTCGATCATGTGCAGCTCAGTGGCTACTATCTGAACAAGAAGTGGAATGCTTCCCGACAATTGATCAAAGATGATATTCATAAAATGATCTTGGAAGGTGCCGATGTGTCACAGACACTGAGGTCCTGGACGAGGTATACTTAAATCAACAGAACAGAGTTCAAGCAGGCTACCAAGTGTAAACTCGGTGGCCTGCTGTACTAACGGGCAAACTTGAACATTGATAAATATTCGATCAACTGCTCGTGGTTTATTTGGAGTTTATTCGGCAAGGGATTATTGGTTAAGAGAGAGTTATCATATTTTTCGGGAATGACTGAGGAAAAAGTATCCTGCTTTAATACTTCGAATGCAACATCCGTATAACCCCAACGTGTCAAAAGTTTTTTTGTAAATTCTGAATGATTCATTATATCGGTAGTCCCAAGGTGGTAAATGCCCGTTAGCCCTTGTTCCATCAAATATGTAAGCTGCATCGATAATAACTGATCGGTGTTCCTGGTGGAATACAAATTGGAATAAATCTTTATTGACTCTCCGTCTTGAAGCTGCTGTCTCAACTCGTTAGTTCGAGGTGTATCATGACCAAAAAGGGTTGGAATCCTAACAATAATAAGTTTATCTAAAAGTATTTCAGCCAATACCCTTTCACATTCCACTTTAAATTGTCCATAATCACTGGCAGCGGAGGGGGGATCCTGTTCGAAATGCGGCGAGTCGGTACTTGCATCAAATACATTAGAGGTGGAACAAAAAATCATTCGGCCCCCTGTATTTCTTAAGTATTCAGCTGTTTTAATATGGAACTTAAGCTGCTTTACAAAATCTCCGCGCAAAGTCATAACTACGAAGTCAGGATTGACTTGCGATAAAAACTTGTCCAGTAAATCAAGTTCACCAATCGGAAGCTGAATAGTATGATCTGAAGGTAAAAATGACGGTTTACTCAAATTATAACTTCCATAAACATCATGATGATTAACTGTAAGAGTTTTTGTTAATGCTTTTCCGACTGTTCCGCTTACTCCGAAAATGATTATTTTCATTTATTCTTATCTCCTTTGAGGATTTAGAGAGGTACCTGATAACGGCGTGGGGAAGATGGGCGAGCATACCCTGATCCACAGAATATACAAATATTATGTTACGTAAAAATATTTTATTGCGTAGATTGATAATTGTCAAATAAATAAATCGAGCATGAGAAATTTAATTGTTTGGGAGATGAAAATCAGTGGCCGACCGGATAAATGAAAATCTAAAGAGCGTATCGTTTGGTACCCGCATAATCGCCTTTTTTTGGGATTATCTTATCATTTTGGGTTACATCATCCTGTTGATCGGAGTATCTTTTCTTGCAAGACCGCAGGTGACTCCGCTGTTTACGACAAGTCCCTTGTTGGCGGAGTTCACTGGGTTTCTATTCATTACACTGCCTGTATATCTTTATTTTGCCCTATGTGAGGGGTCGAAATCGCATGCAACATGGGGTAAACGAAAAATGAGGATTGTGGTGGCTGGCATTTACGGTCAACCAATCGGATTTAGATCCTCGCTTTTTCGTTCTACACTTAAATTCATCCCTTGGGAGCTCGCCCATTTCACGATATGGCACATGGTGATTCCTTCTGAGTATCCCAATTATTTAATTTATTCATTATTGGGGACAGTCTACGGTATGGTACTAATTTACTTGATAAGTCCATTATGGAGCAAAAATAAACAAACGGTTTACGACTCTATCGTGGGGACTGTTATGAGGTATAAGGATTAAAGATTCATTGGGAAATTTCGGTGATTTGATCTGGAACTAATCATTACGAATAATTAAATAAACGATCAGTCCTATGATTGGGAAAAACAACATTGCTAATAAAATAATTAGTGCAAATTCCGTGCTTTTACCTCTCCTCATACTATCTCGATATGCCCAAACGCATAAAACGATGTGTACCAAAAATAACGCAAAGGATATTAAGAAAAATAATAAAATAATACCGGAGCTAAATGCAAAACCAACGTTACTCTGCAAGTTTGACCCCCCCTTAATAAATACTAAGTTTATGTATATAAAAGTATGGGATATGGAAGTAATAAATGTTCGCTGGTTGCCGTTTTTGAAGCGGCTCCTTTTTGATTTCGTTGAAGTAACGGGTGGAGTCTTTCGAAAGGTTCAGTTGTAACGGCAAACCAAAGCCTTAATCCTTGCAAGAAGCTGGGTTAAGACCTTGGTTTTTGTGTGTTCATTAGACTTTGTGGACGGATTTCTGACTTGTTACCAGCTTTTAAATAGCTTATAATTATCAGATAATAGTAGATATTTTAATCTGTAAAAAATTGTAATACACGATGATATGTTTATAATTGAAACAGAAAAGGTGTGTGACTAGTTCGCGCCTTGTTTTGGTGTGACGCCTTAGCAGGAGCGCCTACATCCTTTCTGCAAACTTTAGGGTATAAGGATGGTTAAAATGAGCAACAGAGAAACTAAAACAGATGTCATCTTAATTGGTGCCGGAATCATGAGTGCGACCTTAGGGACACTTCTGAAAGAATTAGTACCGGAATGGGAAATTACAGTGTTTGAGAAGCTCGAAAATGCAGGAGAGGAAAGCACTAACGAATGGAATAATGCAGGAACAGGGCATGCGGCATTGTGTGAGCTTAACTACACTGTCGAAAAACCAGACGGATCTGTAGATATTAGCAAAGCAATCAAAATTAATGAACAGTTTCAGCTTTCCATGCAGTTTTGGTCTTATCTTGTAAACAGCAAGCTGATTCGTAATCCGCAGGACTTTATCATGCCATTACCTCATATGAGTATGGTACAAGGGGAACAAAATGTAACGTTTTTAAAGAAACGTTTTGAAGCGATGTCTAATAATCCTCTGTTTCAAGGGATGGAATTTTCCGATGACCCTGAAAAACTGATGGAATGGATTCCGCTTATTATACAAGACCGTTCATCGAATGAACCTATAGCGGCAACAAAAATCGACTCTGGAACAGATGTCAACTTTGGTGCTTTAACGCGCATTTTGTTTGACCACTTAAAGAGTAAAAACGTCGATATCAAATACAAACATAGCGTTGATAATATTAAACGTACTAACGACGGCTCGTGGGAATTGAAAGTACGAAACGATAGCGGTAACGTCGAACGCCATACTGCAAAATTCGTCTTTATCGGAGGCGGAGGAGGAAGCCTGCATTTACTGCAAAAATCCGGTATTCCTGAAGGAAAACATATTGGTGGTTTCCCGGTAAGCGGAATATTTATGGTGTGTAATAATCCGGAAGTTGTAGCGCAGCATCATGCAAAAGTATACGGCAAAGCTAAGGTTGGAGCTCCTCCAATGTCTGTTCCGCATCTTGACACAAGATTTATCGACAATAAAAAATCGTTGCTATTTGGACCGTTTGCCGGCTTTTCACCAAAGTTTTTAAAAACCGGTTCAATGTTTGATTTGGTAACTTCCGTAAAACCGAATAATCTCGTAACGATGTTGTCGGCAGGTGCAAAAAACATGTCATTGACAAAATACCTGATCGAGCAAGTCATGTTATCGAAAGAAAAGCGTATGGAAGAGTTACGAGAGTTTATCCCGAACGCCAAAAGCGATGATTGGGATTCAGTAGCAGCGGGCCAACGTGTGCAAGTTATCAAAGATACTGAAGCTGGCGGCAAAGGTACACTTCAATTTGGTACGGAAGTTATTAGTGCCGCTGATGGCTCGATTGCAGCATTACTAGGTGCTTCTCCAGGTGCTTCTACTGCTGTTCACGTTATGCTTGAGGTAATTAAAAAATGCTTTCCGCAACATATAAAAGAGTGGGAACAGAAAATTAAAGAAATGATTCCTTCTTATGGCGTGTCACTAATGGAAAATGAAGAGCTTCTGCACGAAATTCATACTTCATCAGCAAAGGCCCTTGGTCTAATCGAAAAAGAACTAGTCTCAAGTTAATTCATTGGATGTAGAAACAAAGGTATTTAATGAAATTAAAAGCGCGATGTCTTTTTAGCATCGCGCTTTTTAAATTTAAGTAAGTCTCGAAGGAGTCGAACAAAACGTTTAACGATATTTGTAGGGGACAAAAGTGGACGCGTTGATTGAAGAGTACGGCCGCGGATACGCAATGCTTCGGGAGGCGTATCGGCAGAGCCAGGCGTAACCATGACAGCATTTCATCCTTACAAGTGGTCACGACGGATAACTATAGTTGAGGGGCTTGCTTCGCAGCACTCCTCTTTTTTTTATTTGTTACCACCAATTGAACCTTTTGCCTAATCGTCGTAAACTGGGGGATAGTGTTTCTTGAACGGGAAGGAAGGTAGCTCCATATGAAAATGAAATCGTATTTGTTGCTCTCTGTGTGTATTTTGTTCTGGGGCAGCAACTTTGTATTCGGGGCTATTTTAGTGAAGCAGTTTTCTCCCATGCTCCTTTCGGCTATCCGGCTTTCCTTTACATCCTTATTTTTTATAGGATACGCACTGATTACGAGAAATTCCGTTCGCCTGCAGCTGTCGGATTGGAAGCTCTTAATTCCGCTAGGCCTGATAGGAACGCTTGCAAACCAAACCGCTTTTTATACCGGGATAAAAACCGTGGATGGGACGACGGCCGCGCTAATCTTATCACTTGCACCTATTACAACAGCCATTCTCGCGTGGTTATTTCTTAGGGAGCCGCTGACTCAACGGGTAGCCGGTGGTGCTGTCATTGCGGTACTAGGAGTTTATTGCGTGGTGGGAGTAGGTAAGCCGTTCCAGATTACACCTGGGATGTGGCTAATCTTTATTGCTATGTTGACCTTTGCCACTTCAATTATTATGATGCGGAAGCTAATTGAGCGTATCGATCCGTTCAGCGCAACTATGTACTCGACTCTCATCGGTTGTGCTATGCAAATCATAGCTGCTGCGTTGGTGGAGCCAGTAAATGCCATATGGCAGGCACCGCTATGGGCGTGGTTTCTTGCCATTGCAACCGCACTGCTGATGCAAGGGTTATGTGGACTTCTTTGGAATCGTCAAATCAAAGAGGTCGGTGCAGCCAAAGCGGCTATCTTTTTGAATTTGCAACCCTTCGTTGCGATGCTCGTCGGGTTTGCTTTGCTCGGGACACCTGTGACTTGGCCACAAATTGGCGGATCGGTGCTTATTATTTTTGGGGTTATGGTAGCAACAGAATTGCTTCCGAAGCGGGGTGCGCAGTTTTTTGCAAAGCCCTCCAAGGAGGAGAAGATCTCATCCTGATCTGATAGGAGAAATAATGTTCCAAGTTGTATTTCTGCAGTTTCCTAATACCAAAGACCATTTTTATCTAAGGAAACACTAGCTGAAACGGTTGCTCAATACATACCTTAAAAGGCTGCCGGCGATCGGCAGCCTTTGCTCATCTAATAGCAGATTAACGGAGTGCGCATAAATAAAAAGAAACTCATTATTCATGCGCAGCTGCCGCTAATGGTCTTTGAAAAAAGAGTCTGGGGTCTTTTGTCGTTCATTTTTGTCGCTCAATTTCAAAAAGTACGCCTATTCTTTTCGATGTACGTCTTGATTTTGTCGCGATTATCGGGAACAACTTCCGCGGCTTCCGACGTATGGCGGATAGTTTCCGTAACGCCCCAATAATCACTACCCGGCGTTTTATTGAAATAGTTTAAGTCTAAGTCGTGAAGGATGCGGTGCAAGTATACAAGGGCTTGAACGTCGTGCTTTTCGCGGGCGATCGTCGCAAGGTCAGCAGCGCGGTAAAGGTCGATTTCGGCACCTTGATAGTTCGAAAGCATCGCAGCAAGCTGACGATATGCTTCCGAGTTCAATGCGTCATTAGTACGCGAGGAGTCCCACTCGGTCGCTTTCGTAAAATTATCGTCATTCCCGTATCCGACCAACATATTGAATTGTTCGTGATAGATCTTCAACGTTTCGATCGCGCGACCTTCTGGCGATAACTCGTCGATTGTGGGCGCTTTAACTTGTTCGGCGATTTCGGGCGTCTTCGGCGACTTTCCCTCGATTGCAGTAACTTTATCGTATCCCCAAGCGATTACCGATCCAATAAGTACGACGGTAACAACCGCGGCAATTAGATTTATTTTTAAGTTTGCCTTCATGTTTGTCCCCCGTTCATCATGGTGTTTTGTACGTCCATTTTTATATACGTATAATTTTCCATAATGTTTCTCTTTAGAGTATCCCTACCGGTGCTGATAGCTATGATACTGAAATTTAGCGTACCGAAGAACTACCTTTACAAACGAACATACATTCGATATTCTGAATATGGGTCAATTTACCAATAACCAAAGGGAGTGATAAAAGGTGGAAGTTATCAAAACGAGGATTGAAAATTCTCTAACAGTCCTGTTGGTATCAAATTTTGAAAAGTCTAAGAAATATTATGAAGATGCCCTGGGGTGTGAAGTAAATGAACATTGGGCAATTCGAGATAATTTTGGATTAGGATTTAAATTGATCCAGGCAATAGATATTGAAGACGTTAGACCTAATAAGGGTACTTGGAATACATATGCTTATGTAAAAACCCACGATGAACTGGATGCTTTATATGTAGAGTTTAAAACAAATGGTGCAATTATCGTTTCTGACCCTAAAGTAACCGAATATGACTGGGGAGCGTGGAAGGATTTTTCGGTCCAAGATTTAGATGGATATGTAATCGGTTTCGGTTCGGGGAATAGAAATTCTTGAAGGTTTTTAATGTAATGACAAAAATAAAAGTTTATAGAGCTCGCAAAATAATCAATTGCACTAACGCAGAACGATAGCATGGGCAGGATAGCCTAATCTTATTTATAGAAAAAGGATTTTTCTGGAAAAAGACGAATATATTTAACGGGATATCTTCATCATGGATAATCGTGAAGAGAGGAGAGGGTATTTTGCAGAAGACGATAGCGGTTGAGTTAATTGAAGTGGCGCCTTTCAAGGCCTTGGCAAAACGGACGGGGATGACACCTGACAAGAGCGGGACGCGGGTGGCGTGGAGCAACCTTACAGCGCAGGTTCCTCTTAAAGATGCGCGACTGACAGATGGGCCCTCTGCGTATGTGTTCATTCCGCAAGATCAATGGAGCAAGCAAGTCGATACGCTCTGGGTCGGGCTGGCGGTTAGCGAGTTCGGAGATGTACCGGATGGCATTGAGTCTCTGGTGGTACGCGGAGGGCTCTGTGCGAGCGCCCGCGTATACGGGAATGAGGCGCACATGTGGCGCGTATATGATGCAATGTTTACGTGGCTAGAGCAGTCGCCCGAGTATGAGCTCGATCGGCGTGAAGGAGTATTCGGGCTGGAGACGGTACCGCTTGAACCATTGAACGCTCTCACAATCCCCTATGCGGAAATCGAAACATTCGACTTTACGATGCTATACCCGGTGCGCAAGAAGTCGGGGCTTTAATGCTCAAGTCAACGAAGCCATTCCATTTCTAGGAGTGGCTTTACTCTATCGGAAAACGAGAGTTAAATAATAAACTTTACCTACGCTCGGTCCTTGGCTAATAGGATATGATAAAAATGAATTTCCGTCTGGATTAAATGCCATTTTCTTCACCTCCCTTAAATGACGTTAATATAGGATATGTCTAGTGAATGATACTAGTAACGATATCTATCATGGTAGATTTCACTATTTTCATATGCTACAAATTGAACAACTGAAGAATGGGGGCAAATAGGTGGTTCCAAAACATATTGTTTCAGCAGCAACAATTATAATTAATGAGCGTAACGAAATTTTATTAATAAAAGGTCCCAGAAGAGGTTGGGAAATGCCTGGCGGACAGGTTGAAGAAGGCGAATCGTTGAAAGATGCGGCAATAAGGGAGACAAAAGAAGAGTGCGGTTTAGATATAGAAGTAACAAAATTTTGTGGAGTTTTCCAAAACGTAGCTGGGTGTATATGTAATACTTTATTTTTAGGAAGACCAGTCGGAGGAGAATTAATAACGACTCCAGAGAGTTTAGAGGTAGGATTTTTTCCAATCGGAGAAGCCTTAGAGATGGTAACTTGGAAAAATTTCAGGCAAAGAATTGAGCTTTGTTTAAATGAAGAACTTCATCCATTTTATGTTGAATTTTGACTATGTTATTCTGCTACGACGGAGATCGAGAGTTTAAAAAACTATACAGTGAGGCTGCCGGCATGATCGGCAGCCTTTGTTCATCTAACGGCAGATAACGAAGTGCGTGTTAAAGTCCCACAGTAAAATGGGGACTGTTTATAAGCCGACGTCGTCACGCTTGACGTCTCTTTCCTTTAATGAATTACTTCTAACGCTCGCCTGACTTTTCTTGCGAAAACAAGTGGTCTATCAACCGATTCAATATTGATATAAATCAAACGTGGTTGCTCGAACAGCCATTCGTTCCGAACAGACGAAACTTTTATTCCTTGATTACGAATGGCAGAAATGAATTTATTGACTTCTTTTTGTAAGAATGCCCCTCTACCTAAGCAAAGTGCTCTGCCAGTTCTATTATTTAATGATTCGAACGAAAAAGAAGACGTTACACTAAATCTTTTCCCCAAAATTGTTGATCTTATTTGATCTCGATTTATTGTCGTCACACATTTTCCGCCAGCGAAGCCGGGTTGGCCACCGATAATCCTTGAGAACTGCTCACAAAGCAAACCGTTATTTGCCATACTTCGTTCCTCCTCAGTTTTCTATATATGGTATGAGCACATGAACAGGGCTGAAACGGATTACCACCTAACACAACGATTATTATGTAAATACAAGCACTGGGTAGGCAATCCAAGTATGGAGCAGGTCATGTTGAACAAATCCTAGAAACGAAAAAAGCTCAAGACCAATAATGGCTTGAGCTACAGTCTGATATCGATTACACATTTCTCTCTAACAATGTCCCGAGTTGTTCCGCCAAGACATGATGGGTGACTGGCCTTTCATTAGTAAACCACCATTCCACTACCCCTACGTAAGCAGATGCAACAAACCTAACGAGAAGATCTTCATTTAACCTCTCGTTCTTACCTTTGATTACATCGACCTCATTCGTTAATTCTTCGATAAGTAAGTTAAGAAACCGACCACGAAAATAAGGAGCACCTTTACTCGCTAACATCATTGAAAAGAAAGAATAATTACGCTCAAAGTATTCGGTCCACATCAGAGTTGCTTCGATAAAATCCAATTCGGATGCCTCTTTGCACATTTCACTTAGAACGTTTATATGTTCTTCAATGAGCTTATCCAACAAATCAAATTTATCTAAATAATGAAGATAGATGGTCCCGCGGCTCACATTCGCCCTGTCGGAAAGATCCTGTATGGTAATGTCATCAAAACTTTTCTCTGACATTAGTTCAATAACAGCTTTTTTTAACGCTTCCTGCGTTTTGAGTATTCTTCGATCCACTTTTGCCAATTGGTGGTCACCAAGCTTTCGTAAATAATTAACAATTATTAAGTAGCTGTTCATTTCTTAACAAAACACGCTCATTTAACAATTGCAGATGTTCTGTATCTGCTTATAATTATAGACACGTGTACATTAATATATCAAGAACTATTATTGATTTAATGTTTATTACGACCAGAAAATAAAAAGAAGGAGGTATAAAAATGTCAAAGGAAAAAGAACTGACAGGCGCACAAAAAATGATTGGAGATTTCGCCCCGAAACTTGTGGAGCTTACTGACGACGTTTTGTTTGGCGATGTTTGGGAACGCAAAGAGTTGTCTCCGCGAGACCGCAGCCTGATTACCTTAGCAAGTCTGATCACCGGAGGAAATACGGAGCAACTGACATTTCATTTGAATAAAGCGAAGGAAAATGGGATTTCAGAAGAAGAACTCAAAGAAGTGATTATTCATCTCGCTTTTTATGCCGGTTGGCCGAAATCGATGTCTGCCATTATGGTTGCCAAAAAAGTGTTTGCAGAAGGGCAATAAAGAGTGCCAGGCGAGACTTCTTACTTGATATGAAAAAGGAGTGTACAGACGAATGGAATATGTGAAACTTGGAAATACAGGCTTGGATGTATCCCGTATTTGTCTTGGCTGTATGGGCTTTGGTGAAGCAGGGCGGTGGATTCATCAGTGGGTACTTGATGAGGAACGCAGTCGTCCAATCATTAAGAAAGCTTTGGAGCTTGGTATCAATTTTTTTGATACGGCGAATGTATATTCATCCGGATCAAGTGAGGAGATTATTGGACGTGCTTTAAAGGACTATGCAAATCGGGATGAAATTGCCATCGCAACAAAAGTTAATGGCCGCATGTATGAAGGTCCCAATGGTGCCGGACTTTCCCGCAAGGCAATCATGAGTGAAATTGATAAAAGTCTTATGAGACTGGGAACAGATTATGTGGATCTGTACCAAATTCACCGCTGGGATTACAATACGCCTATCGAAGAGACAATGGAAGCCTTGCATGATGTGGTAAAGGCAGGAAAGGCAAGATACATAGGCGCTTCTGCCATGTATGCATGGCAGTTTCTGAAGACTTTGCATGTAGCCGAGAAAAATGGATGGACCCGGTTCGTATCGATGCAGAATCATTTGAACCTCATATACCGTGAAGAGGAGAGGGAGATGCTGCCGCTTTGCAAGGTAGAAAAAATCGGTGTGATTCCATATAGCCCGCTTGCTGGTGGAAGATTGACGCGTGATACACAGGAAACAACACATCGTTCCGAAACCGATCAAATTGCGAAAGCTAAATATGATGCGACAGCAAATACCGACCGATTTGTCATAGAGCGGGTTGCGGCAATAGCAGAAAAACATGGCGTTCCACGCGTTCAAATCGCACTTGCCTGGTTGTTGCAGAAAGAACCGGTAACAGCTCCTATTATCGGTGCGACGAAAGTGTCTCATCTCGAAGATGCGATAGCTGCGCTCTCAATTAAATTAACATATGAAGAAATAGCATCGCTGGAAGAACCGTATGTCCCTCACCCAATAATTGGTTTTCAATAATAGTAGTGCGAAAGGGAGGAATGGACAGTGGAACGCCTATGGACGAAGCAGTTTTCTCTCATGACTATAGGAAACCTATTTCTATTTAACGCATTTTATATGCTGTATCCGACGTTGCCGCCGTTCATCAAACAGATGGGAGGCAACCAGTCGCAGGTCGGTCTGGCGATGGGCGCGTTTGCGCTGTCGGCCGTTATTTTTCGGCCGATCGTCGGCGGCCTCCTAGACCGGTTCGGTAGACGTCCGTTTATCGTCTGGGGGCTGCTTCTTTTCACCTTGGCGATGTATATGTATAACTGGGTTGGAGGAGTTGTCGTTCTGATAGGGCTCAGAATCTTGCACGGGATGAGTTGGGCCGTTTCCACAACCGCCACGATCCTGGATCTCCCAGTACACAAGCTACCAAGTATTGTTCGCGGTCAGCGCCGTGTCCGTAGCGTTTTCCTTAACACTTTTCACTTTTTTTGTGAAACGTTTGTTGAAAAACAAACAGTCACTCACGCAGTTGAATTCGAATGGGTTCTGATTCTATGTTCATACATCAAAGGACATTTTTAATTACCGCTAAAATAGCGGTTTTTTTGTTTTTAAGGGATAAAATTGTTGTCACGACCAAATCCCGAACCAGGCACATCTGCAGTTGAATAAAACCTGGGATAATGGTGAGGGCCAAACTCCAGAAGAAAGAGGGCGTTTTTTCGTTTTTGATTATCTTAAACATCATCATTGATGCTACATGGATCATGGCGGAAGAGATGAAGTTGATCGAAATATCTCAAAAGATCCCTGAATATCTGACATTATTGTTATATCGTAGTGTTGCTTTTAGTAAGCTTGGGACATGTAATATCGCTCCTTCTGCTTGAATCGCTGCTTCCTGTTCAATTTAGCTACTTGTATGATAACGATTACACAATTCTTTCTATCAATTATTAATTTCTGTATAATAGAAACTGATAATTAGAGATTATAGTGGGAGTAATTCAAAAAGCTCAAGCTGATAAATTGAATTGATTGCGGAGAAAGAGGTTGTGGAATGTCTTCAGAAAACCAAAAAATCAATATACTCGGAGACTTTTTAAAATCCCGCCGGGCACGGATCAAGCCGGATCATGTCAGCACTGTCGGTCGCTTTGGCACAAGAAGAACGCCGGGATTACGCAGAGAAGAGGTTGCCCACCTTGCGGGGGTAAGTATCACCTGGTATACCTGGTTAGAACAAGGCAGGGCCGTCACAGCCTCCAGAGAAGTGATCGAGAGCGTTGGTAAAGCCTTGCAATTATCTTCAGAAGAACATCTTCATCTGCTTCGTTTGGCAAATTATGGCGGAGAAGGGGGCTCTTACCCGAACGCTAATGAAATAGATCCAGAGCTTCAGAACATTATTGATCAATTGAACTATCCGGCAATCATCGCAAACAATCGAACCGAGGTGTTGGCCTACAATCAGATGGCTTCTGAAATCATTACGGATTTCCATGCGATTCCCACTGAGAAGCGAGTGATGACACGGTTGATATTTACCGATCCAATCCTGCGCAAGCAGTTAGCGAATTGGAAGGAATTTGCTGATTTTACATCAGGGGTTTTTCGTATGTATTTTGACCAAAAGGCGGGCGATCTCTGGTATGAGGAATTCGTGCGGCAAATGTGTAAGGAAAGTGAGGAGTTTCAAACGTTATGGCGATTGCATGATGTGCAGCAAAAGAAAGCCATACATTACACGTTTGATCACCTCGTCGCAGGGCGATTATACTTTAAATTGAACACCTTTGATAATATTAACGGCAATGAAAACCTACACTGCTGTGTATTTACTCCCATTTCTGATACCGACACTGAGCAAAAATTAGTGTATATTCGGAAATAAGCCTGTTAGTCTGGATACCTGTATAACTGCAAACAGGATGCCTCCTTGGTCGTCTAATATAATAGACTTAATCACAATCAAGGAGGTTACATAAATTTGAAAGCTATCATAATTGATCGACCAGGAGGACCTGCAAGTCTGCAGTTGCGAGAGAAACCGGATCTACAACCGACCCCCGGTATGCTTACCATTGACGTTGCTTATGCTGGAGTAGGGTATTTCGAAGTGTTGCTTAGCCGTGGCGAGTTTATCTCCGCTTTTCCGATGCCGCTTACTCCCGGTTTAGAAGTATCGGGGTATGTACGTGCCATCGGGGAAGGAGTAGAGGGCTTCTACGTTGGTCAACCCGTTGCCTCGATGACACTGCATGATCTTAACGGCTTTGCATCAATGGCGAATGTACGGCCAGATCTGACGGTTCCGTTAGATCAATTAGGAGCCGACCTCGACTTAGCGACAGCTGCAGCTTCTATTGTAAATTTAACAACAGCATATCTGGCTATAAAAGATGTTTATAGAATGAGAACGGGTGACAACATACTCGTTCATGCAGCGGTTGGCGGGCTGGGCAGTTTTCTGGGGCAAATGGCCAACCGTCTGGGAGCAGGGAAGGTACTCGGAACCGTCGGAAGCGCCGAGAAAGTAAAGTTGGCCGAATCCCTCGGATATGACGAGTTATTTATCCGATCCAATTTTGTGGAGCGAACCCTACGAGCAACTGGACAAAAAGGTGTCCATGCCGTCTTTGATCCAGTCGGAGGGAATATGCGCAAACAAAGCTTAGAGGTGCTTCGTCCGTTAGGGCAACTTGTTGTAGTTGGAAACGCAAGCGGAGAAGAGGATGTTATACATTCTTATAATCAAATATGGTTTTCCAACAAACAGTTCGCTGGTTTTACATTAGGCGGATACAGCGACAGTAATCCTGTGGAGACTGGGAAAGCGGCGCGAGAAGCGTTAGGTATGCTGGCAAGAAAAGAAATACATGCGGAAATTCAAGGTGTGTATCCTCTGGAAAATGCCGCAGAAGCACTTGCTCTTTTGGAAGCAAAGAACACGGTCGGAAAACTGGTTTTGCAAATGTAAGCCTGACCTAATTAAGAAAAATGAATGACAAAAATCACCCTCAATCAAACGAATTGATTGGGGCTATTTTTTGTCAAGAACGCTCTCGGGGCACTTGGGGTGGAATTAGAGTTATATTTATGTTTACTAAACAAACAAGGTGAAACTAGAATAGATTACAGCTTTCTTTCAACACACGTCCGTAAGATGAAGTGGTTAACATTGAAAAATCCACTGATAAGACCCTCTTAGCAAATAAGAAGGGTCTTTTCTTTATATGGAGTGTTGATCTTGGATATCTAGCCCCTTAGGTTCTCGTCCATGGCAGCCGCTGGCTTTCCGCCCGACATTACCCCCTGAAATCGACAGGATTCGACGAATCGTTATAAAAGCTATGCAAAAGGAGTGAATCACGATGGCGAATAATTACAAACGCTTCATTCAAAATCAATTCGAAAAAGCGAAGTCTACCGCTTCCGAATTCATTTCTTCAAGAAGTGAAGAACAAGAAGAAAGCACTATAGAACTCAATCCGCAATATTATGTTGAGCTGAAAGCAATCGCCGATATGCAGCATACGACCGTGCAAGCGATCGTCAATGGAATCATTGTCCAACACCTGGCAAGCGCCAAATACGAATCAACCCCCATTTCAGTAGATCAAAAGGAAGATAACCCGCTTCTGTATTTGGTTGGTATTTGCAAACTAGAGGATTAAGGAGTGCTGACATATGGATAACTACTTGGACATTCAGGATGCAATTTTTCTGGATGAAACAGCTTTAGCCGCTTTAATGAACCCTGAAGACCCCTGCTATGCGAAAGCCCGTTCCCTGATTCTGGACTTGCATGATCTTGAACGTAATTACGTGACGACAAACTCCATTATATTTGATCTTCACGAATGGCTTCGCAATGAATACAGCTATCAGCAGGCGGAATATTTTCTGAATGCAATTGATAAAGCAGTGAGTAAAGGCAAGCTAGCGCTCATCTCCAGCGGCCCCGAATTAGAGGGGGAATCGCGCAGACTGCTTATGGACAGGCCAGAACTCCGTTTCTCACTCAGCGAAGCATTCACTGCTGTGACCATGTCCTATTATCAGGTAAAACGCATCTTTACTTTCAACCGTAATTTCATGATGCTTGCCAATTTGGATAAGGATATTCGAATCATTCCATCTAATTAAAAGCCTTTAAACAAATACAGCCTGCCCTCTTGAGAAGCCGGCTGTATTTGGTATAACACCCTCGTTAACGACGAAAGAGACCTTCCCATAACGCCGAAGCAAAAGTGGACTCCTACTGAAAAGCAGGAGTCCTTAGCTATTACGCTCATGTCCCGTCATCTCATGTCACGCTGCGAGTATAGGACAAGGAGTAGGATGCAGATCCCTATGGATGCAATCCTCGCTTGTCGCGAACACTCCCGCTCCCCACTCACCCGTAAGACCGCCACTGTCGTTCTTATAATCATCCTTCATCAGGAGGGTTATGCTGATTAAGTGCATCAAAGTAGGAACGATAACGTTTCTCGAAGATAATCTCCTCGAATTGATACGGGCCTTCAGGCGTCAAAACCAAGTTCTTTGCGCCATCTCGATGCAAATAAATGATATTTGCCGTCTTCTCCTTGAATCGCAGAACCGCACCAAATGTAATAATCCTCCATGTGAAAGCCTCCATGTTTTGGGGCTGGGGCTGGGGATAACCAGCAATTAACCCGTATACTTTTTTTCGACATAGTAATTCATTTAAAGGGTTTATTCTACTTAAATTAAGAAGTAGAGAAGCTTTACTTTTCTTATTCTTGGCCAAGTGCAGATATTCGTGCATAAATATCCTTAAAACGGAAATATGTACGTATAATTCCGAAGTGTATCTATTAGAAAATTGAATCCTATAGTATAAATATAGTAAGCGCTATCAGAGGGGGCGACTAGCGCATTGAGCAGACGGAGAATCATGTTGAATACCAATTAAAAAACAGTATGCGACTGGTTATGCTCCAGTCTTTGCATATATCCAGTAATGTGAGGAGATAGAAAAATGAAAATTCAATATTTCTCTGCAGCTGAAAAGTGGACAGAGGCGCTGCCCATTGGTAATGGCCGACTCGGTGCCATGATATTTGGCGGGGTGATGAACGAACATTTGCAATTCAATGAAGACACGTTGTGGTCCGGTTCCCCAAAGGACGGCAACAATCCCAGAGCCAAAGAAGTACTTCCAGAAGTCCGCCGTCTTCTCATGGATGGTAAATTCATAGAAGCAGATAGGCTGAGTAAGGAAATGCTGGGTCCGTACACACAATCCTATATGCCGCTTGGCGACTTGCACCTTAAGTTTGATCACGGGGATCTTTATCAATCTTATCACCGGAGCCTATCTCTTCAAGAAGGAATATCGCGTGTAGAGTATCGGATTGGCAATGTTACATACAACAGGGAAATATTTGCTTCCCATCCGGACCAAGTGATTGTGCTTCGTTTGCAAGCAAGCAAACCGGGTATGTTGAACCTGCATATTAGGCTGGATAGTCAGCTCCATTACCGAACGGATGCATTTGGAAATGATTTGCTGCTTAAGGGAACTGCACCTGAACATGTGGATCCAAATTACTATGCCACTGACAATCCGGTTGTATTTGGTGATCCTATAACTGCAGAAGCTATACGTTTTGAAGCGCGTCTAGGGGCAGTGCTGGATGACGGTAAGCTGCAAGTCGATCATGACGGCATGCATATTCTTGGAGCTACGGGAGTCACTCTCTATTTCGTGGCAGAGACTAGCTTTAACGGTTATGACAAATCTCCCGGCAGGCAGGGGAAGGATCCTGAGCCTCTTGTCGCCCGAGCGCTAGAGTTGGTGAAGGCGCAATCGTATGATTCACTGCGACGCAAACACATTGAGGATCATCAAGCACTATTTAATCGGGTAGAGCTTAGTTTGGGTGAAACCATTGCGCCAGCCGATTTATCGACGGAAAAGCGGATATCCGAATATGGGGCCAAGGATCCCGGACTGGTCGAACTCTTATTTCATTATGGCCGTTATCTGATGATTGCTAGCTCTCGTCCAGGCACGCAACCGGCTAATTTGCAGGGCATCTGGAATAAAGAAATACGGCCGCCGTGGAGCAGCAACTATACGCTTAACATCAATGCACAAATGAATTATTGGATGGTAGAAACCTGCAATCTTGCGGAATGCCATGAGCCTTTTCTCAGTTTTATCGGAAGATTGTCGCAGAACGGAAAGAAAACGGCAGATGTAAATTATGGGGCTCGTGGCTGGACGGCACATCACAATACGGATATTTGGTGCCAAGCCTCACCTGTAGGTGATTATGGTAATGGAGATCCCGTTTGGGCATTATGGCCGATGGGGGGACCCTGGTCAACACAGCATTTATGGGAGCACTATGCATTTGGTAAAGATGACACTTTCTTGCGCAATTATGCCTATCCTATTATGAAAGAAGCAGCGCTTTTTTGCTTGGATTGGTTGGTAGACGACGGTTCTGGCCGATTGATTACCATGCCATCTACTTCGCCGGAACACAAATTTGTGACCGCAGAAGGAAAAGCCGGCGTTAGCGTGGCTGCCACCATGGATCTGTCAATCATTTGGGATTTGTTTACGAACTGTATGGAAGCATCAGAAATTTTGCAAATGGATGCTGACTTCCATCAAGAATTGGACGATGCGCGAAGTCGCTTATTTCCGATGCAAATCGGCAAATATGGCCAGCTTCAGGAGTGGTCCCAGGATTTCGAGGACGAAGATAAGCATCACAGGCATATTTCCCATTTATTCGGCGTTTATCCTGGCCGTCAGTTGACACAACATACAACACCTGAGCTATATGCTGCAGCACAGCAATCCCTGAATAGGCGCGGAGATGAGGGGACGGGATGGAGTCTCGGCTGGAAAGTGGGATTATGGGCCCGATTTGGAGATGGAAACCGGGCGCATGGCCTAATTGCCAATCTGCTTAGGCTTGTTAAAGATGATACAGAAAATTATCAAACTGGCGGTATTTATGCAAATCTGTTTGATGCTCACCCTCCGTTTCAAATTGATGGTAATTTTGCCGCAGCATCAGGAATAGCTGAACTGCTGCTGCAATCCCATCAAGGTTATCTTCACTTGCTTCCTGCTCTACCCGACGCTTGGCCGACAGGCTTCGTTAAAGGTCTAAGGGCACGCGGAGGCTTCGAGGTGAACATAAGTTGGAATAAGGGCGAAATTGTTCAAGCGGAGATTTATTCTCACTCTGGAGGACTTTGCAGCGTTCATATCGATGCTTTGGTTAGGAGTGAATTTCTAACGGTGATAGGAAAACGATATACTCTTTCATTGAATCCGTTGACCATTCAAGAACATTGAAAGATTCCTTTGAACAATAACCTGTACAGAAGGGCAACAAAAGCATACTCTTCCCATCATAAAATAAATATTTACATCAATTGAAAAAACCGCGGAACAAGTAATCATCCAAATCAGCTATTTCGCAGCAATAAGCCGAAGCATGGCTCAACCACGCTCCGGCTTATTTAGTTCACGTTCGCACTCGTATTAATGCTTACCTTGAATGGCCTTAAGTAAGCAATCGCAGGTTGCAAGATGCATCCCTTCATGGACTATTCCAAAGTTGAGCAACTCTCCCACTTTATTAAACGTGAGTGGTCCAAATTGCATCGGCTTTTCGAACGGTAGCTCCAGACTCTCGGGGGATAACTCAGATAGTTGGCTAAGTTGAGATGACAGCTGCTGGATGAGCTCTTCCTTTGATGGAGGCGTGTTGGTCCAGTTTGCCGGCGCTGTTCCGGAGTTGAAGAACGATGCGTAGCTTGCTGGAATGGCCGATTTCTTCGAGAAACCAAGCATCATGTAGGCATCCATCCAATAAATCATGTGTCCAACGTTCCAGCGAATCGTGTTATTATAGGAAGCAGCTTGAATGTCGAATAGTTCCTCTGGAATCGCCTGCACCTGGTGAATCGCCACTTGACGTACTGTTTTTGTCGTGCTGATAATCATTTCTGACATGTTGTTTTCCTCCTTTGAATTGAGAAGCGTTTGATATGTTCTTAGTATAGGTTTCATGGTTTGTTCCATCAATGCAGTCTGAATTACCGGAACGTTAAGTAAAAGTTAACGATTATGCATTGACAGTGAAAGAAGATGAAGCAACAATAATTATTGAACATGCGTTCAGCGATGCTTTTGAAAGCGAGTGTGAGCTATGGAGTTAAAGCAACTACAGTATTTTATGGCGATTTGTGAAGAACTTCACTTCACGAGAGCTGCCGATAAGATGGGAGTCAGTGCTCCCAACATCAGCCAACAGATAAGGAGATTGGAAGAAGAATTAGGCGTTCTCCTGTTCGATCGAGTGGGAAAAACAATTGTCCTCACAGAAGCCGGAGCGATTCTACAAGAACATGGTGCGGCCGTGCTCGGGCATCTGCAGCAAGCAAGCGATGCCATTGCTGACCTGAAGCAAATGCAAGGCGGATCGCTATCCATCGGTGTCTTGCCCGGTGATGCGGATCTCATGTTTAATGCCTTACTGCTGAACTTCCATCAGACCTATCCCACCATTTCGCTCTCTCTTTTGGAAACTACGAAAATAACAGAACAAGTTCTGGACCGCAGCATCGATGTTGGTGTAACGATCGGACCCGTTAGCGATGAACGGCTCACATCAATTCCTCTATTTCACGAAGAGTTTTCATTGGCCGTCAGTACAAATGATCCCCTTGCCACAGAGAATTTCATCCCATTGAGTAGGCTGAATGCCTTAAACATGGTCATGTTCCCACCCGACCATCAATGTCGCAAGCTGATCGACCGCTACTGCATGGATAAGGGGTTTACTCTGCAACCACATATGGTGACAACAACGTTATCCTCCCTCCTCCAGATGGTACAGAGCGGAGTAGGGGCTTGTGTACTGCCACGATTGCTACTGGATACTCTTCAAAATAAAGACATAAAGGTACTGCACCTGCGGAATCCTACGCCTTCTCAGGACATTTGTCTAATCTACCGCAGTGACAGATATGTCGGATACGCCATGCGAACCTTCATTAAAACTCTTAAAGCCTATATCGAAACCGTCATCAATCATGCGAAATCTTCATAGATAACTAGCCTTCCGGAAACGATAGTTCAACAAAATAATGGCAGTCTAGAACTTTATTATTTAAGTTTTGGACTGCTTTTTTTGTTCGACATGCCACAAGTCTATAATGCTCCCTCGATATGATTACTGATGCTCTCTCTAGATCATGAATTCGCAGGATTTCACCTTTAGTTTATTTGAAAGATAGGAGAAACAGAGGGAGGCGGTAGCTAGTTGAATCATTAAAGGATGTGAACTCACCCAGTCGATCACAGTTTGATTGCCCTGTACCCTAATAAAAATTCTTAATGAATCGAACTATATACATAATCCATTTAATGGATACAAAGTAAAGATTGTGGGAACAATTAACTCCCTAAGTGGCAGGATTGCTAATACTGTATTGAGAAAATAAAGTGTTAGACTGAAAAATAAAGTGTTAGACCGTGAAAATAAAGTTGTAGACTGACAACGGCGTTAAGCGTTTTAAGCAAAATCATTCATTCAAAACTCACGAGTCCGTGCAAAGAGAGTGTCTCACATTGAGACTTTTCCTACGGTATCGGCACTCAAGCAATAGGGTTGGCTAATGACGGATTTAAAGTAACTAGTACTGATTTAAGTCCAGTATCAACAGAAAGAGCAACAAAAGAGGCAGTATCTTTCGTGGTTGAAATAAACTTTTGGAAGCAGTTGTGTGTGCATGTCTGGAACAAATGCCTGATTTCAAGTGTCAATAGTTCTGAAAGGGTTATCACGTGGACGATGTTAGGAATCCGTATCCCCACATAATTTGGCCGGGAAGGAGGTGAGAAACAGCATGTTTGCAAAGCATTCAGGAACGAAAGGAACGATCTGGTTTGGGAGTTTGTGCATCGTATTCGTTCTGGCGTTTATACAGCAGAATGCGTATCCCCACATAGCCGAGGCCGCTCTATTGGAGTCGCTGAAGAACCTAACAGGGGACCCAGTCTACTCAGCCAAGCATGCTGGTGAAGACTCCGGGTCTGAGAATTCACTGAAAGCGGTTTCCGGACAAATAAATTTGACGTCAGTGGTAACGGATCTTCCAATTTTATCCAACATTCTGCCCGACATCGGAAAGACGGCTCCACCCTCCACTAACCAGGCGAAAGATTCGCGCGCGTCTTTGCCACCTGTTTCGACTCCTTCTGCGGAGAGAACTTCTGGACACAGTCTGCTTCCCGATCTGCAGGTGATAACGCCCTCCATTTCAGTTGACACGCCTTTGGTTAATGTGGACATTCCATCAGCGAAGGCGGAAGTATCCACTGATCTGATACCGTTGGTGTCGGTAAACTTGCCTGCCGCAAAAGTGGACACGCCACTCGTGCAAGTAAAGACGCCTGCGGTTCAGGCTGAAGTTCCATTGACGCTGATACCAGCACCCCAAATCAAGGTGGTTAACCCGGCCGTTCAAGTGAAAACGCCTGTGACGGATATCCCAGTGCCGAGCATGAGCCAGTCGAATCTCCCTCTGATCGATGGAGGAAAGGCTGACGTAGGAAAGAAAGAACCCCTTACTGGTACAGACGGAGCCCAGAATCTGCACTTCAATACGAGTGGGAATGAAGGTCCTACCGCTAGACCTTTTCCAGTGAACGGTAACGTATCCGATGCACCGATCAAGTTAGCTCCGGCAGCGGATCAGTGGAAAGACGACTCGGAAAGAAAATCATCTCCGAGTACCACGACCAGAGTTCCTGATCCTCCCGCGGCCTTACCGAGGCTGAATCTCGGATTATCATTGCCCGTTCCGGCGGAAGTGAATGCTCTGATCGAGCCACAGAAGGCCGCGAAGAAACAGACAGGAAAATCCGAAGAAACTCCGATTCGTACGGATCCCGCGAGCGCTTGGTTTTCCGCCCCGTTGACTCTTTATACAGGAAACGGTTCAACGGGCGGGGGCGCATCATTCGTTACTGGAAGCAGTGCGTTCTTTGGAAGTCTGGGTTTTCTTTTTCCTGATATTCTTCTGCCTCTGCCGAAAATAAAGAACCAAAACTATGAACACTCCCGGCTTTTTAGTGCGAATCAATGGTCGAAGCCGCCACCAGCTCAACCGCCTCGCTATACCTTCTACTCAATCATCGTTAAACAAGTTGAGAAGGAGTGTATATCAAATGAAAAATACAAATCCATGGGAAAGTTTCCTTTGAAGCGGGAGCTATCAAAGGCGCTGCATGAACAAGCTGCGGACAACCTTTCAGCAATCGATCAGGCCATTTACGAGAAACGGCAACAATTAAATAAATACGCTAGAACATATGGTCTTTCAGACCCTAGATGTCTTCATTGTTCGATGGAACTCGATGAATTAATTAATGCTTTCAATAAGATCAATAAAACAATTGATATGGACAAAAACAAATGATAATTGCCAAAGCTCGTGTAGATTCAACACTTCTAAACAAAACAGCTTAGATTACGGAGTGGTAATTCCAATGAGGGTTAAAAACCTTAAAATATTCAAATAGTGATTTTGCTAACGCAGAACAATAATCGAACAAAACAAGGAGCAGACCTGCCGCGGCAGCTGCTCCTTGTTTTCATTTGAAATAACAGGGAGTTTAACGAACAGTCAGTGTAAAATCATCACCCATCGGACATCTATAACATGGTAAAATAAACCATAAAATACAAAGGTGTGAAAAAACATGATTACTCATTTTGCTCGATTACAGTTAAATACGGTTTCAGTGCAAGGTGTTAAGCAGTATTACCATGATCTGTTATGCTTCCCGATTATTTATGAATCAGATAACGAAATACGTTTTCTACCGACAGAATATTTTATCTTAGGATTCAAGGAAACTGCAGACCCAATAGCTCCAGCACATTTTGCCTTCGAGGTTCCTTATTCAGAATTTGAAAATGTAGTAAAGTGGTTCGATAAGGAACGTATTCCACTTCTAAAGTGGCCAGATGGCAGAATTGTGGACGCTTTTGAGACAGGGAAAAATGTATATTTTCGAGACGGAGACGGGAATTTACTAGAAATCATTACTCATTTCGCAATTGGGGGAACAGCACATGCAGTTATTCCTTCTAAGAAAAGAAAATGGATACCTATTTCAATGTCTGCTTTAACACCAACGATGAATGTTAGTTTTGGAGTAACAAATTCCATTTTCATTGAAGAAGTCAAAACTTGTTTACAGGAAGAAGATATTTTTTACGAAAGTAATGGTGACGGCGAACTTCATTTTAAAATAAATGAGTATAATTTTGATTTATGTATGACAAACTTCCCGGAAGAGGTGCCTAGTCTATTAAATTTACCATATTCGAGATTGTAATCTTAGGTAGTAACTTTACTAAAGTAACCTGCAGGATTGTTGTGTCGATCTGCCATAAGTGAACGATTGGCTCGTCTTTTTCTGGTGATTACTGGATATACTTGTATATTAACTATCGTACATAGGAGGTAAACTAATGGCAGACGAAAACAAAGTGACAATTAAAGTGAACGACAACGGATCGCTTCGGGTGACGGGGCCGGTCGAGCTGGTGGACGCAGAAGGCAACCCGTTCGAGCACAAAGAATCGTTCTCGTTGTGCCGGTGCGGAGAATCGGGCAACAAACCGTTCTGCGACGGCACGCACAAGTCGATCGGCTTCAAAAGCACACCGAGAGCGAAGAAGGAGTAAATCTTGGCAAGTGGCAACCTGGTCTCGCATGAAGAGTAAAAACGGATCTTGATTGATTACTAGCTGTAATGGGGAACGATATTTAAACATGAAGGGCTGCCGCA
>NZ_WHOA01000233.1 GCF_013141715.1 Paenibacillus phytorum | reverse complement strand
GAAAATTTGATTATAGTATGAAAAAACCAACTGCAAGGAGATTAAGGTGGGAATTCATAAAATGAGAGAATTCCCGCTAGGCCGAATCGGACAAACGTACTTTACCCCAACGAGCAGATCACCAAAATACGGTGGGAGCATCTGAGTCGTAATTAGGGCAAGTAGGCAGGATCCCAAAGTAGGATCCCCCCTCTCTATTTACTGTTTATCTCTATTTTCTCGATCAACTGCGCTCCGTTATTTGCAACCTTTCCGACGTCCTTTCGAAACGGGATACCTTACCATCTGTTCCGCGGGTAAGGGAACGAGCAAGGATTGAAGTAATTCTTTGTCTGAATTGTCCGGATCTAACCAGGTATCAACGCCTAATGGCTCCAGAATAACCGGCATGCGGTCATGCACATTTTTAACAAGATCATTCGGGGTTGTGGTAATGATTGTGCAGCTCCGCAGCTTTTCCCCGTCAGGCTGCGTCCATTCGTCCCATAGACCGGCATATCCATAGACGGATTTATCCTCCAACTCAAACCGGTACGGTTGCTTGTCCGCCCCTTCTTTTTTCCACTCATAGAATCCGTCTGCCGGTAGTATGACACGCTGGCTTTTCAGAAGACGGCCAAAGGCAGGCTTTTCCTGAACGGTCTCGGCCCGTGCGTTAATCATCTTAAACCCGACCTTAATGTCCTTTTCCCAAAATGGCACCAAGCCCCAGCGAAAACCTTCGTTCTTCGGGAATATCGGGGGCAAACTAGATTCTCCTGCGAAGACAATTATGTAAGAGGACAAGAACATATATCTATAGAGATCCGCGCGCAGCGCGGTTTTATTATTTTAAGGATGTAAGTTCTTGTCTTTTTCGCAAGACAAGAACTTACATCCTTTACTGATGCTGGACAAGAACTTATATCCTTTGACATGGTGGAGTTCAACGTATAATATTTCACCATTTAAAGAGTGTTAAAAACCACTTTAAATACTATTTAGGGACGTCTTAAAAGGAATAAACAATTAATATTTGTGCTAAGAACTTATATCTTTTGCCGAATTATTGTACAAGAACATATAACTATTACCGTAAATACAGACAAGAACTTATATTCTTAGCTGATTTTTTGGACAAGAACAAAGTGATATTGCCATAGCGTGAATTGGATCAACAAGAAGTGATTTGTTAACCTTTACACTTCTCATCAAATTAATCTGTGTAGGTTTTAGTAATCGTAATAATTGGTGCTGTCGTCTGGATATTGAGTTTTGGCATTGGAATAGTTATTAATTTAACATCTATGTCTAATTCCCACGATATACATTCCAGTTTTATACCCAAGCACTTGGAGAAATGTTCCATAGGGTTTCTTCTGTTCCCGCATGTCCAAAATTGGAACGACAGAGTCTAATAAGCTTTCTTTCCGGACGACAACTGTTATCCAGGGCAATGGAATCCTGCGAATGAGTGAGTAAAAGTGAGATAAACCCTTAAAACCGAGGGAAGGGTAGGATAGTTGAATAGTGTGCCTAGCGAAGCTAGGCACAACTAGTTGGTGAAAGTCCAACCGAGGTAGGGACCGAGCTGCCTCGTAGCTAGCAGGCATCTTTACAAAGCTATCAACCAAACGACTTACTGAGCTGCGTTCTAAAAGCAATTTATCAAGCTCCACTACAGAAAGAGTTCCTTTTTCAAGCTCTGTATTAGGTCATTTGCCTAAAACCATAGGCATGTGGATCGGTGAAAACGAGTCTGCAAAGTTCTGGCTAAGCGTCTTAAATGACCTGAAGAATCGTGGCGTACAGGATATCCTGATCACGTGTGTTGACAATTTAACAGGCTTCACACAAGCCATCTCGGTCTGCTATCCAAAGGCAGAGATCCAAAGTGCATCATCCACCAAATACGTAACTCCACCCGCTATGTCTCTTACAAAGATTTGAAGAAGGTAACACGGCCGATCAAAAGCCCATTTACAAAGCCGCATCTGAAGAAATGGTTCTTGTTGAACTTGACCGATTCGAGGAAGCCTGGGGAAGCAAATATCCACTCATCCTTCGATCAGTAACTTGGATTGGTGTATTTATGGATTTTAGTTTGAAGGAACAGTTATTCATTTTTATGTATAAAGTATACATTTTGTGAATGCTGATAGTCTCAACAATTATGATTGATTTGAACAACTCAGTTCATTCATTTTCTCACTAATTGTGAAAAGGAACCTTGATATATCAAGGTTTTAGGAATCTAAATTCTCATTAATTATGACGCCACACATGAGGAGTCTCTCCGAACGGGATTCCTGACGGTTATGTGACAAGTATTAATGTTGACGGCAAATTAATTTATGAGGGTCATGAGGTTCAAGGAAGATTCAACGGCAAGGGAAAGTATTATGAAGATGGCAAACTCGATTTTGAAGGCGAGTTTAAAGACGGTCAGCCTGTACCCTCAAATAAATGATTAGGAAGTAGCTATATACGACGATAACGTTAGAATATCGGGATTGAAAAAAAAGCCCCTAGGCGGCAAGTTGACGTCGGTACTCTATACCGGCGTCAGCTTCTTTAATTTTCTTTGTGTTCGTTTTCTTTATAAAAATCAATTGAATATCTATAAAGGAAAAGCCTCAATTAGATTCTCTCGAATTTATTGCAGGAGATCTTGTTGTTTTTATGAATCTTAAATTGGTAATATAAATAAGGGTGAAAATGCTTGCAAACTAGGTTAACCTGAAATAGCGGCAAAAATGCAATGGAAAGAGCGGGTCTTCATGATACGATTGAAAGAAAGATTTACACAATTAACCTTAAGAAACAGACTGATCTTAACATTTGCTTGCTTTATCGTTATCCCTTTTATCATTATTGGCGGCACCTTGTCATGGCTGTATGTCGAATCCAATCGGCACATGATTCTGGATGCAGCCGTTGAAAGCAATAAACAAATCGTCAGGAATATCGATACATCGCTTAATCCGATACTGCGCTTATCCATGTATCCCGTGCAGGATAAGGCCATATTACAGATGATGCACAAAGATTACACGGCTTCTCCTTATCCGTTGTACGAGAGAAGCCAGGATTACGATACGGCGGGCGGAATAATTAAGAACAGCATTCTGCTGTATTCCGATTTGATTGATTCCGTGGTCATTTACCAAAGCAAAAATCGGATGGTCATAGGTAGAAGTAATGACGATTACATGAATCATGCGTATTTGGAAACTGAGTTTCAACAAGAACCTTATGTCCGGAAGATCATTGAAAATAAAGGATTATTTGTACCGATCGGGGTGCATCCCGAAAAATTGATGTCCTATGACAATACTCCGGTCGTCTCCATCGGCCGGGCGATCGTCGACCCCTATTCGAAAGAAAATCTGGGTTTTATTTTGCTTAATATTAGTGTGGACAAGTTGAAGACGTTATGGAGCGACATTCGTTTTACGACGCACACCGGATTCTATTTGATCGATGAGGACAGAAGGATCATATACAGCAAAAATAAGCGAGAAATCGGAGAATGGGCAGCTGATGTTATCGGCAATGACTTTGTCCACATGGACGGGGAGCAAAAAGGATTACTGGAAAACAATAACGAGTATTTTATCGCCTCTACCTCTCATATTTCGAATTGGATGGCCGTTACGATTATCCCTAAGAACGAATTATTCGCTTTCGTCAACACGATCGTAAGAACGATAGCCATTTCCCTTTTGGTTCTGTTGGGTCTATCCATGCTCAGTTCGATTTATATTGCCACGGGCATTACTAAGCCTTTATTAAATCTTCAAAGAAAGATGAAGTTGGTCTCTCAAGGGAACTTGGATGTTACAATCGATATCCAGAAAGGGGAAGTCGGTAAAATCAGTGTTACGATCGACAATATGCTCAAGGAAATTCGCAGGCTGATTCAACAGATTTATCAAGATGAACAGGAGAAAAGGAATTTGGAAGCGCTGGCGCTTCAATCCCAAATCAAGCCTCATTTTATTTACAACACGCTTAATGTCATCAAGTGGATGGCGAAGATTCAGGGGGCATCGGGAATCGAAGAAGCGCTTACCGCTTTTACCTCCGTGATCAAGTTTACGGCCAAGACGGAGAGTGATTATGTAACCATTTCCGACGAAGTGGTGTTCATCAAAAGCTATACGAAAATTTTGGAGTTTCGTTATTTCAATAAATTCGAGGTTTCTTTCAACATAGATCCGGCTGTTATGGATTACAAAACATTGAAGTTTCTGCTGCAGCCTTTAATCGAAAATGCAGTATTCCATGGGTTTGATGAAATCCCTTATAAAGGTGAATTAACGGTTAGCATTTTTGAAGATTCCGGCAGCTTAAACATGATTGTTGCTGATAACGGCAGAGGATTTAATGCCGAACGCCGGAAAGATGAGCCCAGCAAAACAGGTGATCAGTTAAATGAGATCGGTGTGAAAAATATACGCAAACGGATTAAACTCCATTTTGGGGAAGATTATGGTTTATGGATCACAAGCGAAGAGGGGAGTGGTACAGTGGCTAAGATTGTTGTGCCTGTCATCAATAACAATCATGAAGGTGAAACGAAATGAAATTGATTATCGTAGATGATGAGCCACTTATTCAGATCGGAATTAAATCATCGATAGGCTGGCAGGGCTCTGGAGTGGAGATTGTTGGGGAAGCAGCTGACGGCGAAGAGGCGTTAAAGCTGATAGAGGAGAAGAACCCTGACGTCGTTCTGCTGGATATCAAAATGCCGAAAAAAGACGGCCTCGAGGTGCTGTCAGAAATGAAAGCCAAAGGAATGAAGGCGAAAGTCATCGTTCTCAGCAGCTTTGATGATTTCGCTTACGTGAAGAAGGCTATGAAACTGGGAGCCGTTGATTATTTTCATAAACCAAGCATGAGCATTGAGGAAATTCTAGACGTTTTAAATAGCCTCAAAGAAGATATCACAACGGATGACGAAAGCGAGCCTCAGGAGCCGAATGCCGAACAGGAACGGGACAGGCTGCTTCATCATTTGTTGGCAGGTAAAACGGATGATGCCCGACTGACCAAATTAAAGGAAGGCAATCTGTACGTAATCGTATTTACGGTAAAACAATACTACCAGGTTATGAAACGGTATACCAAAGAAAGTCCGGCGTTTCTGCCGAATACGATCCAAAACCTAATGAACGGGCTGCTCTCCAAAGAGAGCGAGATTGAATGTGTGCGGATGGAAGAAAATTTGTATGCAGTCATGGTTAGCTACAGCCGTTCCAAGAGTGTTAAGGAATCCTTCTCCCGCGTAAACGATATTCTGTATATGATCCATTCTTCACTTAAAAGGTTTATCAATATCGATACGGTATTCGGAATCAGCGAGGCGTTTCACTCTTTTGGAAACTTCAGTCAAGCGTTCAGACAGTCAAAGCAAGCTTTGGAAATGAAATTTTATCAACCGAACGATCTGGTTTTCTATTACCGTGCCCGAAATGAGGATGAAGAGCAGAAGCTCGAACAGATTCATGATTATGTCGTAGCTATGAAAAACGGATTAAAGGAAGAGAAATACGAAATGTTTGCCGTGAATTTGGAAGCGTGGGAGCAATATGTTGAGCAGCATGAATGTCTGACAGAGCGAGATGTGAAAAAAATTTATGAAGGACTTCATTTTATGCTGCAGGAAGGCGAAACTTATTCCGGAAATAACACGGATCAGCAAGAGATTGAGGATTTTGTTGAATTATCCACTTACTATCACGCGTTATTCAATGAAAAGCTGAAAGCTAAACTTTCCAGTACGAATAAGGAATATAATCCGCTCATAAGGAACATCATTCAATATATCGAAACGAACTATCAACAATCGATTTCATTAAAAATGTTAGGCGACATCTTTAAGGCCAGTCCGAATTATATTAGCCGTCTATTCAAACAAGAAGTGGACCGAGGTCTATTTGACTATCTAAATGAAATTAGAATTCGCAGGGCCAAAGAGTTACTGAAGGACTCCAATTATAAAATTTATGAAATCGCCGAAATGGTCGGATTCAACAGCCAGGTCCATTTCGCGATTGTGTTCCATAAATATGTCGGCATGGCTCCGAAAGAGTATCGCAAGGAGATAGGTTGATTACGATAAATAAAAGTAAATTTAAATAAATAATGCGCTTTTATGATGAACCCACTAGAGATCATGAGAAATAAGAATACTCCATTATATTAAATTAATCATAATTTGATTAATTTTTTTTTGTTTGCACAACCTTTAACATTACATGTAGAAAGTAAATACTCATCTTCATATAGGGGGAAGCATCATGAGAAAAAAAATAAAGCTAACGGCAATGCTTATGCTTTGTTTTACTTTAATCTTCGTTCTGGCGGCTTGCGGCGCCAACAAAGACAACGGCGGCAACGGTAACCAAGCCGGAGCTGACGGAAATGCAGGCAACAAAAAAACTACGGTAACGATGGGCTTCTGGGGTACCGCAGAGGATTTAAAGATTTATCAAACGGCGGCTGGTTCCATTTCGGAGCAGTATCCGAACATTGAGCTCAAAATAAAACAATACCCGAGCAGCGATCAATTCTGGAACGCGCTTCCAGGTGAAATCGCAGCGAAAGTGGCGCCTGACTTTATTAAAATCTCGAATGAAGGCTCTTATGAGTATATCAACAAAGGTTTGTTCGCCGCGCTGGACGATTTGATTCAACCCGCAGGCGTGGATATGAACAAATTCAGCAACGCATCGACTGATATTTGGAAAGTGGACGGCAAGTCATACGGTATTCCTAACAGCAGTTCTCCGGCCATGTTCTTCATCAACGAAGAGATGTGGAAGAATGCGGGACTGGGCGCTTATCCGACAACTTGGGAAGAAGTTCAGGCTGCAGCGAAAAAGTTGACAACGAAAGACGTACACGGTATCACAATCAATCTTGATCCTTACCATATTACAAATTACGCAAAAAGCTTCGGCGGTGGATGGGGTAACGGTAAAACGATCAACTCTCCGGAAAACGTACAAGCGCTGCAATCGATTTTTGACATGTATAAAGACGGTGTCGCAGTGACTCCTAAATCCGTCGGCTTTGGCTGGGATGGGGAGGTATTCGCGAACGGAAAAGCCGCTATGACAACGGGCGGGCATTGGTACAAAAGCTTCTTGAAAAATGCTGCTCCTGGCTTGAAATACGCGGTAGTTCCCGTACCGAAAGGAACCGTTGCAGGAAGCACGATGATCGCTGATGCTTATGTGGTCCTTCAAGATGCGAAGAACAAAGAAGCGGCAGTACAGGCAGCTTACTATATGACTAATGAGAAAACGCAAGCAGAATTCATGAAATTGGGGAGCAACTCGGCGGTAACAAGCCTTTCCTCCAAGTATTTCGCGGAAAACCCGGAATTCAAAGCGGTTGAACCTGCTCTTGCTTACAGCACGGACTTCGGATACCCGGCGGAAACGAAGAAATTCAAAGACGAGCTGGTGAATAAGTTAGAAGCGAACATTCTAGGCGGAGCGAAGAAATCGGCTCAAGAAATTCTCGAAAGCATTCAGTCGCAATTCAAATAATTGATCGGTTTCCGTTTCCATTTGTGAAACGGGAACCTTTTTTTCCACAGAACATTACAAGGTGAATGGAGGAATATAATGGCTGGCTATGAAAAACAGATTGCAAATGTTAGCGTAAATAGCGCAAAGAAGCAGTCATGGTTCCGTTCCGTCACGGATTCGGATATGGCAGTCGGCTGGTTGTTCTCTTTGCCTTTTTTAATATTATGGGCATGGTGGTTTTTTTATCCCTTTTTACAGTCTTTTATCAGAAGCTTTCAGGACGCGAATTTCGCTGCTTTGGATGAAGCGAATTTTATAGGTTTGCAAAACTATATCAACATATTGCAGGACTCGGAATTTTACAGGGCGGTTCTTCATTCCCTGCAAATTGTCTTGATTGCGGTACCGGTTCAAACAGCCCTCGGTTTGCTTATGGCGATTTTGGTCAATCAGAAGGTGAAAGGAAAGGGATTGTTCAGAACCATCTTTTTCATTCCCTATATCACTTCGCAAATCGCGGTGACAACCGTATTTATGACGCTGTTCAAAAAGGGCACTTTCGTCACTGAATTTTTTGCTCTTTTCGGTTTTGAGAATGTTACCTGGTATGCCAGTACCAGTTATGCCTTATTGTTCGTTGCGATCCTGTTCATTTTCCAACAGAGCGGATTCAGCATGATCGTGTATTTATCGGCCCTTCAGGAAGTGCCGAAAGATCTTTATGAAGCGGGACAAATCGACGGGGCATCGAAATGGTCTCAGTTCCGTTATATTACCGTGCCTTATTTGAGGCCGATCACCTTCTTTGTCGTTTCCGTCTCCACGATTCTCGGTTTTCAAATCTACGACCAAATTGCGGCGATTTCAAGGTATGGCGCCCTGGGGTCTCCGGCAGGCGCAACGAGCACGGTCGTAACTTATTTCTACCAAAACGGAATCCGTTATTTGAATATCGGTTACGGTAGTGCGGCCGTCGTCTTATTTTTCTTTATCATCATAATCATTACGTTTCTTCAGAAGAAACTGCTGGATGAAAAGGGGTGACGTTGAATGTCAGCTAAAAAAAGGGTTTCTAGTATTACAAATTACGCACTGCTTATCCTATTTGGATTTATCTTTGCCCTTCCGTTCTTGTACACGATATACACGTCGCTTGTCAGTTTGCAGGACGTCAACAAGTTTACGGCATTATCGGATTTGACCTTAAAAAATTACGCGCTGTTTTTTACGAATGAAGCCTATAACGTTCCGCAATGGCTAATTAATACCGTAATTATAACCGGTTTGGTTATTCTCGGAAATTTGATTATAAATCCGATGGCTGCGTTTGCTCTTGCGAAATTGGACTTTGCCGGAAAGCAAATCGTTTACTGGATTGTTGTTGGAACGATGATGGTTCCGTATCACATGATCCTCATTCCGGTTTACGTGAATGTAGCCCACTTGGGGTGGTTGAACACCTTTACGGCTTTGACGGTTCCTTTTCTTTATCAATGTTTGTACATTTTCATGTTAAGGCAGTTTTTCGTCAGCGTACCGGGTGAATTTATTGAAGCGGCCCGATTGGACGGACTGTCGAAAATGGGTGCCTTCTGGCGGATTGTTTATCCGCTCGCTAAATCGTCGTTGATTACGATGTCGATTCTTGCTTTTGCAGGGACGTGGAACAGTTACCTGATTCCGAGTACGTTGGTTAATATTCCGGAGAAATATGTGCTCGTTGTCGGTTTGAACAGCCTTAAAGACGCATTCTTCGAAAATACGCCGCTTATTATGGCAGGTGTAGTGCTGACCACGCTTCCGATTTTGGTCTTCTTCTTCATTTTCCAAAAACAATATATCGAAGGCGTATCCAGCACCGGTATCAAAGGATGAGCTAATGCTTGACTACATGAATTTACAGAGGAATGAGGGCGACAGATGGATTATCGTGTCATAAAAGAAGGCGGGTTATTTTTTCTTACAGATTTGAATGGCGATGTAGCCGGTAACGATGAAAAAGGACATGGGCTATATACGAACGATACCCGTTTTTTAAGCCGTATGGAGCTTTATATCGACGGAGAAAAACCGTCGCTGCTGTCTTCAGAAGCGGACAAGAGCTATTTTGCTGCCATTCGGCTTATGAAGTTGGAGAAAGATGCAGGCGCCATTGAAATTATCAGGGAACGTTATATCTATGACGGCACCCTGTACGAGAATGTGTCGCTCACCAATTATTTTCCTGCCGCGGTACAGTTTGATTTCGCTGTTCACTTTGATGTTGATTTCCAGGACATGTTTATCGTCCGGAAATACCGTACAGGTGACGTTGGGCATATAAGCGGCAGGGAACTGAACGAACAAAAGCTGTCCATCCGTTATGAAGGAAAGGACAACATTCAAAGAGAAACGCTTATCCGCTGGGATGAGAAGGAAACGGCAGCTGCTTTGAATGGGGAGATTCATTTCACCGTTGCGCTGGAGCCGAAGCAAACGAAGCAAATATGCTTCTTTATTGCACCTATATTGCAGGATCAACGTAAGACGAGTAAAAGAACATTCGAGGACGGGCTTCAGCTTCTGGAAACATCATACGAAGAATGGTATAAAGCAACAACCAGCGTTACGACGGACTCCGGCATTTTCAACGGATTATACCGGCGCGGAGTGCAGGATTTACGGATGCTTATGACCGACGTAGGCTATGGCGACATACCGGTGGCCGGGCTGCCATGGTTCGCCGTTCCTTTCGGACGGGACAGCCTGATCACATCATTGTTCATGCTTCCTCTCAATCCGGACAGCGTGAAGGGAACGCTTCGCACGCTGGCGGCTTATCAGGGAACGGCAAACGATGCTTGGCGGGATGAGCAGCCAGGAAAAATTATGCACGAAATCCGTTTCGGCGAACTTGCGAATACGAACCAGTCGCCGTTTTCCCCGTATTACGGTTCTGTAGATTCCACTCCGTTGTTTCTAGTGGTGATTGTAGAGTATGTACGCTGGACAGGTGATCTTGCTCTTGTGGAAGAGTTAATGCCGAATGTGATCCGTGCGTTGGAATGGATCGATGCAGCCGATCAGGCTGGCAATGGGTTCCTCACCTACCATCAAGAGGCGGAAAAAGGCTTTCCGAATCAGGGATGGAAAGACTCTGCAAATTCGATCGTGCATGATACGGGAGCGTATGCTGCTACTCCCATTGCACTTTCTGAGGTGCAAGGCTACGTATACCAAGCACGAAAAGGGCTGGCTCCGATTATGGAGAGGCTTGGAAAACAAGAATTAGCGGTTAAATTGCAGCGCGAAGCCGAGGCGGGCAAAGCTCATTTTGAAAGGTCCTTTTGGATGGAAGACGAACGATATTATGCGATCGCTCTCGATAAGGAGCAGCGCCAGGTACGTTCCGTTACATCCAATCCGGGACATTTGCTTCTGGCTGAGCTTCCCGATTCGGCACGTGCCGACTACCTTGTGAAAAGGCTGATCGCACCGGATATGTTTAACGGATATGGCATTCGTACGATGAGCACGGAGTCGACCGGTTACTATCCGATGAGCTATCATAACGGCAGTGTCTGGCCGCACGATAATGCGATGATATTGTTAGGCTTAAGCCGAATGGGCTATAACCGAGAAGCAGCCGAGCTTATGACAGGACTGCTTGCTTCATCGACTTTCTTTGAATACCAACGATTGCCGGAATTGTTTTGTGGCTATGATTCGGGTCTAGGCAGTCCTGTACCATATCCTACTACTTGCTCTCCGCAGGCTTGGTCGGCGGGAACGTCCATCGTCTTCTTACAAGTGATTTTAGGACTGATTCCGGATGCGTTAACCAAAACCTTTACCCTTGATCCGTTTCTGCCCAATACACTTAACGAGTTTAAAGCGGAGCATATCGGCGTCGGTGAAGGGCGCTTATCGGTTAAGCTGACACGGACAATCGATTCGGATCGTCCGACCGTTGAAATTATTGAAAATACAACCGGTTATCAATTGATAATGGGAATGGGAGCATAAATGTATGAAAAAAACATGGTGGAAGGAAGCCGTTGTTTATCAGGTATATTGGCGCAGCTTTTATGATACCGACGGAGATGGATATGGAGATTTGGAAGGTGTCATCCAAAAGTTGGATTATATTCGTGAATTAGGCGCTGATGTCATTTGGCTGAATCCATGCTACGGTTCCCCGGACGTCGATAACGGATACGATATCTCCGATTACCGGTCCATTATGCCGAAGGCAGGGACAATGGATACTTTCGAGCGGCTGTTGAAGGAAGTCCATGCCCGCGGAATGAAGCTGATCATGGACCTTGTTGTGAACCATACCTCGGATCAGCATCCATGGTTTATCGAATCACGCTCCTCCAAGGATAACCCGAAAAGGGACTATTACATTTGGCGGAAAGAAACCAACAATTGGCGGTCCTACTTCACTCCATCCACGTGGGAGTACGATCCGCGTACCGATGAATCGTATTTTCACTCTTTTGCGGTGGAACAACCGGACTTGAATTGGGAAAATCCGCAGGTGCGGGAAGAAATTTATGACATGATGCGCTTTTGGTTGGACAAGGGCATTGACGGATTCCGCATGGATGTCATCAACCTGCTCGCTAAACAGCAAGGCTTTCCTGACGCGGAACAACCGGAAAACATCTCGTATTTAGGGAACAACCCGGGTATACATGAATATTTGCAGGAAATGAATGAAAAGGTATTAAAGCATTATGACATTTTCGCCGTAGGCGAAATTCCTTTTGTCACACCTGAGGACGGGCTTCTTTATGTTGGGGAAGATCGGGCGGAACTTGATACCCTATTTCATTTTGAAGTATGCGACTACATGCCGCACTGGGACATGCACCGTTTCAAAGAGATTCAGAAGAGATGGTATGACGGGATGTGGGGAAAAGGGTGGAATTCGCAGTTTCTCAATAACCATGATCATACAAGACTCGTGACCAGGTTCGGCAACGACAGCACCTACAGGGTCGAATCGGCTAAATGCTTTGCTACATTGCTTCATACGCTCCCTGGCATGCCTTACATTTATCAAGGGGAAGAAATCGGGATGACGGGCGTGCGTTTCGAGTCGATTGATGACTACGACGATATTGCTATGAAGAATAAATATAAAGAGGAGGTGGAGAAAGGCCGCGATCCGCAAATGGTGTTCGAGGAACTTCTCCATCTATCGAGAGATAATTCCCGCACGCCGATGCAGTGGGATACGTTGGATCAGGCCGGCTTTACCCAAGGAACGCCCTGGATTAAAATGAATCCGAACTATATGAGCATTAACGTGGAACAGGCGCTGGCCGACCCGGATTCGATATTTTACTATTACCAAAACCTGATTCGGCTGCGGAAAGAAAATGAAGTTATGATTTACGGTTCTTATGAGCCATTGGTGGAACAAGACCCGGAAATTTACGCTTACTTACGGGTTTTGGGACAAGAACGTTGGTTGGTGCTGCTGAATATATCGGATCAGTCCGTCAAATTCGAGCTACCCGGGTCGTTATCTGGAAAGTTAGGAGAAATGCTTATTTGTAATTATTCTCAGCCGGAAGAGGATGATCTTAGATCAAGACCTTATGAAGCCCGCATATACCGGGTATCGGTTTGATTGTAGGGATTATAGCCATTCCACTCGGAAGGGATTTTTTCTCATTGCTTCGGGATTCAAGCCGGAGTATGGAATATACACAACGATCGTGACCGGGATCTTGATTTCCGTGTTAGACGATTCGAGATATAAGATTGGCGGGCCGACCGGGGCGTTTGTACCCTTACTCTTTGCGATTGTAATGAAGCATGGTTATGAGGGAAGTGATGGCAATAGACGGAATTCGCGAAGCCTTAGACCAACTCGAAATGTCGGATGGCTGGCAGATCGTACATCCTGTAGGTATTAGGCTACTGATATTTGGCCATAATGGAAAATATAATTACTTATTTTTAAAAGTGGAATAATTTATATGTCTACTGATCTCAAAATGAATTTTGAAAATTTTCTTAATTGCTCACCAGCTAGTTTCATGTTTGTCGATGGTTACTCAGGATTGGAACAACATCTTTTGCAAGGGAAATCATAAGAGAATTTAATTATATAAATGATGGCGAAATAATAGTTAGGTTAACCCAAGCTCCTTATATCGATAAAATGAAAGAGATTTTATAATTTCTTTATTAAGAGAAGACGGGATATATTCATGAAATATTCCTACCTCAGATTTGAAAACAATTTTATTAAGAAAATTATCGAGTTGTAAGTATGTGATAGTTGATGATTCACAAAATCTATTAAATTCATTTAAGCTAATGAAGAATCATTTCATGTTTATGTCATGGCTCGTAATATTAAAGTTTTGTACTTAGGTGGTACAGTTCCATTTCTACCCATGCTTGAAAATTACGAAACAATTAAAAGAAGAAGTATAATATACAATTTAAAGGTATCTTAGGATCACATTGATGAAAATTTAAACACGAACCAATTCGGTATCGTGTTTTTTTGTGCAGCGAAACACGATTTTAAGACAATTCATCTTACAATAATCATGCGAAACGACAAAAAATAATACAGAAGGCGCCAAAACCATATTACAAAAACATCAAAATTAGTGTAATAAAAACGACAAAACAAGTTACAGTTATCATTTTTTTTTTTTTTTTTTTATGTGTATTTCTATAATTCTTATTTCTCTTACAATGAATTATCTTTTCAGTAAATAAGCTCATTATTTAAGGAGTAAACCGACTTGGTTTACTTCTTCTTCTTTTTGTGAACTATGATGAATATACTTTCCTAGAAAGCTCATTTGGAGGATTTTGGTGCTTTTTATCGAATAATACTTAATATTGTTGAATTCGGAGGTTTAACTTATGAATGCCAGTATTCGCTGAAGTGTTGGCGACAAACATCTTCGCTCCTTGAAAAAAACGCGCAAAGATGTGTCCTTGCATGATCCCATCGGAACGGACAAAGAGGGGAATGAGATTACATTGATTGACATCCTCGGAACTGAAGCGGATGATGTCGCGGATAAGGTTCAGCTTAAGATAGAGAAGAGCAAAATCTATCGCAATTTGGAGATATTGGACGATCGAAAGAAGGAAGTTGTTGTTGGGCGGTTTGGGTTAGAGCTTGGCGGGGAAGAGCGGACGCACTATAGCTTTTGGCTGCTTAATGATGTTCAAAGATATAAAAGTGATGCCATAGGGATGCGAGAAAGCTCTCCACGTGCTTGTCAGAAATAAAGGTACCAAATAAAAACTAAGTGTATGTCAACCGGTTGACATACACTTAGTCAATCGGTTATCATAATTTTGGTAGCGCATTCAAAATACAGTTTCAAGGGGGAAAAGGGTTTGAAAAAGATGAAGAGTATCACCGCTGCGGGAATTTGTTCGATTTTGTTGCTTTCCTCATTGGTGGCATGTTCCCAGAACAAGGCCCCAAACTCCTCGCCGGGCGCCAGTCAACAAGCAAAAGGCGTCAAGCTTACTTTCTTTAATACTTCAGCTGAAGTAAACAACGTGTTCGAGGACCTTTTTAAAACTTATCACGAGCAGAATCCTAACGTAACGATTGAATTGATTCCGACGCCAATCGGAGGAGCGCAGTTAGAGAAATTTCAATCCCTGTTAGCATCCGGCAACCCGGCCACAATAGCCAATCTTGACCCGGGAACGATTCTTCAATATAAAGATAAGTTTATGGACTTAGAGACGGAGAAGGCGAAGTTTGAAAAACTAACGAAGCCTGGGGCGGTTGACGGTGCTTTGCTGGACGGAAAATTCCTTGGCGTTCCATGGACTGCTCAAGGCTATGGCTTGTTATATAACAAACGGGTAGTTGAGGAATCGATCGGGGGGGCTTTCGATCCGGCTTCCATCAAAACCCGTAACGATTTGGAAGCATTGTTCAAAAAAATCGAAGCTGCCGGCAAGGCGCCTGTGATGATTCACGGGGCGGATTGGTCCTTAGGCGCTCACTATCTGGGATTGGCCTATTCTTTGCAATCGCCAAAAGTGGAAGAGAACCGTAAGTTTGTAGAGGATATGAAAAATGGCAAGGCGAATTTGGCTGACAATCAGCCATTCAACGGTTTGATGGATACATTCGACTTATTAAAGAAATACAATGCCAGAAAAAATGATCCGCTTGTCGCAGATTACAATAAAGACAGCACTGATTTTGCAAAAGGTAATGCCGCGTTTTATTTTATGGGGGATTGGACCTGGGCTGTAATTGGCACTCTTGAAGGAAGAGATAAAGAATTTGGAATCATTCCTGTACCGATTAGCAACAATCCGGCTGATTACGGCAATGCTCAAGTGGCTTACACGGAACCGAAGTTGTTCGCTATCGATAAATCCGGATCTACTCCCGAGCAGCAGGCAGCGGCTAAAGCATTCGTCGAATGGATGGTTACAAGCGAGCAGGGGCAAAGTGCGATTGTGACCAAGATGGGCCTGTCCTTGCCCTACAAGGATGTAAAGGCAAAAGGGTCGAATGTGATTTCTGATGCCATAACGAAATATGTCGACCAAGGGAAGGTCCTGAATATCAGTGTCATTAATTATTTTCCGCAAGACTATTGGTCCAAGACAGGAGCTTCCATGCAAAAATATATGGTAGGAAAAACCGACCGAAAGGCTTTCACGACAGAGGTTCAGGATTATTGGAAATCGAATGCTGGGAAATAGGGGTTAAGGCGATATGAGGAGTAAGACTTATATAAGGAATACGGGGACCTTTCTGCTTTTTGGGGCTCCTTCCGTATTGGCATTTGCTGCTGTTGTTTTGATCCCGTTCCTGGTTGGATTATACTTGACGTTTACGAATTGGGATGTTCGAACGGCCGACATGTCAATTGTCGGCTTGTCGAATTATACGAAAGTTTTTCATGATAAAGTTTTTCTCGCCCAATTGTGGTTTACCATTAAGTATGTAGTGTTTACGGTATTGATCTCCAATGTGGCGGCTTTCTTTATAGCACTGGCGTTGACCAACGGGGTTAAAGGAGAGAAATGGCTTCGAACGGGCTTTTTTACTCCAAACTTAATCGGCGGAATCGTGTTAGGGTACTTGTGGCAGACGCTATTCTCGCAGATCATGCCCTATATAGGGAATAAATACGGCTGGGCATTGTTTAAATCGTCGTGGTTAACGGATACGGATACCGCATTTTGGGCGCTCGTCATCGCAACAGCTTGGCAATTAGTCGGCTATCTCATGATCATTTATATTGCCGGATTCTCAGGTGTTCCTAATGATGTGTTGGAAGCTGCGAGCATTGACGGGGCGAACGGTTATGCAAGACTTCGCAGAATCATATTGCCGCTTTCGATTCCGGCTATCGTCATCTGTATTTTTATTTCCATCTCTCGCTCATTTTTAACTTACGATATCAACCTTGCCCTAACGAAAGGCGGACCTTTTCATTCCACCGAATTAGCTTCCTATCATATCGTTCAAAAAGCTTTCTTGTCCAATCAATATGGAATCGGACAGGCGGAAGCAGTTGTCTTATTTGCTGTCGTAGCCTTGGTTGCGCTTACTCAATCTTACTTACTTAAAAAATTGGAGGTCGAATCGTGATGTCTTTTCGACAGTCCATATCAAGAATCAAAGCCGTAATCCTGTATGTAATTTTATTTGTATTTTTAATTCCTTTTTTGCTGGTTGTCATGAACTCTTTCAAAAAAACGCAGCAGTTCGTCGAAAATCCATTATCGATACCTGGTAATATTCATTTCGAGAACTACACCGCTGCATTTACCAACATGAAATTCATGCAAGGACTCTCCAATTCTATCTTCATTACAGTCGCTGCAGTTTTCATTATTGTTATTTTCTCGTCAATGACCGGGTATTTGTTTGTTCGTTATAAATGGAAACTGAATACTGTGCTATTTTTCATGATGCTTGGCTCCATGGCGCTTCCTTTCCAGGTTATCATGATTCCTTTGGTCATGCTGTACGGAAAGCTGGGTCTGCTTAATATGAAGGGAACGCTGCTGTTTTTATATTTGGGGTTTGGCGTTCCCTTCGGCGTTTTTACTTTCCATGGGTTTATCAAAGGGATTCCTTACGAATTGGAAGAATCGGCTTTTATAGAGGGCAGCTCGAGGCTGCGAACTTTTTTCCAGATTGTATTGCCCCTATTGAAACCGGTTTTCGTAACGCTCATCGTACTCAATGTACTCTGGATCTGGAATGATTATTTATTGCCCAGCTTGGTCTTACTGTCGCCGGAACAAAGGACATTGCCTCTTTCTACGTTTACTTTCTTCTCGTCGTACACTGTTGATTACGCACCCTTGATGGCAGGATTAATCATGACGGTTATTCCTGTGTTAGTTTTATATCTTTTTGTTCAAAACCAAATCATCAAAGGAATAACGGAAGGGGCCTTGAAATAATGGTCCTGTAATATGGAACGGAGTTCGGCTGAAAAAATTGCAAATTAAGCGTATAATGGCTTTAAAAAAGTCAGGTGGTCAAGCAATGCCTAAAATTGATGATGTAGCAGAAAAAGCCGGGGTTTCTGTTACTACGGTGTCCCGCGTGCTCAATAACCGGGGATATATCAGCCAGACGACACGGGATAAGGTATATCAGGTTATGAAGGAGCTAAATTATCATCCCAATGAAATGGCTCGTTCTTTGTTCAGAAAAAAATCGAATATGATCGGCCTCATTATTCCTACAGTTTCTCATCCTTTTTTTAGTGAATTAGCTCACTATCTTGAATATTATGCTGACCAAAGCGGGTATAAGATTCTATTGTGCAATTCGAATCGGGATGTAACGAAAGAACGCAAATACATCGACATGCTGAAAAAGAATCAAGTGGACGGCATCATTATGGGCAGCATGGTTTTGGATGTCGAGCATTATCGGAATCTGAACCTTCCTATCGTAGCTTTCGATCGAGTCGTAGATGATACGATTCCTGTTATTAACTCCGATAATCTGATGGGTGGCAAACTTGCAGCGCTGTTACTTGTGGGCAAAGGTTGCCGAAAGCTGGCATATATTCAAGGTGGAGTTGGCGGGCCGCATCATCATGGTCTGCTTGCTGGAGGAAGGTTACAAGGGTTTGCTGAGGAACTGCAACATGCAGGGGTTGAATATGTTCACTTGAATTTAGAGGTACACGACCTAGATACTGGGGCAAGTGAGGATACAATTGTTCGTTTCCTTCTGGAGCATCCGGAAGTAGACGGTGTTTTTGCCAGCAGCGATGTGATCGCAACTATGGTTATGCAAGCCTGTTATCAATTAAAAAAGAGGATTCCGGAAGACATGAAAATCATCGGTTATGATGATGTGAAGATCGCATCTTTAGTGGTGCCGCGTCTTACAACCATTAGGCAGCCTATTCAAAAGATGAGCGAGTTAACGATCGAATTAATTACAAAACAAATTGAAGGGGAGGAGGTTCCGATGGTCAATTCTTTACCGGTTACATTAATTGAACGAAGTACTACGTAAGAATAGTGGAGGCTTGTAGAATGGACTTTAAGAACAGAGTGTTACCGGAAATTAGGGAATCTTTGACGTCCCTCCCGCTTTTTCGGCTTCCGGATGATTTGGCAATTGTAAGGCAAAGCCCCTTACCGCAAGCGTTAAAGTCTGAAATTGTTCGAATCATCGACCGTAAAATTACCGGTGTAGGCAATCAAGAGATGCTGATCAAAATATTCGAACCGGTTCAGAGGGATGGGAAGAACCTGCCTGTTTTACTTTGGATTCATGGCGGAGGGTATGTGTTAGGCCACCCTAACGGTGAACAAAGTCTCTGTGAAAGTTTTGTTAAGGCTGCCAACTGTATTGTCATTTCCCCCGATTACCGGCTTGCCCCTGAACACCCGTTTCCGGCGGCAATTGAAGACTGCTACACTGCTTTGAAGTGGATAATTGGTGCTGCGGAGGAATGGAATATCGATTTGTCGAGGATTGCGATCGGCGGAGGAAGCGCGGGCGGTGGGTTGACCGCAGCTTTAGCATTGCTGGCTCGTGATAGAGGGGGTCCGTCCATCTGTTTCCAAATGCCGCTATATCCGATGATCGACGATCGGAATATGACGCCTTCCAGCCACGAAATCACGGATCCTGCGGTTTGGAATAGGGAAAACAACCTGGCGGCTTGGAAGATGTATCTTGGCGAACATGCCGATGGCGATATTTCTCCGTATGCAGCGCCAATGAGAACGGAGAGCCTGACCGGCCTTCCACCGACATATACTTGTGTTGGACAGCTTGATCCGTTTCGCGATGAGACGATCGAGTATGTTGCACGGCTGGCGCAAGCCGGCGTCGACGTGGAATTTCAACTTTATCCAGGATGTTACCATGCCTTCGAACACGTTGTACCCAATGCGGAAATCAGCCAACGTGCCCGAAACGGATATTTGGATGCTTTGGCAAGAGCTTTTCGGCGGTGAAAGCTGTATGATGATTTTAATAGGTTGAATTAATGGAGAGAGGCTTACGCCTCTTTTCGCTTATTTTCGAATCGAAAAATGTTTTTTTAAAGAGGAAGGCTGATATGTTCAAGAGGACAAAGCCGGTTTCGTTCGTATACAAATTTTCGCTCCAAATTACGTTGGTATTGGCCATACTTGTCGCGGTTCTGATCATTAGCAATGTATATTCTTTCAATGTGGTCGAAACGAATATCGTGAATAGCTCCAAATACACGATGGGGATTCACATTACGAATATCCAAAATCGATTGAACAGCGTCTCCAAAGATCTAAACGAAGTTTTTGAAAATCATATCGACGATGTCGTTCTGTATCCGAAAAAAGACGAAAGCAGCAAATACTTTGATGCCTTGCGATTAAAAAATGCATTGCTCTCGAAGGTGTCAAATAACGAAAGTATTGACGCGTTATTTATTTTGGAGCCCAGTGAACATCTCTTTTTGATGCAGTTCGGCAAAAACATACGTTCAAATGAAAATCAAACTTTATCCGATTATTTAAAGAGTGAACAATTCGCGAGAAATAAGATGATCGGAAGGGAATGGTCCTCGATTCAATTGAATGGAATTGATTATGAAATCAAATGCTTCAAATTGTCGGACATTATGATTGGCGCAGCTGTAAAAGCGGACACCCTGATGAATGTTGTGAAAAAAACGTCAGATTCCCAAAACCATTATGGATTAACCGATAAAAACGGAAGGTTGCTTTCTGCGACCGATCCATCCCTTATTCGTTTGAGCCCGCTACCGGACAACGGTAAGACTACGTACAAGCTCGATGGCAAATATTTTGTCATTTCAGAGGACATTCCGGAGATCGGGAAGCTTTCGAATATGATAGAACGGAAGAGCGTTTTATCGGGGTTGGATTTTATCCAATGGGTGATTATTTCTCTTGGAGTCGTTACCTTAATAATCGTGCCTGCTGTATTAACTTCGCTTTCACGCCAGATTATTAAGCCTGTTCTTGAACTTGTCAAAGCGACGAAAGAGTTGGAGAAGGGAAACTGGGACTACCAGCTGCCGCTGCATAAAGCATCCATCGAGTTCGCCAAGCTCTTTCATTCATTTACATCGATGATTAAAGAAATCAAACAATTAAAAATCCATTCCTATGAAGAGAAGCTGGAACGTAACAAAGCTGAGCTCAAGTATCTTCAAATGCAAATAAAACCACACTTTTTCTTGAATGCCATTACGACCATCTCAAGCCTTACGTATCACAATAAAAACGAAGAAATCAGGAAACTGATCAACTATTTGTCGGAGCATCTCAGATATATGTTCAAGGGAGGCTTAGTAAACGTAACGGTAAGGGAAGAAATCGATCACGTGACCAATTACATCCACATGCAAGAGATCAAATTTCCCAATCACATTTTCCATATGATCGATATCGAACCCAATTTGGAGCAACATAGGCTGCCGCAATTTCTTATCCAAACCTTTATTGAGAATACATTTAAGCATGCCTTAGTTTACGGTGATATTCTGTCGATATTTATGAAAGTGGAAACGTATTCGTATCATCAAGAGGACTTTGTCAAAATTACACTAGAGGATTACGGAGAAGGTTTTCCTGCGGAGATCATAGAAGAAGTGAATGCCACCGATACGAATGTCAATGATACGGGGCAAAGAATCGGCATTTCCAATATCAAAAAAACGTTGCGCTTACTTTATAAAAGGGATGGTTTATTAAAGATTTCCAACAACGAACCGTCCGGAGCAAAGGTGGAAATTTGGATTCCTTTTCAGTCATCCGTGGATCAGGCTTAGGAGGGAAAAGAATGAAGTGTCTCATGATTGATGATGATATTCCTACCATAGAGGTCATGTGTGATTTTATTAACTGGAATTCATTGGGAATTGGAGCCGTATCAACTGCGCATAATATTGCGGATGCCAAAGTTCTTATTAAAGCAGATAAACCGGATATCATCATTTGCGATATCGAAATGCCCAAGGGTTCTGGATTGGACATGATCAAATGGGTGCGGGATAACCATCATGACTGTGCATTTATTTTCTTTACTTGTCATGAAAATTTTGAATTCGCGTCGACGGCGATTTCTTACAATACGGACGCTTACTTAATCAAGCCTTTTGACAAAAGTAAGGTCGAAGCGGCTCTCGCCAAAACTGTAAATACGCTGAGGGCGAAAAATCGGCTGCAAGCATACAGCCAATTCGGTGCCAGTTGGTTAAAAAATAAATCGTTTGTCGAGCAAAGCTTTTGGAGGGATATTTTATTTGCCCAGATTTCCCCTCGTTTAGACCTGATTCATGGGGAAATTCGAAAGAGAGACTTACCTCTGGAGTTGGAACATGGTTACTTTCTAGTGCTAACGAGCATCGGCAAATCGGATATTGAGGATAACTGGAATGAAAGCACCTTCATCTATGCATTCTCCAACCTGACTTCAGAAACGATGCTGGACAATCTGCAACTCAGTCATGTTATCAATTATCAGCAAGACGATCGCTACTATATTGCGACGATCATCAGTGGAAGTAGTCCGCTGGAAGAGATTACAACGAGATGCCGTCAGCAAATCCGTTATTGCCGGGAGTATTTTCAGTGTACTGCGACCTGTTATATAAGCAAGAAAGTACCGATTGACGTATTGCATGCAACGAAAACTATCTTGGAGGTCATGGACAGGAATAACATTATTTATAAAGGTAATGTTCATTACCAGGAAGACCACTTTGATTATGAAACGAATGATTCCTATACGCTTGATGTGAACGGATTCGAGTCATTGTTTATCGAAGGCGAAAAAGTACAAATCGTGAACAAGCTAAAAAAAGATCTCGAATCGCTCACCAAAAGCAATAAACTTGACGCGGGCATCATGCATTCCATCAAACAGGACTTTATGCAGCTTGTTTATTCGATACTGTACAAAAATAAAATACATGCACATAAGTTGTTTTCCGATAACTTCTCCGGAATCTTGTTGCAGAAATCCGAACATAGTGTCATGGACATGATGAAATGGGCTGCTTTCATAACCAATAAAACAATCGATTATTTAAGAGAAGTGAAGCAGTCCGAAAGTGTTGTGGAGAAGGTGAAAACGTTTATCCACAATCATTACCATCAGGAACTGAGTCGTGAGGATGTTGCGGCAAGCGTTTATTTGTCACCCGATTATATGGCGAAAATGTTTAAAAACAAGACAGGATTATCGATGAAGGATTACCTGAATGAGTATCGTATTCTTATTGCAAAAGAACGGCTCATTCAAGGAAGCGAGAGCATCGGAACGATTGCCGTCGAGATTGGTTTTGACAGCATCTCTTATTTCTCAACGATTTTCAAAAAAATAACGGGTGAGACTCCGAATGCTTTTAGAGCCAAACATAAACAATAATGCAAAGAAGGCCGAAAGGGCCTTTTTCTTTTTCCGACATCACTGATTTTCACAAAAAAAGCGCTGATTTTTTAAAGATAAATATATCGATAAGGATTAAACTGAAATTGTATTCAGAAAGAGAAACTACTTCAGGAGGCTTCAAGATATGAAAAGGACAAGGGGTATCTTAGCATCAGTCATGTCTGTAACATTGTTCGGCACTGTCCTGACAGCTTGCTCGACCGGGACTGATAAATCGACCGAATCAACCGGTTCTAAGTCGGACGGGACCAGCAGTAAGATGGAAAAGGTTGTCATCGCCTTGCCATCATTCAATAAAATTCCCGATGATATGAGCAGCATAAATGAAGCGATCAACAAAATTACAACAAAGAAGATTAATGTGCAAGTAGACTTTAAAGTGTATGGACCTGCAGACTACGCGCAAAAAGTAAATTTGGCGCTACAAAGCGGCGAGCAACTGGATTTATTCACCAGCCCAGGTCAATTCCCGAGTTATGCTGCTAAAAAACAGCTGTATCCGCTGGAGGATTTAATCAGTAAATACGGTCAGGAAACAAAAACGATTCTGGACAAAGACTTCGGTGAGGGCCTGCTGAAAGCGACAACGATGAACGGGCATATTTATGGCATCCCCGCCAATAAAGGAATGTCGGTTCCGCTAAACTTTGTATATAACGCCGATTTGTTGAAAGAAAGCGGGTTAACGCCAGACGATATCAAGTCAGTCAGCGATTTACCGAAAATATTCGACGCTGTAAAGAAAAAGTACCCGGATGTGGTGCCTTTTGCTCCGATTAATGTCAATCCAAGCGATACCAATCTGGTTAGACTGTTAAGAGGAACAGGCGACATCGACCTGTTAACCGATGAGTCAGGGGTCGGTGTCGTTGTCGGAAATAATAATAAGGTAGTCAATCTTTATGAGACGGATGTTTTCAAAAATGGCGTTAACATGATGAGAGATTGGTACAATAAAGGCTATTTGCAAAAAGATGCGGCTACAACGTCAACCAATTATGCCGATTTAGTTTCGTCGGGGCGCGGATTCTCCACGCTAGGTGGTTATAGCGGTATGGAAGCCGGCAAAGCAGTAAGCGCACAGACCGGTAAGAATATCGCCATGAAACGAATTGCTCCGTTCTATTTTGATACACAAGCTGTGGATTTCGTTGTGTGGATGATGTCGAGTACAACCAAAGTACCTGATGCTGCCATGAAAGTTTTGAACTTGACTTATACGGATAAAGATCTGTTAAATACGATGCTCTATGGAGTCGAAGGCCGAGACTATGTCAAAGTGGACGATCATCACGTTAAATATCCGGATGGTAAGGATGCTGCAAGCGTACCGTATACTGCGCAGCTATCCTCCGGTATTCTCGGCTCCGAGTCGCTTCAATATCTGTTCGAAGGCGCGGATTGGAAGGATACCGAACTCAAACTGAAAGAAAACAAAGAAACGAAAAGATCGCCGTACTTCGGATTCATCTTCGACCAATCATCCGTAAAAACGGAGTTAAGTGCAGTAAACAATGTGGTTAACCAATACATTCCAGGCTTGGTCACCGGCGTGTTGGACCCTGAAACGACGATTACTAAATTTGTAAAAGCATTGAATGATGCCGGTGCTCAAACCATCATTCAGAAAAAGCAAGAGCAACTGGACAAATGGATTGCTGAGCAGAAAAAATAAAAAAATGGTGAAGAATGGAGCCGGAAACTGCTCCATTCTGTCTACCTTAAGGGGGGAGTGGCATGGAGAAGCCAATAAAAACATACAGGAAGAAAGTTAGCAATACGTTGCCGCTTTTACTAATTGCAGCTCCCGGTTTACTATATTTGTTGATCAATAATTACATTCCGATGTTCGGGGTATTTATCGCCTTTAAAGATGTTGATTTTGCCAAAGGCATATTCCGAAGCGATTGGGTTGGGTTGAAAAACTTCGAATTTTTATTCCGGACTTCCGATGCGTGGATTATGACAAGAAATACGATTCTATACAATGTCGCATTTATCATTCTCGGCACTATTGTTTCTATATTCATCGCGATTCTGATGGCAGAGCTTTTAAATAAGTTTTACTCGAAGTATTTCCAGTCAGGGCTAGTTCTTCCGAACCTGGTATCGATGGTCGTCGTATCTTTTCTCGTATTTGCTTACTTGAATGCCGATAGCGGGTTTATCAACCATTCGATTCTGGAGCCGCTTGGCATACCGGCTATTAATTGGTATTCGGAGCCTAAATACTGGCCCTTCATTCTTGTTATCATACAGCTTTGGAAGACGGCGGGATACGGCTCCATCGTATACTTCGGATTTATTGCGGGAATCGATAAGAGCATTTATGAAGCCGCCAAAATTGACGGCGCAGGCAAACTCAGACAAATTTCAATGATCACCTTGCCTTTGCTGACGCCAACCATTATCATACTGGGCTTAATGTCTGTAGGAAGAATATTCAATTCCGATTTCGGACTCTTTTATCAAGTGCCTTTAAATGCGGGTGCTTTGTACAGCACGACACAAACTATCGATACTTATGTCTATCGCGCTCTCGTGCAGGTTAATGATATTGGCATGTCGGCGGCTGCCGGCCTGTATCAGTCACTGGTAGGCTTTATTCTGGTCATTGTAGCCAATGGTATTGTAAGGAAAGTAAATTCCGACAATGCACTGTTTTAGGGGGGATCCATCATGACGAGTTTACAATCAAGAGGAGAACGGGCATTTACGATATTCTCTGCCGCAGCCATGTCCTTGGTGACCGTATTTGCCTTTTTGCCTTTTATATTGATGCTGCTGGCATCGTTTACCGACGAAAAGACGCTAATCAGAGATGGATATAGCTATTTCCCAAATAAAATGAGCATCGATGCCTATGTATCCTTGTTCAGCAATGTGTCGACTTTTGTGCGGGCATACGGAGTCTCAATCTTTGTGACTGTTGTTGGAACGGTCATCAGCCTCGCGATAACGGCAATGCTGGCCTATCCAATGTCACGAAAAGATTTCAAGTACCATAATGTCCTTGCATTTCTCGTATTTTTCACCATGTTGTTTAACGGAGGCATCGTGCCTTCCTACATGATGTGGACCAAAGTGTTTTCGATTAAGGATACGTTGGCCGCATTGATCGTACCGAACCTGCTCATGAATGGATTCAATGTTCTGCTGGTAAGGAATTTCTATAAGCATAATGTGCCTGCCGCGCTTATCGAATCGGCTCAGATCGACGGAGCTAGCGAAATAAGAACGTTCTACAGCATTATGCTGCCGCTTTCGGTTCCGGTTATGGCAACAGTCGGTTTGTTTACGGGACTTGCCTACTGGAACGATTGGATTAATGCCTTATACTTCGTCACGAAGCCTCAATATTACGGTATACAGAATTTGTTGATCCGTCTGATGAATAATATTCAATTTTTAAAATCGAGCCAGGCAAGCAGCTTGCTAGGAGCCGGTGCAGCCGAGCTTCCGACCACAGCGGTGCGGATGGCTATGGGGATTATCGGAGTCGTTCCAATCTTGATTGTACTTCCTTTTCTGCAGAAATATCTCACGAAGGGCGTCGTTGTCGGTGCCGTAAAAGGTTAATTGCTTTACGAAACGAAGGAGGGCAATAGCATGAATGTTCAGCAGGTCATAGATGCGATTATTACGGATTCTTGCGACAATTTCAGACTGGAAAAAACCGGCGATGTACTCGTGTCCGGAAGTCCGGATACAGAGGTAACCGGTATTGTAACGACGTTTATGGCGACGGTCGATGTGATTCGTCAGGCTGTAGCTTGCGGGGCCAATATGATTATCACACACGAACCTACCTTCTATACTGGAATAGACGAATTGGAATGGTTGCAGGACGACCCTGTATATCAAGCAAAGCGAAAATTGTTAGAGGATCACCAGATTGCTGTATGGCGGTACCATGATTACATGCATATGGCCAAGACAGACCGAATTTACGATGGACTGATTAAAGAGATCGGCTGGGAAGACAATTTGCTGGAAAAGCATCCGCCGCACACGTACCAAATTGATGAGGTCACTTTGACAGAATTGGCCGGTTTCTTTAAAGACAAAATGGATATGAACATCCTGCAAATCGTAGGCGATCCCGAGATGGTGTGTTCTAGAGTCGGAATTTTGGTAGGCGGAGGCAGTTTGGGTCTTGGCAGAGAGCAAATGCCGATGGAACTGATGCGAAATAAGAACCTGGATGTCATCGTCTGCGGTGAAATCGTAGAATGGACACTTTGCGCTTATGTCAACGATGCTCGTATGCTCGGACTTCATAAAGCTATGATCGTCGTAGGTCATGAGCGGAGCGAGGAATGGGGAATGAAGTTTATGGCCGAATGGCTGAAGCCATTGGCTAGTGGACTCCCGGTTACTTTTGTCGATGCGAAGGAGCCGTTTCTTTATTTGTAAGAGAGGACATAGTCCTGAAATGAGAGAAAAGGAGAATGGATACCATGGCGACACTGCAGGTTAATTTTTACTCAAAGGCTCTACGGAGAGAAGTCACGTTCAATGCACTTGTTCCGTTGGATGATTTTGAATTTCCAGGGATGCCGAAGGCGGAGAAGAAGCCGCTTAAAGCGATCTATTTGTTGAACGGATACTCAGGCAGCCATTCGGATTGGATCAGCTTCTCGAGAATTCGGGAGTTATCCGACAAACATCGTATTGCGGTTTTTATGCCAGCCGGAGAGAACCACTTTTATATGGATGATGTTGATAAAGGGTCATTATACGGAGAATACGTTGGAAAAGAATTGGTTGAGTTTACACGGAAAATGTTCCCTCTATCGGAGCGGAGAGAAGACACCTTCATCGGCGGTTTATCCATGGGGGGGTACGGAGCCATTCGGAACGGTTTAAAATATGCAGAGCATTTTAGCCGGATCATCGCGTTGTCATCGGCCATTATTACCTATAAAATCGTTAACGCAAATCCCGATTATAATGACGGCATAGCGGATTATAAGTACTTTACGAGAGTGTTCGGTGATTTGGCCCAGCTTCAAGGAAGCGATAAAGACCCGGAGGCTCTGGTTCTGGGCTTGAAAGAGAAGAAGTCGGCAATTCCAGCGATCTACATGGCTTGCGGTACCGAAGATTTTTTGCTCGACGTCAATCAGCGGTTTCACGATTTCTTAGTTTCGGAACAGCTTGAGAACACGTATGTGGAAAGCAAGGGAGGGCATACCTGGGATTTTTGGAATGAATACATTGAAAAAGCTTTATTATGGGCGATGCAATAAAAGTCGGGAGATGGAAACGTGTTTGAATTCGAGGCTAGTATACCGTTGAGTGATAAGAAGCATGATATTTTGACTGTCGGTGAGCTTCTGATCGATATGATGACAACGGAATATGACGATAGCGATCAATGTGATACGTACCAAAAGTTGTTTGGAGGTTCTCCTTCCAATATTGCTTTGAATGTTAAAAATTTAGGGATCAACCCGCTTGTCGCTTCCGCAGTCGGAGATGACGGGTTGGGTAGATTTCTCGTAAATCAGCTGCAACAAGCGGATATCGCTACGAATCTCATTCAGAGTGTCGATGATTCAACGAGCATGGTCGTCATAACCAAGAGTGTAGCTACGCCGATTCCAATATTTTATCGGGGTGCGGATTATCAATTAGCTTACACATCCGGGTTGGCGGATGCAGCAATCAACTCCAAAATCGTCCATTTCTCCTGTTGGCCTATATCAAGAGTTCCGTCCCGTTATACGATTGAAAGTGTGATGGATACGGTGCGAAAACATGGTATATTGCTCGGTTTCGACCCTAACTATCATCCGATGATATGGCAAAAGGGCGAGAGTGGAATCGACTATGTAAAATCGATGATCGGTAAAGTTGATATTGTCAAGCCTTCAGAGGACGATGCAGAGAGATTGTTTGGGAAAGCGTCACCTGAGCGTTATCTCGAACATTTCTTAGAGCTAGGTGCTAAGCTGGTTATTTTGACATTAGGGAAGGAAGGGGCCATCGTTTCTAATGGAAAAGAGACGATTGTATTCGACTCTTTGGCTACGCAGGTTGTGGATACTACGGGTGCCGGCGATGCATTTTGGTCGGGATTTTATGCGGCGCTCGTTAAAGGTTATCCATTGAAACAAGCTCTTTTCCTGGGATTTGCCGTCAGTGCCTATAAATTAAAGTATACCGGAGCCATCGTGGATTTACCGCATCTCGAGGTTATCAAAGAAAAATACGGACTATAGGGGATTATTTTATGCCAATAAAAAATCAAGTGCAGCTGATCACGTATCCCGACTCCTTGGGTGGTGATTTAAAAGCGCTGAAACAGGTGCTCTTTCAATATTTTTCCGATGTATTTAAGGGCGGCGTTCATATTTTGCCTCCTTTCCCGTCTTCCGGAGATAGAGGCTTTGCCCCGCTTACCTATCTGGAAATTGAGACGGGCTTCGGCACATGGGATGATATTAGAGCTATTGGAGAACGGTTTGATATATTGGTCGATGTGATGGTCAACCATATTTCGAGCCAGTCCGAATATTTCCGGGATTTCCTCAAAAAAGGTCGTCAATCGGCATATGCAGATTTCTTTTTGACTTTGGATAAAATATGGGCGGATGGGAAGCCGGTTCAAGAAGATATTGACAATATGTTCCTTCGCAGACCCGTCCCCTATTCTACTTTTACCATTGAAGAAACCGGTGAGGAAGAGAAGGTTTGGACGACGTTCGGCAAGCAGGATCCATCCGAACAGATTGATCTGGATGTCCGGTCGTATGCTGTAAAGCAGTTATTAATCGATATTTTCAACAATTTCAGGCAGCAAAATGTCAAGATCGTTCGCTTGGATGCAGTCGGGTACATCGTCAAGAAGCTGGGAACAAGCTGCTTTTTTGTTGAGCCAGACATCTACGAATTCCTGGATTGGATGATGGTAGTTGCGAAATCGCTGGAAATCGAATTGCTGCCTGAGGTTCACGCACATTACACTATTCAGTATAAGCTAGCGGAGCACGGCTACTGGATTTATGATTTTATACTGCCATATACGGTGCTCGATACTTTGACCAATAAATCTAGCGAGCGTCTCTATGATTATTTGAAGACTCGACCTGAGAAGCAGTTTACTATGCTGGATTGTCATGATGGTATACCTGTTAAGCCTGACATGGACGATTTGATCGATACGAAAGAAGCCAGAAACTTGGTTGATCTGTGCGTGGAGAGAGGCTCGAACCTCAGTCTTATTGTATCGGATAAACATAAGGCCGCAGACGGCTTCGACGTTCATCAAATTCGATGCTCCTATTATTCTGTGCTCAATTGTAACGACGATGCCTATTTAGCGGCAAGAGCAATTCAATTCTTCGTACCGGGAATCCCTCAAGTGTACTATGTCGGCCTTCTGGCAGGTGAGAATGATCTGGAGAATGTGAAGAAGACCGGGGAAGGGCGGGAAATCAATCGGCATAACTTCAGCCTTGAGGAAATCGAACAATCGCTGGAGAAGGAAGTTGTTCAAAGATTGATTAAGCTTATTCGATTCAGAAATGAATATGATGCTTTTGGCGGCGAGTTTGTTGTTATTCCTTCGGCGCAAGACGAAGTTCGGTTGGCTTGGCGCAAGGACGATAAGGAGTGCCGCCTTTTTATTGATCTGCAAACCTGCAAGACATTAATTGAATATATCGGACAGAACGGTGAATTAGCTCAACTTGCCGTATAGTTCAAATTGAAGAAACGCGGTCATAATGTCCATTTTTTAGGCCATGCGAAATTCTGCATCGCTTCGTGTTCACAATGTCAAAAGGTTGTGTACAACAAGCAACGCGCCAATAAATTAGAATTGAATTTCATCAAAGTAGAGAATAAAATCGTACTTTCTATTGCAACAAGAATTAATGCGGAAGTATATATGATACAGAAAATAAAAGATCCAAGTTTTGTTTCGAGTATTAATAGTAATCAAACAGGTAAGCTATTTGGTCGGTTTAAAAATAACTTTAGTAGAGAGACAGAGGCAATTAAGATACTGGAGAAGGTCAATTTAATGACTCCCGAGAACATACATTTGAACTCATTCATGTATGAACCAATATTAGATTTATCTGAGCAGCATTTAAAAGATTTATATAAAAGTATAAAGGAATTGATATATGCAGAAGAAATTACCCTAGAAAACGTTGCAGTAGCAGCCGAAAATCTTGAAAATGATCAAAAGAAGCACTAATTATTTGTGGAATTGGAAAATCGTTTTTTTTTGATATCTGAAGAAGAAACAACAATATTTAAATTGTATCGAACATTTCAAAGTAGAACTGGAAACATACATCGAATACTACAATCACAAACGAATTAAGGCAAAACTAAAAAGCAAGAGCCCAGTACAGTACCGGACTCTTGCCCTCGAAGCTGCCTAACCATATAATGTCTAACTTTTTGGGGTCAGTTCAGTTTACGGGCTCCGTTTTCTTATTATTTTTGGAATATCACAAGGCAAAATCACTTGTATATTTATGCATATGTTGAATAATGTTGTGTATTTAACTACAAACAATTTTGAAACAGTCAAGATGCTTAGCTGGGTCTATCGGTAATATTTAATTTATTATGAAACAAAACAAACGGAGTCACGCGGGTTTGCGGGCTCCGTTTTATAATTATTTATGAAACATCACATTCTTTTTTGTGAGTTGTAATTTAAAATGTCGCTGATTTGAAGATAAAATGTCGCTGAGATTGAACTTAAATGTCGCAAGCCCATGCCTTGATGGTATGGGCTTTTTTAAAGTTTAACCTTAATTTTATCGAAATTAATTATGTTGAAAACCTTGATTAGAAATCGGAAAGTAATCATTTTAAAATTGTAATTTAAAATGTCATTTATCCATAATAATTTGTACCCACTACACGCAACTACGTCAAATAGAGTGGTTCCTTTAAGGCTGTTAAAGGGTTTTGGGAATTATTGTCGAATTGAAATGTTGAATGCATATTACAGTTCGGGTATTAGGCTCAGGAGGGACTACATAATGATTTACGATAATCCTCCTTTAGAAAATGATCGTGCATATTTTATTAACAAGGAAGTAGTTATTACAAAAATTGTATCGACATTCCATCTTGCAGAAGTCCGTTACCCTAGTTCTTCTAAGACATTTGTTGTCGATCTAAGATTGTTGCAAAGTGTTGAAGATAAACGAAATTCAATTTCAATAAAGCTATTAGGTGGAGTGTTTTCATGATATTAGAATTTATTGACGGTCCATTGGATGGAGATTCGTGGGAGAAATTATGTAATTCTTGCTATCGAATAAAGTATCAAGATGAGCATTTTACAGAAATTCCTGCTGTACATGGAGGTGACGCAGGAATTGAGGGTTTCACTAGGGCAGGGAGAGTTTACCAGTGTTATTGTCCGGAACGTGAGTATTCTGATGATGAGTTGTATGATCATTTACGAGATAAAATGACAAAAGATATAAACAAACTTACCTCGCAAAAGTATGCAAAAAGGTTGAAAGAGATGGGTGTTCCTACCATAAAAGAATGGCACCTTGTTATACCGCATTATAGAGATTCAAGAATTATCGCACATGCTGAAACAAAGCAAAACGTTACGGAAATGATCCAACGGGACTGGAACCATCCGTCCATCGTATTATGGGGCATACGCATTAACGAGTCGCAAGGCGATCACGACTTTTAGGAAGCAATCAATGCGCTGGCACGGCAAACGGATCCTTCACGGCAGACAGGCGGCGTTCGGTGCCTGAATAACAGCGAATTGCTAGAAGACGTCTATACGATGAATGACTTCATTCATGAAGGCGGCGAAATTGTGTTGCGCGACCAGAGGGATATAACGGGTTTATCCGATTACGTTCCTTATTTGGTTACGGAATACAATGGACACATGTATCCGACCAAAAGATTTGACAACGAAGAAAGACAGTTGGAGCATTGTTTAAGACATCTAAGAATCATGAATTCGGCTGCATTGGATCAACATATCAGCGGCGCGATAGGTTGGTGCGCCTTCGACTATAATACCCATAAAGACTTTGGTTCGGGTGATCGAATTTGCCACCATGGTGTGATGGACATGTTTCGGATACCTAAGTTCGCCTCAACTTGCTGCGGGGATAGCTTGAGGTGACGAGTGGTGTGCCATCACCGGCTAGTGTCAAAGCGCCCATATCCCCTAGCAGACCGGTTTCGCCGAAACGGAAACGATCTGGGAATGAAAGAATTCCAGCAAGCTATTTTATTCCTGCCTCATGGAATAGTGCTTCGGCTTGAATTCGGACGGAGATTGACCGGTCCAGCGCCGGAATTGCCGCGAGAAATGGCTTGCGGAGTGGAATCCGAGCTTCTCGGCGATGTCGGTCATCGGCAAATTCGTCGTGACAAGCAGCTCCTTCGCCATGTTCAGCTTATGGCGGCTGACGTATTGTCTCGGCGACAAGCCATATACTTTGGAAAAGAGCTTGCTGCATTGGCTGCGGCTCAAGTTTAGCTCTTTGGCGACGCTTGAAACCGACGCCTCCTCGTTCAGCCCGAGCGACAGCTTCTCTTCCATCGCATGCGCGACATCGGCCGCAAATAGCGAAGTGTCCCCGTCGGATGCGGATGCCGGCTTGAGCGGCACGGCGTGTTCCCGCACTAATGCTAGCACGTTATGGACGATCAGCAGCGTATAGGACTGCAGCAGCAGCTTGTCCTCGAAGCGCAGAGTCTGCTGCGGAACTGCTAGCACTTCCTCCGATTGATTGCGCCGCATGATCGCCTCGAGCTCACCTACATAGAAGCGGAGCTTGCTTTGCTGCGCCTCCTGGCGGCGAATATGCCGATAGGGTGTGGCGGCAAGCAAGCTGCGAATTTCCGTATCGTCGAGATCGAAATGCACATTGAAGTAGCCGTACGGTACAGCAGCCAGGTTCGAAGACTGGTGTCGTACGCCGGATTTGATGAGCAGCCAGTCGCCCTCCCTCATCGTGATCGACTCGCGGTTCATTTCTTGCACGACTTCGCCATCCATGCAGCAAAGCAGCTCAAACAGATGGTGATGATGACGCGGGTAGGTCCAGCCCGAAGGCTGCAAGCCGAAATGGCAGCCAACGATCTGCAATGTATTGATCACATTCGGGAAAAAATAATAATCATCCATGTTTTTTTCCTTTCGTTTATACATCATAGTTCCATGATATCATCGATTTGGCACATTTGGTATAGAAAATACTCGTTTTGGAGATTGAAGTTCCGGTCTATTTTCAGCGATGATAGGAATAGACAAGATTAATTACTAGCATTCTTATGCCGGAGGGATTAGCATGGCCATTTTACAAGCCGAAAACAAGCAGTTTCATTTAGACGGAAAGCCTTTTCAAATCATATCCGGGGCTATACATTATTTTCGGGTCGTGCCCGAGTATTGGGAAGACCGGTTGCTTAAACTGAAGGCTTGCGGGTTCAATACGGTAGAAACCTACGTAGCCTGGAATTTGCATGAGCCTAAGGAGAATGAATTCAACTTTGAAGGTATTGCGGACGTGGAACGTTTTATCAAGCTGGCCGGGGATATTGGGCTGCATGTGATCGTGCGTCCGAGCCCTTACATTTGTGCAGAGTGGGAGTTCGGCGGGTTTCCGGCGTGGCTGCTGCAATACCCGGACATCCGGCTTCGCTGCATGGACAACACGTATCTGGAAAAAGTAGACCGTTATTATGACGCTTTGATCCCTCGCTTCACTCCGCTGCTCAGCACGAACGGCGGGCCGATCATCGCCATGCAAATCGAGAACGAGTATGGCAGCTATGGCAATGACAAGAACTACTTAGCCCATTTGCGCGACGGCCTTGTAAATCGTGGCGTGGATGTGCTGCTGTTTACTTCCGATGGTCCCGGAGACTTTATGCTGCAAGGGGGAACGCTCCCGGATACGCTTGGAACGGTCAATTTCGGTTCAAGACAGGAAGAAGCGTTCGAGAAGTTCCGCGAGTATCGTACCGATGAGCCGCTCGTATGTATGGAGTATTGGAACGGCTGGTTCGACCACTGGCTGAAGCCGCATCATACGCGCGATGCGGGCGATGTCGCCGACGTATTCGACCGCATGCTGCGGGCGGGAGCGTCCGTTAACTTTTACATGTTCCACGGCGGGACGAACTTCGGATTCTACAATGGAGCTAACTGTAGCAATGATGTTGATTATGGGGCGACGATCACCAGCTACGACTATGATTCTCCGCTGTCCGAATGCGGCGATGTAACGGAGAAATACCGCGCTGTACGGAACGTCATTGGGAACTATCTGGGCACAGATGTGAGTGAATTCCCGGACCTGCCTGCGCCGATTGCCAAGAAGAGCTACGGCCGCGTTGCCATGAGCGAAAAAGCGGACCTGCTCGATCATTTGCAGCAGCTTTCCGAGCCTGTGAAAAGCGTCTGTCCGGAGCCGATGGAAAAGTTCGGACAAAGCTACGGCTTTATCGTCTATTCGACGCATGTTTCCGGACCGCGTACCGGCGATCAGCTGCATTTGCAGGATGTTCACGACCGTGCGCAAATATTCCTGGACGGCGTCTATCAAGGCACTGTTGAGCGTTGGAACCAACAGCCGCTGCCGCTTGAAATTCCGGCCGGTGGGGCAAGGCTCGACATCGTCGTCGAGAACATGGGCCGCGTCAACTACGGGCCTCGATTGAAAGATTTTAAAGGCATCACTGAAGGGGTTCGGATGAGTAACCAGTTTTTGTTCGACTGGACCATCTATCCGCTTCCTCTTGACAATACGGCTTCGGTTCCATTCGGGCGCATCCCGGAGAGCAATCCAAGACAAGACCGTCCGGCATTTTACCGCGGCGAGTTTACGGCGGATTCTTTGGGCGATACATTCGTTCGATTGGACGGCTGGTCGAAGGGCGTAGTCTGGATCAACGGCTTCAACCTGGGGCGTTATTGGGAACAAGGACCTCAGAAGACCTTATACTTGCCGGCGCCTCTGCTTCGCGAAGGAAAGAACGAAATCGTCATTCTGGAATTGCATCATACGGAAAATGCGGTCATCGAGTTGACCGACAAGCCGGATTTAGGATAACCGGCTGAACCGAAAGGACAGTACGAGCGATCATGACTCGTCTGTCCTTTTTTCGGTTGTGGTGCAAACCTCTAATTCATGATAACGTAACTGATTATAAAGTCATGGGATGGGAGCAACTTAGTATGGAAACCAACTTGGATTTATTTAAATGGAAGCAGTATGAATCAGCAATCATTTTACTAACAGTACGATGGTATTTAAAATATAGTTTAAGCTATCGAGACATCGTAGAATGGGATTAGAGATTTCCCATACGACAATCATGAGATGGGTCCATGAGTTTGGGCCCGAAATAGACAAACGAATCCGCCCCTATTTAAAACCCAAAAATGATTCGTACAGAACGGACGAAACGTACATTAAAGTCAAAGGTCAATGGAAGTATTTATATAGAGCGGTTGATTCTATGGGGAAAACGATTGATTTTATGTTATCTGAAAATCGAGATATGCCAGCAGCTAAGCGTTTCTTTACAAAAGCATTTACTTCACCACATAACCAATTACCACGTGTGATCACTTTGGATAAAAAACCGGCATATCCACCAGCCATACAAGAATTAAAAAATGAAAAAGCCATGCCAAAAGAAACTTTGGTTAGAAAGACAAAGTATTTAAACAACATTGTGGAACAAGATCATCGATTCATAAAGAAAATCACGAAAGCAATGCTTGGATTCAAAACGTTTAACACTGCAGAACAGACGTTGAAGGGAATCGAGGCCATGCATATGATTAGTAAAGGGCAGGCGGAAAATAATTCGTCTGTCCTATCTGCTGTTGAATGGCTCAATAAAATATTTGGTATAGTGGCATAGTTAAATCACAATTTCTGGGTATTTGCTATCCATTTTATATTCTTGCCCACAACCCTTTACAGTGATAAAGTAGCTTTGTTTCGAGGGTCTGAAGAAGTAGGGGTTGTCCTTAGTGACACTCCTGCTTTTTTCGTGTGCGGTACAAGTTCGTTGATATAGTACACTTTTCGTTGGTTTGATAACTAGGAATATCTCCCACTCCTATATTACGATTTATATATCGGCTGCTTGCCGAAAAGCTGTTTCGAAATTGCGCGTAAACAAAATAAGGAAAAGAGGGAGCTCTTGTCGGCGAATATCAAAAAAATATCTAAAACCTCAATCGTTTCTAAGTTTAATTATGATTGGAAATGTAATCGCTTTATTTTGCTAATGTCGTTGCCAGGGTTAATCATGATTGCTTTGTTTGCTTATTATCCCATGGTCGGTATCGTAACTGCTTTTCAAAATTACAGTTTGTTTTTAGGGATCAGTGGCTCTGAATGGATTGGATTTGATAACTTTATCCGTTTTTTTAATGATCCAAACTTTTTTAGAATTATTAAAAACACATTTGTTCTTGGCCTTGTTAACTTGCTGTGGTCTTTTCCCGCACCTATTATTCTGGCTTTGTTGATTAACGAAGTGGTACATCCTAAAATTAAGAAATTTGTTCAAACCGCTACGTATTTACCTTATTTTATTTCGGTTGTTGTCATTGTGGGCATTATGAAATCCATTTTTGGTAGTACTGGTATTGTAAATGACTTGTTAGCGAATTTCGGTGTTGTCCCGATCCAATTTTTTAACGAATCCGGTTTCTTTAGAAGCTTGTATGTTGGCTCAGGTATTTGGCATGGAGTTGGCTATTCCAGCATCCTCTACTTGGCGGCCATTGTAGGGATTGACGCAGAAATGTATGATGCGGCCAAGATCGATGGCTGTTCTAAGTTAAAACAGATTATTCACATCACCTTGCCCAGCATCCGCCCTACCATCATTACATTGTTTATTTTATCCATTGGCGGTATTATCAGCGTCGGATTCGATAAAATTCTGTTAATGTACAGCCCTGCCACTTATGATGTTGCCGATGTTATTTCTACCTATGTTTACCGTAAAGGTATATTGGACCAAGATTATGGATTTTCAAGTGCTATTGGGTTGTTTAACAGTTTGGTTTCCATTGTTTTTTTATTAGGAGCAAACTATGTTTCCAGAAGACTCCTAAAAGAAAGTTTATGGTGATGTCATGAAAAAGAATTCTTACAAAATCAAAGCACCAATAGGAGATCGGGTCTTTCTTTCCGTTGTGTACATCATATTGGCTATTGTTGTACTGGTTATGCTCTATCCCTTTGCGTACGCTGTGTCTGTGTCTATTAGCGATCCAGCAGAAGTCATTGCGGGGAAAGTTACTTTTTATCCTAAAGGTTTTGACCTAGGTTCATTCAAGATCATGATCAACCATCCTATTTTTTTCACGGCATATAAAAACACGATTTTGTATACGGTCCTGGGAACGTTCTTTACCTTATTTTTCACAGCCCTAACCGCATATCCGCTTTCCAAAGATAAGTTTCAAATGCGTTCATTTATCTCCAAGGTGTACATTATAACCATGTTTTTTGAGGGCGGAATGATTCCAACCTATTTGGCTTATAAGTCCCTGCATATGATAGACACCATTTGGGTTATGGTTCTTCCGGGGGCGTTGTCCGCATGGAACATTATCCTCATGAGAACCTTCTTTAGGAATATACCGGAAAGCCTAACTGAATCCGCATACATTGATGGGGCCACTGATCTTCAAATATTAGTAAAAATCATTCTGCCGCTTTCCAAGCCCATCATGGCAACTATCGGCTTATTTACAGCTGTTGGCATTTGGAATGGGTATTTCAATGCGCTGCTTTATTTAAATGACACCATGAAGTATCCTTTGCAGATGATTTTAAGAAGTATTTTGGTAGCTGCAACCTTCGATCCAAGCGAAAAAGGCGCTTATGCTGAATTAACTCACTCGGCTACGGAATCTTTAAAAATGGCATCCATTATCATCACTACCCTTCCTGTTATGTGTATTTATCCTTTTATACAAAAGTACTTTGTCAAGGGTACTATGGTTGGCTCAATAAAAGGATGATCAATAAGATTTATTGAAAAGGAGAGATTTATCATGAAAAAATTATTGGTCTTATCTGTAATTACTTCTATTTTGTTTGTTGCAGGGTGCAGTGGCAATTCAAGCGAATCTCCCAAAAATACAGAACCGGCATCAACCTCTGCGGCTTCTGTTAAACCACAGACATCAGCAGACCCATATGCCATCGCACCAGAAAAAATTAGCGCAAAACCAATTGAAGTTACCTGGTTTCTTACATCTCCTAACACATACACGGGTGACGAAGAAATTTTTAAGACCATTCAAAAGTATACAAATATTAAAATAAAACCCACAGTCGTAGCCCGTGCAGACTATACACAAAAATTGAATACCTTGTTAGCATCTGGATCACTACCGGATTTGATTACGCTTTCAGCCGATAATGCGGACCGTTATGGTCCACAAGGAGCATTCTTAGATTTAACGCCTTATACGAAAGCGGGGAAGCTTGATGCTTACAAAGCAATGTTGGAAAAATATCCGCCTGCTACGAAACTAACTCGTTCGCCTGACGGCAAATATTATGGCGCCCCAAGAATGTATGATGTGCCAGCTCGTGCCGACGAAGTGATGCTCGGCAGAACGGATATTTTTGCAAAAAACAACCTATCCACGAAGTTCGAATCGTTCGACGATTTATACAAGACCTTAGTTCAACTGAAGAAACTTTACCCGGATTCTTACCCATATTTCGTAAGATGGGGGGCGTCTCACCTACTTATCAACCAAGCTTACTATAGAGGATCGTCTAACACTTTCTATCTTGACGATGCTAAGCACAAATATGGATACGGTCCAGAAAGCCAAGCCTACAAGGATACGTTGGTTTACTTGAATAAATTGTATTCCGAAGGCTTGCTGAATCCAAACTTTGCTACGATTACAGATGATGAATGGAATGAACTCTTAGCCACAAACAAAGGCTTTGTGACCATTGACTACCCGCAAGTTGGCGACGAGATTGTTCAACAAATGGGAAGCAAAATTCCACAGGGCTTTGAATTTACGGCGATGCTTCAACCGGCTTACAACAATAATAGAATGGGTACCGGTGTTATAAGCGGCTATTTCGGAAGTTACAAAGTGATTTCAAATCAATCTAAATACAAAGATGAATTGGTTAATTTCCTAAACTGGATGTACAGCCCACAAGGCATCAATGCCATGCAATTTGGTATCGAAGGCGAATCTTATCAAAAGACTTCCAATGATGTTGTGAAATTTTTAAAGGATTTTCAAACTCCTGCTACTCCAAATGGTACCATCAAGGGTTCGGGGCTAAACGAACAAAACCTTTTCAGTGTTGTAAATCAAGCGGCTATCAATACTTATGAGTTAAATGGAGCTGCCATGAAAAAATCGGTATCATTTTTGCAAGAAAACAAAGCCTTTGGCAAGGCATCCTTTGATGCAAAATTTAGCGATGCTAAAGCGAAAAAAGAATATAACGACCTCAAAACTGCTATTGATACCTACGTAGAGGAAGCTTCGGTAAATGTGATTATCGGTAAGCAAAGCATTGATACCTGGGATTCAAAAGTTATTCCACAGGTTAAAAAGCTTGGCTCTGACCGAGCTCTGGAGCTGCTCAATAAAGCCTATGACGAGACTTTTAATAAATAACGGATATAACTTTGTTGAACGTAGGAGCGTGATGTTTTCACGCTCTTACGTTCAATTGGAGGAAAGTATGTTAATTAAAGGAACAGAAGGGTCAAAAGTAGCCGTGGGGATTCCCGATTATGATGATGTGGATGTACAAAGGAGGGTTAACAGGCAATGAGGTCGAAATTTGCGGCTCAATTATTTACATTGCGAGATGAGCTAGAGAAAGATTATTTCGGGACGCTGCGTAAAGTACGGGAGATGGGGTGGCAGGCCGTACAAATATCCGGACTTTTTGGGAACAATCCAGCTGATATAGCAAAAGTTCTTCAAGAAACCGGACTGTTAACGGCCGGAATACACGTCGGACTTGCGGAGCTGAAAAACCAGCTGGATGAAGTTGTCAAAAGGGCTGACCTGTTCGGCACGAAGGATATCGTCGTCCCTTATTTCCCAGCGGATCAACAGCATGAGCAGGGCTATAGGCAGCTAAGAAGCGATTTGAATAACATTGCTAGGATGCTGGAAAGCAAAGGATACCGCATCAGCTATCACAATCATGCTTTTGAATTCAATACCATGATAGACGGGGAATCGGCCCTGGAATATATCCTTGAACCTGTACCGGGTAATCGTGTATTCGCAGAGATTGATGTTTATTGGGTGAAACGGGGAGGTCGTGATCCCCTGTCTTTCATCCAGCCTTATGCGAACCGGATGCCAATCATTCATCTGAAAGATATGTCGGATGATGGTAAGCAGTCGACCGTAGAGGTGGGTACCGGCCAAATTGATTTTATCCCGATTCTTCGATGGGGCGAGCAAAACGGAATCGAGTGGTATGCTGTTGAACAGGATCAGTGCCAGAGAGATCCACTGGATTGCCTGGCAACCAGCCTGGAAAACTTGAACGCCATGGTTGAAAAGCTGTAAAGCCTTGTTTCCAGCTAAATGCGCGTAACATAAACCGCGGTTTATAGGAGAGCCCCGAGCCTCAAACGAGGTGAGGGGCTAATCTTTTCATTCATTCCGGTCAACCCAACACAACCAGGCTCGAAGGAGGCTGTCATATGAAACGTTTAACTTATCGAAAGGCTGCGGTGCAGTGGGCGGAGGCGCTGCCGCTCGGCAACGGAAGAATAGGAGCCATGCATTATGGCGGCGTCGAGCGAGAGCTGTTCCAGTTGAACGAGGATACTTTATGGTCCGGTCCCCCGAATCGGGACCGGTCTTATGATGACAAAGAGTCGCTGCGTAAGGTGAGGCAGCTCATCGACGAGCAGAAATATGGCGAGGCAACCGACGAAACGAAAAACATGTTCGGCCCCTATGCGCAAGGATATATGCCTCTCGGCGATTTGATGATTCATCACTTTCAAGGAAATGACTGCCGGCGTTACGAGCGGATGTTAAACATCGAGGAAGCGATCTCATCGATTGTATACCATTGGTCAGGTCCAACGGCGTGGTGATGCGGGATCGGGGTGGAGCCTCGGATGGAAGGTCTGTCTGTGGGCGCGTTTGAAAGACGGGGAGCGGTGCAAGGAGCTTCTTCGCTGGTTTTTTAATGTCGTAAGAGAGCGTTCGGGAGTATTCGGTTCAAACGGAGGCGTTTTTCCGAATCTGCTGGGAGCCCATCCTCCATTTCAAATCGACGGCAATTTCGGCTATTCGGCAGGCATAGCGGAGATGCTCGTTCAATCCCACAAAGGCTATGTCGAATTATTGCCTGCCCTTCCTTCAGCATGGCAGAGCGGGACGCTATCCGGCATACGCGTTCGTGGTGGCTTCGAAATATCGCTTTCCTGGGAGCGTCAGCAAGCAAGTAGACTGGATGTCTCATGTATCATCGACAACATGTTTATTTTGAGGTCCGAAAAAGCGGTTGTTGTTCGTGAGGCAGGAAAAGAAGACCTGTTGGTCGAGCCGGTTGAAGGATATCTTACTTTTGAAGTTAGAAAAAAGTATTCGGTTTCTTTACTATTTCAGTTGAACTTTTCGAAATCTTTATAAATTCGTTGATATTGTACACTTTTCGTTGGTTTGATAACTAGAACTATCTCCCCCTCCTTTAATACAATTTGTAGGAGGGCTGCTTGCCGAAAAGCAGTTTTGAAATGGAGATTTCCGATACGCTTTGACACATAAAGGAGATAGATGAAAATGACTCAATTAACCGCTATATTGATCGGCGCAGGCGCCAGAGGCGCTCAAAGTTACGCACCTTATGCACTTGATTATCCGCATGAACTGAAATTTGTCGCCGTTGCCGAAGCCAGTGAAAGCCGAAGAAATAAATTCGCAGAGCAACATCATATACCGTCTGATTGTTGCTTTGAATCTTGGGAGCAGCTGTTGGATCGACCGCAAATGGCCGATATCGCAGTCATTTGCACACAGGACCAGATGCATTACAAACCGACTATACAGGCATTGGCGAAAAAATATCATGTTTTGCTGGAGAAGCCGATGTCGCCATCTCCGATGGAGTGTATCGAAATGGAGCTAGTGGCAAAGGAAAACGAACGTCTGTTAACGATTTGCCATGTGCTTCGCTATACGCCTTTCTGGTCTGCAATAAAACGAGTTATTTCCGATGGCAAAATAGGACAAGTTGTGTCGATCCAATTAAACGAAAATGTAGGGTATTGGCATATCGCCCATAGCTTTGTTCGAGGCAATTGGAACAACTCGGAGACGTCGAGTCCGATGATATTGGCCAAATCGTGCCACGATATGGACGTTTTATCCTGGCTGATGGATCAGCCGTGCATGCGCGTCAGCTCATACGGTTCACTGATGCATTTCCGTTCGGAGAATGCGCCCGAGGGAGCTGCCGACTATTGTCTCAGTGGATGCGCTGTCGAGTCTAAATGCACATATTCCGCTCCCCGGTTTTATCTCGGGGAAGGCAAGGGCTGGGCGCGCCACTTCGTCGATGAGCTGACCAAAGAAAATATCGTCAAGGGTCTTCAAGAGACAAACTACGGGCGCTGTGTTTATAAAAGCGATAATAACGTGGTCGATCATCAAGTGGTCAATATGGAATTTGCGAACGGCGCTACCGCCATGTTCAGCATGTGCGGCTTTACAAGGCACCAGGAGCGGAGAATTCAAATCATGGGAACGGGTGGCGAAATCCGAGCTGAGGACAGTAAAATCGTGGTGCGCGATTTCTTGACCCATGAGGAAACCGTCATTGAAATTCCGGAGCAAGCAAGCGGTCACGGCGGAGGGGACAGCGGCATTGTACGGAGTTTCTTAAGCGAGATCCGAAACTTTGCAGGCGGAGAAAGCCTTACCTCGGCCTCCGCTTCCGTAAGAAGCCATATGATGGCCTTTGCTGCCGAGCATTCGAGACTTCATAATGGCAAGTCGGTAGAGCTGGACGAATTTTATAAAAGCATCATGAACACAGAGGTCTATGAGCAATGAGAAGAAATATTACAGAAACTGCAAATGGATGGCTTGCTGACAATGGAAACGGCACCTATACAAATCCAATTATGTGGGGAGACTATCCGGATAATGATGTGATAAGAGTTGGCGATACGTACTATATGTCTTCAACGAGTATGCATTTATTTCCAAGTACTCCTATTATGAGCTCTAAGGACTTGGTGAATTGGGAATATGAAAGTTATGCTGTCGATCGGATGGAAGGTGATCAATACGACCTTATCAATGGCGAAGTTTATGATGAGGGTACATGGGCAACGAGTTTAAGGTATCATAACGGAAAATTTTATCTTATGTTTAATATCAATAAAGATGCTGCCTATGTAAGTATTGCAGATCAAGCTAAGGGACCTTGGACACTCTATAAACTTGAAGACGAGCTTTATGATCCGGGTTTATTTTTTGACGATGATGGTAAAGTTTATGTTGTGCATGGACAAGGAGAACTCTATTTAAGCGAGTTAGAGATCGTAGATGAAGAGACAGGCCGATTATCGATCCGATCCAAGAGAGAACCTGGCGCCACAAAAAACGGCAAGAAGATTTACTCTTATCCATGTCCCGGTCATCGTTACCATGGGTATAATGAGGGTTCTCATGTATATAAAATCAATGGCTTTTACTATATTTTAACGACGCCGATTTGGAAGCATGGCTCCAAAAAAGAAGTTGCCATTCGAACCAAGGATTTAGCCCATGGACCTTATGAAGCCCAGGATATTATGGCAAGCTTTATGAATTTCTGGGGCAATGGCATTCATCAAGGAGGGATTGTCGATGTTCCTCAAGAGGATGGTTCATTAGAATGGTGGGCGATCATTTTCCAAGATCGGTCGAAGCTTGGCAGGGTGCCTACTTTGCAGCCGGTAACATGGAAGAACGGTTGGCCGTACATGGGGGAGGTCGACGGAGAAAAAGCTGTCGTTACGTATAGAAAGCCTAACATCCCGAATTTAGGACATGTTGAACCGAAGGCACTTCCAACTTCGGATGATTTTAATGCGACTGTGTTAGGGCTACAGTGGCAATGGAATCACAATCCAGATAACAGCAAATGGAGTCTTGAAGAAAGACCAGGATTTATGAGACTTAAAACATCAAGCGTAACAGACAACTTGACCTATGCAAGAAATACGCTTACACAGCGGGTTGTTGGTCCGGATTGTGCAGGGACTGTGAAGTTAGATGTGAGTCATATGGCCGATGGCGATACGGCAGGTCTATGTATCATGCAAAGAGAATTTACCTTTATCGGGATAAAAAATGAAGCGGGTCATAAATCCATTGTCATTAATGATAATAAGACCGAACATGTATCTGTTGATGTATCTTCAGATATTCAAAACGTATGGTTCAGAGCCGAGATTCCACGACATGAATATCGAATGGAGTTTTCCTATAGTGTAGACGGCATCCTTTTTACACGTCTTGGCGGAAGATACGAGATGCGCTATGGAACCTATGTTGGAATGAGATTTGGCATTTTCAACTATGCATCAATGAAGCTTGGCGGGTATGTAGATGCAGATTCCTTTGAACTGACAACGACAGAAAATCAAGGCAATCTGTTTGGAATAAATAAGAGAATCGATGCTGCGCGCTACGATGATCAAAAGTTTGTTTCAGATAAGGAGCTCCAAATAAACCCAAAAACCGAATGGATATATGCTGATCCAAACCGTGAATACGATCTATGCATATCGAATCTAAAAGACGGAGATTGGCTGCAATATGATCAAGTCGATTTTGGCGGCGGCGATGCTGCCTGGTTTCATGCAAGAGTAGCAAGTTCATTCACCGGGGGTACGATTGAGGTAAGAATCGATCACATGGGCGGCGATTTGATAAGCACACTTTCTATTCCAAATACAGGCGATATAAATCAGTATGTAAATGTGAAGAGTGACCTTGCAAAAAAAGTGACTGGAAAGCAAAAGTTATTTCTTGTGTTTCATGGCGCGAGTCAAAATATGTGCAAACTGAACTGGTTCATGTTCGGTTCTGGAGAATTTCCTCAAATACCGCCTATTCCGGAAAAATTGACGGTTGTGCGTAATAACAAATCCATTGTCAATATGAAGTGGGACGATTCGCCTGGAGCACTGCAATACGACATTATGTTTGATGACAAAGTCATAAGCAATGTGACTAGCGAATTCACGCAAACAGGTCTGGAACCGCACTCTAGCCATACTGTAAAAGTAAGAGCTGGCAATTTTGCAGGCTATAGTGAATGGAGCAATGAAGTTAAAGTGTTATAGATGATCTTTTTCACAGGGGGAGCAGTTGCCACGGCAGCTGCTCCATTTTAGCTAGCTACCCCTGAAAAAATCGGGGATGTTTCATTATAATATTGATATAAAAACTTTAAGCAAATGAGGTTTCTATCCTATGAAGAAAATGAATGGGACAGATGAAAGAAACATATTGAACTTTAACAATGATTGGGGATTTTATCGAGGCGATCTGGAAGGCGCAGAAGCAGTTGCCTTCAACGATAGCGCTTTTGCCCAGATTACACTTCCGCATACCATGAGACTTGAAAAAAAACATGCAAATGGAGGGGACTCTGTTTATCAAGGGATCGGCTGGTACAGACGTTATTTCACGGTTGATGAGCAGTACAGAGGAAAAACGATCAATATTGATTTTGATGGTGTCATGACGGATAGTGAAGTTTACTTGAACGGAGAGAAGATTTACACTCGCAATGGCGGATATGTAGGTTTTTCAACAGATATAACAAGTAAGGTGAAGTATGGCGAGAGCAATGTTTTGGCGGTAAAGGTATACAGCTATGACAGTCCCGATACGCCGCCGGGAAAACCTCTTGCGAATCTTGACTTCCATTACTTTGGCGGCGTATATCGGAATGTAAAAATGAGAATGACGAACCATTTGCACATTTCCGATGCCTTACAGACCGATCAAACAGCTAGCGGCGGTATATTTGCAACCTACCCTGACGTAACAAATTTAAGAGCAACGGTTCATGTGAAAACTCATGTTGTGAATAAAAATAATGTTTCCGTACAAGCCAAAGTAATCAGCAAGCTCGTGAATAAGGACGGAACTATTGCTGCACAAGGCGAAACCGATTCAATAAGATTAGAAGCAAGTGGAGATCACCAATTCAATCAAAACTTAACTGTAATAAATCCCAATTTGTGGAGTCCTGATACTCCGTACTTATATTCTCTGGTAAGCGAGGTTTATAACGCAACCGATTTAGTCGATTCAATCACGACCAAAGTAGGCATCCGAACTATACAGTACAAACCGGATGGTCTATATCTCAATGGACAGAGGATATTCGTACGTGGAGCAAATCGCCATCAAGCCTTTCAAAATGTCGGGGATGCTGCTCCTGGCTCCATGCAATATCGTGATGCATTGCAAATGAAAGAAAATGGATTCAATGCGGTACGCGCTACTCATTATCCGAATGATCCTTCATTTCTGGATGCAACCGATGAAATTGGTTTGTTGGTCATTGAGTGTCAGCCTGGATGGCAAAACTTTACAAAAAGCGCTAAATTTTATGATCTAACATTTAGGGATATACGCGAAATGATAAGACGCGATCGAAACAGGCCTTCAGTCGTCTTATGGGAAACATCGTTGAATGAAACGAGGTATTCGGCGGAATGGGCGCAAGAAGCCGTTCAAATTGCTCATTTGGAATATCCGGGCAACCAGATGTATACAGCGGCAGACTACGGGCTTCAAGGTTCATTTTATGACGTTAATTACAAGGTAGTTGATACGGGATGGAATGCGGATCCAAGTAAATGGACGGATTTTGATCCGAATAAACCGTTCTTTACTCGTGAATGGGGAGATTTTGAGGAGCCGAGCAAAGCTTTGAGACAACAAGGCGAAGCTGCGATGAACACGCAAATTGTTACCCGTCAGAGATACCTGAATGGAGATGGTTATTCCGACTGGGGCGGGCTTGATGCCAATCATCGAATAGGCGGTTATTTCCTGTGGAGTTGGAATGACTATGCCCGAGGGTCAACGACTCAGACATTAGGCAGCGGAACGGTAGATATAGACAGATATGAAAAATACAATTACTACTGGTTTCAGTCCATGCAGTCTGCGAAAGATCCTGTATATGGGCCGGTGGTATTTATTGCAAGCACTTTTTCACCTGCATCCAGCCTTGCTGTAAATGTATTCAGCAATTGTGATGCTGTTAAACTATATCAAAACAATGAATTGGTGAAAGAAATTACAAGAGAAGAGGCTTCAAGCGCTGTTCCTCATATCGTAAGAAAAGGCGGCAGCCCGATATTTACTTTTGAATTGAGCCGGTTTGATTCGGGAGAACTGAGAGCAGAGGCTATTCTGGATGGAAAAGTTGTAAAAACCCACACTGTGAAGACACCTGGCCAGACCAAGCGGATAGAAATTGAAATACGTCTTAGAGGTATAGAACCTGTAGCTAATGGTTACGATTTAATTCCTGTATATTTCAAGGTTGTTGATGAAAACGGAACCATAGTGCCAACTAATCATCGTACCATCAAAATCTCTGTAACGGGTGAAGGGCAGCTTGTAGGTAAAGATATTCCAAGAATTGGCGTTGAAGAACAGCATGTAGAAGGAGGAATAGGCTTCGCATTTGTAAGAACTTCTAACATAAGCGGGACTATACAAATTGCGGCAACTTCAGATGGCCTGATTTCTGCGGTAGAAAGCGTAAGTACATTACCTTACCTCGGACAGTATGTGCCGGATGGAAACAGCACTCCATGGGTTGGCGGCGTTGAGAAGCTGGAATCTGACGAAGGATTGTATCGAAACATTGCCGCCGGAAAACCTGTTACTGTATCATCCGAGCAGCAAGGAAACCTTTGGTTGATGGTTGATTTAGAGGCGAGTTTTTCAATATTAGGCTTCCAGATTCAATGGGAAAAATCAAAAAATGTAAATAAGTATTACATTGAAATTTCGAAGGATGGAGTCAATTGGTCTAAGGTTATCGATCGATCAGCCCATACGTCTCCTAATGGGAGTGAAGAGACAGTTTTGGTTAACACTCGAGGCAGATATGTAAGGTTAACCATGGTAGACAGCATGACGAAGGGAGACTGGGAATCCCTAGTAGAATTTAAGGTTATACCTTTAAACGTTCAAGAGCCAGGCGATGTTATTGATAATGATGCCATTGAAAGTATAGAAGTATCATCGGAAAGTGAAGATGGGCGAGGCACGGATAAGTTGAGGGATGGAATTACAACAATAGGAACCGGCTGGCTCGCAAAATCAACGGCATTGCCGCAGTCCGTTACCGTTAAGTTCAAGAAGCCTCAAACGGTATCGGGGAGCCGTATCTTCTGGGAAAAGGATAGCAACTGGTACACCTATGATTTAGAAGTTTCAACCGATGGCGTTGTATGGCAAAAAGCGCTTATTAACCACCTTGTAGGGGGGCAACACTTCACACCGGAAGCTTTTGTTACTCCATATAAGAATATCAATTATGTTCGGATAACGATAAACAATATAACGGCCGGCGGTGGATATAGAGTAGGTATGGCTGAACTGATTTTGTATGGCCAAGAGTAATTTTTCAAAAAAGTCTGAGAAATCAGGCTTTTTATTTTTTAAACTGTCAAGCATATAATGCAACAAACTTTGTTGATAAAGTGCAGGTTTTGTTGATAGCGGCAGTATTATTCATTTTGGATAACCGCTAGAATTAGATTAGATACAGCAAGAAGGAATAATGAGGTGAGCATGATGGCAAGACGTTTTCTACAGCAATGGGATTTGCAAATTATGGTGATTCCGGCCATTCTCCTGATCGTCCTCTTTTCCTATATTCCGATGTGGGGTGTGCTGACGGCATTTCAGGACTACAGTCCGGCAAAAGGATTTCTGGGGAGCAATTGGGTCGGATTTAAACATTTCCGGTTGTTTTTCAATGCTCCTGAATTTTGGGTGATTATGCGCAATACGGTAGTGATCAGTTTGCTTAAGCTGCTTGTGGCTTTTCCCGCGCCCATCATTCTCGCTTTAATGCTGAACGAGATCAAAAATGGCGCGTTTAAGCGCATTGTTCAAACGATCAGTTATTTGCCGCATTTTATATCCTGGGTAATCGTCTCGGGATTCGTCATTTCGATGCTGTCCGTCGATAACGGGAGCTTGAACATGATGCTGCAAAAGATGGACTTGATTAAGGAACCGGTTAACTGGCTGTCGATTCCCGAATATTTCTGGACGATCTTGATTGCTTCAGGCGTATGGAAAGAGATCGGGTTCGGCGCGATCGTCTATTTAGCGGCTATTGCCGGCGTCGATCTCCACTTGTACGAGGCGGCCTCGATCGACGGCGCCGGACGGTTGAGGAAGTTATTTTCGATTACGATTCCGTCGATCTCCCCGGTTATTGTCATCTTCTTGATTTTGTCGGTGAGTCAAATTTTAAATGCAGGATTTGAAGAAATTTTACTGTTGACGAATCAGGGAACGAACGTGGTCTTGAGACCCGTATCTGAAATCATCGATACGTACGTTTATCGTGTAGGGATTGAAAACTACCGCTATTCCTATGCGACGGCCGCCGGATTTTTCAAGGGTGTCATCAGTGTCGGACTGCTCGTTATCGCCAACTGGGTAGCCAGAAGGCTGGGTAGGACCAGTTTATGGTAAGCGCGTTCAGAAAGGAGGAGACAGCTTGAAGCGCTCAACTGAGGATTATGTAATTGATATTGTGATTTATTTCAGTTTGACTATTCTCGCTTTCTTAACCTTGTATCCGTTCTGGAATTCACTTGTTATTTCATTTAACGACGGCAATGACACAGCTGCGGGAGGCATCACCTTTTGGCCGCGGGAATTTACGCTGGAAAATTACCGGTACGTTTTCAAGGATAACCGAATGATTCATGCCTTATTTGTCACCGTTGCGAGAACGGTTGTAGGCACCTTTCTATCCATCATGTTTACTTCCATGTTCGCCTATGCGATGGCCAAACGGGATTTGATCGGCAAAAAGTTTTACATGATCGTTTGCGTGATCACGATGTATTTTGGCGGAGGACTTATTCCGACCTACTTGTTGATCAAAGAGCTGCATTTGATGAATACGTTTTGGGTGCTTGTCATACCTGGTATGATCAGCGTCTGGAATATGATTATATTCCGCACGTTTTTCCAGGGGCTTCCCGATGGGCTTGAAGAATCGGCCAAGATCGATGGCTGCAATCATCTCGGGATCTTTTTCCGGATCGTCCTTCCTGTATCCGGGCCTGTCATCGCCACCTTGTCGCTGTTCACGGCAGTAGGCCATTGGAACGCCTGGTTTGACGCTTCGATTTATATTACGAATCAGAAGCTGCTTCCCATCCAGGTGCTCTTGAACCAAACGATCCGCTCGATTGTTGCCGTCGAGTCTTCTACTCAAGTAAGTGCAACGAAGCAGGAGTTTTTGCTCGGCTTGCAGAGCGTAACGCACAAATCGATCGTGATGTCCACGACGATGGTAGCGACCATCCCGATTATGCTCGTCTATCCGTTTGTGCAAAAGTACTTCGTCAAAGGTGTGCTTGTCGGTTCGCTGAAAGAATAATGCTTGTTGTTAGATGCCGGTGACGGCTTTAACATATACTAGTGATTACGAAAGGGGATAGTGTCACATGAGAAAGAAAACATGGTTCGCTGGTTCAGCAGCAGCTGCGCTAGTGCTTGGCACGCTGCTTACCGGATGCGGGAGCGACAATGGCGCTGCCAAACCGGCAGAAGGGAAAGAAACCGCTTCGCCTACGAAGGAAATGGATAAGCCGCTTTCCTTTAGCTATTACAATTTCGACGACGACTGGCAGCCCGCACCTTGGGGAGAGACGGTCACAACCAAATGGATTCAGGAAAACAAGAAAGTTTCGCTGGGCTACGTGCCTACGAACGGCAACGCCAAGCAAAAGTTTAACGCCATGTACGCCAGCGGCGATCTGCCGGACGTAATTGCACTGGGTGCGGGCCCGGAGCTGGACCGCTTGATCAGCGAAGGCCAAGTGGTCCCACTTGATCAATATCTCGACAAATACCCGAATCTGAAAAAGTCGGCCGGCGATAAAATCATCAACATCAACCGCTCGAGTGATGGCAAGCTGTATCTGATTCCAGATTGGTACGTAGGCGGCGATCATTTGAATGGCAATGGCGGCTATGCCGTCAACCGGAAAATGTATAAAGAACTCGGTTCTCCGAAACTTGACACTTTAGCGGATTTGGAAAGCTACTTGCGCACGGTCAAAGAGAAATATCCGAACGTCATCCCGCTTGAAGTCGGCAATCCTAGCGCGATTAAAATGATGTATTCGGCGTTCAAGGAAAGCAGCCCATCCTACTTTGTAAACAAAATGTTCTATTCGGAAGGCAATACGCTGAAGCCGATTACGGAAGATCCGGCCTTCAAGGATTTCATGCTCTTCGCCAGCAAGATGTTCCGCGACAAGCTGATGACGCAGGACGTCTTTACCCAAAAAACTGATCAAATGATCGAAAAGCTCAGCCAAGGCAAAGTAGCTGTCGCGATCGAATCGAATCTTTCCAGCAGGGCCCGCGTTCCGAACTCGAAGCTCAGAGCACAGGATCCTGAAAGCGGATACGAATTTATTTGGCCGGTGCATAAGGAGGGTCTAGATAAAAACAAAATTTATCCGAACTATACGGGGAGAGAAGGCGGCGGCAAAATCGTCATCACAAAGAAAGCAAAAGATCCGGAACGTATTTTCGCTTTCCTCGATTGGGCGACCAGCGATGAAGGGCAAGCCGTCCTTTGGTTCGGCCCTCCGGGATTGCTTTGGGACAAAAAAGATGAGAACGGCATTCCGGTTCCGAACGACAAATATAAAGCGATGGACAAGGCAGAGCTCGACAAATTGCACATTTCCGATAATATGATGGTTGGCAACGCTACCTGGGTTGACATGTCCAAGGTGGCCAGAGACAAACTGCTTCCTGAAGCCCAGAGGGATTTCACAACGACGCAGCAGGTGAACTTTACCTGGAAAACGTCCATGGATATTACCGCCTTTGCCAATACGGACCCGCAGGGCGATTCCGATGAAGGCATTGTCTTGCAGGCCGCGAAAGATATTTTTGACCAGGGATTCTCTAAAATGATTTATGCGAAGAACGATGACGAGGTCCTGTCGATTTTGTCCAAAACGAACGACGATATGAAAAAAGCCGGCTTTCCGAAGGTTATCGATTTTGTCCAGAAGAAATGGCAGGATAATCTAAAGAAAATTGGTGGCAAATAAATAATTTGTTCGGCTCACCTTAGGAGGGTATACTTTTAAAGTATACTCTCCATATTCAATTTATAGGGATGATAATCATGTACAACGTGTTACTGGTAGACGATGAACAATTAGACTTGGAAGTGCTGCAGCGGTTCATGCCTTGGGCGAAGCTGGACATGACGATCGTCGGGATAGCGAACAGCGGATTTGCCGCAATGAAAGTGCTGCAGGAACACAAGGTGGACGTCCTGATAACCGACATCAAGATGCCGATTATGACCGGACTTGAGCTTGCAGAACAGGCTAGAAGTTTAGCACCCGAGCTGAAAATTATTTTTATAAGCGGACACGACGAATTCCAATTTGCCCAAAAGGCGATTAAGATGAATGCCAGCTCTTATATTCTGAAGCCGGTGGACGATCGGGAACTGCTCAATACGCTGCAGCTGGTCAAAGAGCAATTAAATTACGAACGGGAACGGCAAAAGAAAGAATCGCAAATCGAGGAGACGATCCCGCTGCTGCAAAACGAAATGCTGCTTCAGTGGTTGAAGGGTGCCATCGATTTTAAGAAGCTTGACTTTCTATACGACGGGCGCCGCATTCGCCTGCAGGTCGGGCAAGGCAGCGTCGGTATTATTGAAATCGACGATCGGGCGTGGAAGCTGAAGCAGTTTTCCGACGATCAGAAATCGTACGCAATTGAACATGTTCTTCGTTTGGTCACCGATTTTATTCACATGCATCAGCTTGGGTTTTATTGCAATACGGATGATGACAAAATTGTGCTCGTCTTATCCGATGCGTATATCGATCCGGTAACATCAATGCAGTCTCTGGTCGATCATGTGCGAACGCATTCGAGCCAGACCATTACGGTCGGACTGGGCTCGCCGGTATCGGACATCCAGGACATGCCGAGCTCTTACCGGCAAGCGGGGGATGCGCTCGCCACCAAAATGTTTCTTGGCAAATGCAGAGTGATCACGCTGGAAAGTACGGAGAGGGAGATCGTCAAATCGACATCCGACCTTGAACAAATTATGGAAGTGATGCTGACGGCTACCGCAAATTACGAGCTTGTCGGCATTTACGATTGTTTAGAGCAACTGTTCAATCTGGTCCATAGATTAAAGGATAAGCTCACCGTTTATAACTTTGCTTTGTACGTGATTTCTAAAATTGATTTTTTTCTACGGTCGCTTAATGCCAATTTCTATGATTTGCTAAGCTTAGAGCTGAATAGCTTGAATGCGCTTTATGAATTTGAAACGATCGACGATATCAAAGACTGGCTGCGCCGGCGGCTGTTTGAAGTTTCCGAGCATCTGCATTTAAAAAAGAAAAATCCGAATCGGAAGCTGATCGGCGAAATCGAGCATTATGTCGCAGAGCATCTTGAGAATTCGCTGCAGCTGAGAGATGTCGCGAAGCAATTCGGTTTCTCGCCCAATTATCTGGGTTACGTGTTTAAAGAGGCAACGCATGAGTCATTTGGTGATTTCGTGACTAGGAAACGGATGGAGAGGGCGAAAGAGCTTTTGCACGATCCAAAACTAAAAATATACGAAGCGGCAAACCAGGTGGGGTACCAGAATCTGACCTTATTTAGCCGGCATTTTAAGACGACCTTCGGTCTTGCACCGATAGACTATCGCAAGCAAAGTTAGGTGTAAAAGGATGAAATGGTTTCCCCATATTACGAATTCGTTTGGATATAAACTGATGATTTCTTATTTCCTGCTGGTGATGATTCCGGTCGTTTCGATCGGCTATTATGCGTATACGACATCCGTCCAGTATGTAAAAGAGCAGACAATTCAAAATGCAACCGGAACGTTGAAGCAGGTTCGCGACAATATCCTCGAGAAGATGAAAGTGGTCGAACGTGTCGACAAACAAGTCTACCTGGATCAATCGCTCCAGCAGGCATTAATTAAAAGGGTGGAGCCTTACGACAGCTATCAAATAACCTCCAACAATGTAGTTCCGCGATTGGAGGCCGCTTTAAATTTGACATCGAACCATATCGCATTGGATTTGTTTTTGCATAACAATACGCTCCCTGAGATTTTTTTCGGTAACGCTGAACAAGACCCGTTGTCAGGAAAGAAATACGAGCTGTTTCATTTTGAGCGAATCGAAGGCCTCGATTGGACTCGCATGTTCAGTGCTTTGAAGACGGATTCGTTGTGGGAGCAAGTGGATACGGACGCCAAATTCGGCAACGTTTCGCTTCTTAGAAAAATGATGGATTTTCATACAGTCTCCCCAATAGGCTTCATGCGCATTACGGTCAAAATGGATGATCTGTTTGAAAACTTGAACTACGGCAACAGCAATACGGGTGTCCCGAGCTACTTAGCCGTAACGGACGAACGGAATACCCCTATTTATCAAAGCATTCAGAATCCTCTGCCCCATGACTGGACCACGCAGCCCGAGCGTTATTTGCAAATTCGCGAGCCGCTCGAGGGATTGAATTGGGAGGTTATGGCGCTTGTCCCGCTCCATGAGCTGGAGAAAGGGGCCAATAAGGTTAGAAACGTCACATTGCTTGTATGTTTGCTTAGCCTCGCGATCTTTTTGGTGATCGGCGCGTTCATATCCGCCTATTTCACCAAGCATATCAGAAGAATTGTTCATTCGCTTCAATCCTTTCAAGAAGGCAATTTTTCCAAACGCATCCGTTTTACCGGCACGGACGAGTTTGCCCGGATCGCGGGCGCGTTCAATGAGATGGCTGAAAATATTGAAGGACTGATTCAAGAGGTATACGTCAGCAACCTTCAGAAAAAAGAAGCGGAGCTTGAGGCGCTGCAGGCCCAGATCAAACCGCATTTTCTTTATAATACATTATCCTCGATCAGCAGGTTGGGCCGTTTGGGCGAAGCGGACAAGCTGCACAGGATGGTGAGCGGACTGGCCACATTTTACCGGTTGACCTTGAATCAAGGAAGATCGATCATCCCGATTCGAGAGGAAATCCGCCAGGTTCAATCTTATATCGATATTCAAAAGATTAAGCATGTCGATCGGTTGGATGTCAGCTATGACATTCATTTCTCCGTATTGGAGTATGACACGGTGAAGTTGATCTTGCAGCCTTTCGTTGAAAACGCGCTCGAGCATGCCATGTTAGAGGATCGTTTGCATATCCGAATTGTCGCGTATCTCGAAGAAGGAAATATTGTGTTCAAAGTGATCGATAATGGAATCGGGATGAGCCGGGAAACCGTTCAACGCATACTCGCGAATAAAGATCAACGCAGCGGTTACGGAATTCGGAACGTCAACGAGCGGATTAAGCTGCAATTCGGAGAATCGTTCGGCGTCACGCTGCACAGCGGTCTGGGGATCGGTACGACAGTTCGTATCGTCTTACCGGTATACAGAGAGGAATATCGTCAGCCATATGATACGTGAGGAAGATGGTCTCGGCCGCTGGGCGTAAAACGTTCGGCGGTCTACTCATGTTGGATTACTCATCTTGTTTTCAAATTGATATTGAGTTCTAAAGCGGTTAAGTAGAAGTTGCAGAGACCCACAACTACACTGAGCTTTAAATTTTAGCTGCCAAGGCATTCGGCAGTTCCGCAAGGGATTTTAACGTTGCTTTGTGTCTATATCGTCAAAAAATTCGATAATACGGGCGAAGATTTGGAAGATCTGATCTCCATCGGGACGATCGGATTGATCAAGGTCATAGAATCATTTTCGCCGAACAAAGGCACGAAGCTGGCGACATATGCGGCACGTTGTATCGAGAATGAGATCCTGATGCACCTGCGCTCCTTGAAGAAAACACGCAAAGATGTGTCTCTGCATGATCCCATTGGAACGGACAAAGAGGGTAATGAGATCACGCTGATCGATATCCTCGGCAGCGAAGCGGACGATGTGGTAGATGCGGTACAGCTCAAAATAGAGAAATCAAAGATATATAAAAATTTAGAGATATTGGATGACCGCGAGAAGGAAGTTGTCGTAGGCCGGTTCGGGCTCGAGCTCGGCGGCGAGGAGCGGACGCAGCGAGAGATCGCGAAGGAGCTGGGGATTTCGCGGTCGTACGTGTCGCGGATTGAGAAGCGGGCGCTGATGAAGCTGTATCATGAGTTTTATAAGGCGAAAAGGTAAGGGAATAGAATCGCAGACTTCATTTATTTGGGATCACGTGATCACGAAATGGAGGCGAAGAGAATGACCTTAATCCAAATTGAACATGTAAGTAAATTCTATTATATGGGCGGCGAAACCATTCGGGCATTAGATGATATTACGTTAGATATCTCACAAGGCGAATTTGTCGCTATTATGGGGCCGTCTGGCTCTGGTAAGTCCACACTCATGAACATTATTGGGTGTCTGGACGTTTCGGATGAGGGTTATATGTCCTCGATGGAAAGCAGATTCACTCGCTAAAGGATTCACAATTGGCCGAGATTCGTAATCGGAAGATCGGGTTCGTTTTTCAAAGCTTCAACCTGCTACCGAGATTAAGTGCGTATGAGAATGTGGATCTACCGTTGATCTATCGTGGATTGTCGAGAAAACAACGTGAGCCGCTGGTTCTACAAGCATTGGAAGCCGTGGATTTGCTTGATCGCAGGAAACACTTTCCTTCAGAACTATCTGGCGGACAACAACAACGCGTTGCGATTGCGCGCACGTTGGCTGGAGATCCACCAATCATCTTGGCGGATGAGCCAACAGGGGCATTGGATTCGAAGACCGGTGTGGAGATCATGGATATATTCAGGCGATTGAATGAGCAGGGCAGGACGATAATTGTGATTACGCATGATCGGCAGGTTGCGGAGCAGGCAAAGCGGGTTGTGCGGTTTCGGGATGGGCGGCTAATTTAAATGATGAATAATATTAGTGATAAAATCGGCCTTACGATATATATAAAATCGTAGGGTTTTTTATTTATTAATAATGGAAAATGAACTATATATATCTGAACTTTGGGGAACTTCATGATTGGTATCATTGATTACTAAAGTAAATTTTATTCATCACAGCAATGAAATATAGAGGGTATAATACAATATATGGGGACGAACACTCATGAGGGAAAATAGAGTGCTGCTGATCAAGGAAAATAAAGTTCGCTAGTGGAAAATAAAGTCCGTTAGTGAATGTTCACTTTTGTGAACATTCACTATTATTTTACGCAATGTGTTTAGGAACTCAATACCAACAATTCGATGGAGGGAGGATAAACAATAATGGACAAAATAGACTTATTTTCTGATATTTACCCGGAGGAAGACTACAGAAGTATAATTTCTCGACATCATAAGCTATCAGCAAATGAAACACTAAATAAAACTAATCATCAGCTTTTTAATAAAAACTCAGCAAAAATTGGGTTAATCCCAAATAACTTGAATTGGCTTATTTCTAAAGTTTATGATGCACGTAAAGTGCAAATAGAAAATCTACCTTATAAGAATACTTTAGTATCACTAGTCATTTCATTTTTAAATAAATCACAGATTGAAAAATTGAAAAATTATATGTTTAATGGTTATACTGTAAATCCGGTTGCGACATTATTAAGAAAATTCATTTCAAATAATATCAGGTTCTGTCTAATGTGTAATGCAGAAGACTATGATAATATCGGAGTTAATTACATTCATCGATTGCACCAGTTAAACTCACTAAGTTTATGTTATAAACATTTTGTACCACTTGTGGAGTCAGGAAATTCCATAACTAAAGTTGATATTCAAAGTCTTAAAGGAAATGATCTTTCTTTAGAATATATTAATTTTGAAAAAAATTTAATTATAGATATTATATATTTACTGAATCACCTTACAAATTCTGAATTAATTTACAATAAGTTTATTTCAATTTTTGGGATCAAAAGGGTATATCTCAAGAAAGGGAGAAATATACAAGACAGAATTAATTTTAGATTTTATTAAAGTAACTCCCAGAATTATTTTAGATAAATTCAATATAGAAATGCACTTAAGAAAAGACCAATTATTTTTATTGTTTTCAAAACCGTATCTTACAAGAAATATGTTTTTTTATATTCTACTAATGCGGTTTTTATGTAATTCATCAAAGAGCTTTTTTGAAAATAACTACGAGTATTCTACAAGAATTCCATTTGGAAATGGACCATGGGAATGTATTAATTCTGTTTGTGAATTCAAAAATAAAAAAACGATTAATAGAATTTCAAGAAAACCTAACACTCAAATAAAATTGAACAAATTTACTGCAGAGTTTCAATGTCCTGAATGTATGCTTTTATACACAAAGAACTCAATAGTGGATTGGCATCGAAATCTCCTGAAGATATAGCGCAAATATTACTTGACGAGAAAAAACATGTGAAGCAAAATCTGGGTATCTTTAAAAGAGATGCTTATCGTCAGGAACTATTATCAATACTAGAAGGGCTTGTGATTGAGGGAAAAACAAGGTATAAAATTCGTAAACTAAATAATAAAATCTATGTTTGGTTAATCGCAAATGACAGGAATTGGCTAGATGAGGTAGTACCATCAAGCCAACGTTCTAGTAGATCGATGGGCAATTAAATCGGGTATATGCAAGACATAGCAGTTTCAAATTATAGATAGCAAATCCCTCATTGGCCGTAGATGGATTATGGGGGATTTTTTTGTCTATAGGACTTGCATAGCTAATACGTGTTCAGTATATAAAAATTAATGAGAATATACGTTTGGATGTGACCTGAAAAATGCAGAATACCCAATATATCTCCATACACAACCATCTAGTTATCTTGCAATAAAGGTTTATTCAGACTTTGGGTTCTGTCTATTGTCAGAACCAGTAATAGGAAGTAGACAGAATGATTTAGAAGTGTGTTTGCCAATCCTAGAAAAGTATGTGCTCGTGAAGATTTTATTAAACTCCAAGTCTCTGAAGCACCAAAGAGCTTTTTGGATGCGGTATGTTCATCAAATATAAATCATTTTTAAGATATTCAAACAATAGGTAGAACTAATCGCTTGATGTATTGAGCTAACGAGGAACTTTAGTTGAATAGCGGCAGCTGCA
>NZ_WHOA01000232.1 GCF_013141715.1 Paenibacillus phytorum | reverse complement strand
TAGGATTGACGATTGACTGAAAAGCGGCGTTAAGCTAACGGGCAGCATAGTGGAATAAATTGTATGTTATAATGTCCCAATGACTGTTGTTCCCTTTAAGAATAACGATACCATGTTTCATGAATTTAGAATAAAACAAAGGTGATTTTATTGGTGTTAGATTGCACGATTAGAAGGAAATGTTTATCATCGCTCAATTGGTTTATATCTTGCTTGTAATTGTTTGGCTATTCGAATGGATGTTATCGTTTATGTTATTTGATACAGGCATACTATGGAACTCATTGTTCGTCATACTAATCAGCATGTTCCCGCTTGCTTTTGTGTTATGCCCCATCAAATATTTAATTCCTCATTTTAACTAACAGATATTAAGAGTCAAGTATGCGCTGCCGAAATGGATTGGAAGCCGCGTTGCTATTTGGCAGGATAAGATATCCGGGAGAATTTAGACAGATTAATAGCATAAGTCCAAGCCAATATATTAACCAATTCATATACTGTTACTATCTTGTGATTAGGAGAGTGATAGGGATGGGATTAATATTTAATCGAAATGTTAGAGTTACTTTTTTCTCGGGTTTTAACTTTACTGGAAGAAGTCTATCATTTAGACGAGGCGTTGCAGTTTCAAATCTGGGATTATTCGGTTTTGACAACATCATCTCCAGTTTCCGGCTAAGAAATGTTGTAATTCCTAGTCGAGTTACGTTAGTACTGTTTTCAGGGCGCAACTTTACAGGGAATTTTCGAATTTTCCGTGGCAGCCAGAACATTCCAGACTTACGAGCTTTCAACTTTAACAATGTAACCTCGTCGTTTATTCTGGTTGGATTCCGGATAACAACTTCTCAGATTCGTACCATTCAACGTACAGGCAGAATGCCAAGCGGCATTTCCAAAATATAGGCTAAAGGGACGCTGAAAAGCGCCCTTTTTTCTTGAATGAAGGGAAGGATTGAGGCCTGTAGAACTTAAATTGAATACTTAGGAGTTGTTATTCGACGGTGATGTAATTACGATGGAAGGTAAGTTTGTATTACGCTAACGAGGAACTTTAGTTGAATAGCGGCAGCTGCA
>NZ_WHOA01000231.1 GCF_013141715.1 Paenibacillus phytorum | reverse complement strand
CAACTTTACGTAAGTTTCGTATCTAGTCTTCAGGGAATAAATCCCTACTGTGGCGATCGTGGCGAAGGGGTTAACGCACTGGTTTGTGGATCCAGCATTCGTGGGTTCAAGTCCCATCGGTCGCCCTTTTCCCTTTAATAATGGGGATTAGCCAAGCGGTAAGGCAACGGACTTTGACTCCGTCATGCCTAGGTTCAAATCCTAGATCCCCAGTTTTCTAATTTCATATGCGGTCGTGGTGGAACGGCAGACACACCATCTTGAGGGGGTGGCGCTCACAAGGCGTGAGGGTTCAAATCCCTCCGACCGCATCCCTATTTAAGCAAGAAACCCTTACTAGTTAAGGGTTTTTTTGTGTTTCAACGGATGATTTGTAACATACAGTCATGCCAAACATTTTGCTTCCATCGATAGATTCTCTTAGAATGGCCTAAATATGTAGTCTGTTTTACTATTTTTGCTTTTTGCATACACCAAAATCTCTTTCTTCGATTATTAATAGAATAGTATACTTTTCTACAAGAGGAGGAAGGAGGAATGATAGTATGCTTCAGTACCAAGCCCTTAACGAATATAGAGCTATGAATTATGCCCGAAAGTTAAGAAACATGTTTATGTCAAATGCACAGTTGGATTGCAGTGAGATCGGCGATGGAAATTTGAATCTCGTCTTTCGTATTACAGACAAAAGTTCAGGAAAAAGCATCATCCTAAAGCAGGCGCTTCCCTATGCGCGGGTGGTTGGGGAATCTTGGCCATTGACCCTTGAACGGGCACGAATTGAAAGTCAGGCATATATTATTCAACAGTCTATTTGCCCAGGTTTAGTGCCTATTATCTATCATTATGATAGTGCGATGGCATTGACTGTGATGGAAGATTTATCGAACCACCTTAATATGCGTAAAGGATTGGTTCCCCGAGAACGCTATCCTCATTTTGCATGTCATATTGGCACTTTTCTAGCACGGACTTTGTATTTAACGTCTGATTTTGCATGGCCCTCTCAAGTAAAAAAGGAAAAAGTGGTTCAATTCTCAAATCCGGAAATGTGCAAGATATCCGAAAATCTCATTTTTACGGATCCCTATTTCAATTCAGAAACCAATCAATTTAATCCATTGCTAGCAGATAAGGTGGTTGAAATATGGGAGAATAACCAACTGAAACTTGAGGTAGCCAAATTAAAGGAAGGTTCCCTCACTCATGCTCAGGCACTCATCCATGGGGACCTTCATACCGGCAGCATCATGGTAACGAAAGAGGATACTAAGGTGATTGATCCGGAGTTCGCTTTTTATGGGCCTATTGGATTTGATATCGGCGCTGTGATTGGAAACCTATTACTTAGCTTTGCCTCCCACGAAGGACACACTCCGGACTCTCAGGAACGAATTGAATATCAAGCGTATCTTCTTACAATGATCGAACAAATATGGACGTACTTTGAAAAAGAATTTAGGGATTTATGGGAAAAGGAATCTAAAGAAAGAATGGCGGTAATCCCGGGATACGTAGATCATTACTTACTCCAAATGTTTGAGGATACTGCGGGCTATGCGGGTTGTAAAATGATTCGTAGAATCATAGGTTTATCACATGTATGGGATATGGAAAGTATAAGTGATCCTAGTTTACGGGCAAAAGCTGAAAAATTAGCGCTTTCGATCGGACAAAAATTAGTATTAGAAAGGCGGCAAGTGCACAGAATCAACGACATTACATCCCGTGTTAGACAGATAGCAGGGTGGGGGGAGGATTAAAAAGAGGATTATTATTTGGGAGGTCATGTTTATGACTATTAAAAAAAGAAACCATCTCTTTACTTCTGAATCGGTGACTGAAGGCCATCCTGATAAACTATGTGACCAAATTTCTGATGGTGTATTAGATGCTATATACGAGATAGATCCGTATGCACGTGTTGGTTGTGAATGTTGTGTAGGTCGGGGGTTTGTTCTTGTAACCGGCGAGATTACGGCAAATGCGTTTATTGATTATCAAAAAGTTGTTCGAAAACAATTAGTAACATTGGATATACACGAGCTGAGCTCGGTTTCGATGCCAATTCATGTGCAGTTTTAATCGCCATTAATGAGCAATCTCCTGATATTGCAATGGGGGTCAACCAAGCTTTAGAAATTCGCGAAGGTAAGATGAATGAAGAAGAGATTGAAGGAACTGGTGCTGGTGATCAAGGATTGATTTTCGGTTTCGCTTGTAATGAAACCGAGGAATTGATGCCATTACCGATATCTCTGTCCCATAAGCTGGCGTATCAATTGGCTCAAGTACGCAAGAATGGTACAGTTCCGTATTTGCGTCCCGATGGGAAAGTGCAGGTCAGCGTAGAATATGAGGGTGATCGCCCTATCCGTATCGATACGATCGTAATCTCAGCTCAACATGATCCTGAAGTGCCCCTTGCACAAATTAAAAAGGATTTGAATGAATTTGTGATTTTGCCTGTCATTCCAACTGATTTAATAGATGAAAAAACAAAATATTTTATTAATCCAACGGGCCGTTTTGTGATCGGTGGTCCAGAGGGAGATGCAGGATTAACGGGGCGTAAAATAATTGCCGACACTTACGGCGGCTATGCTCGTCATGGCGGAGGTGCATTTTCAGGTAAAGATCCCACCAAGGTTGACCGTTCGGCTGCTTATGCCGCGCGTTATGTAGCAAAAAACATTGTTGCGGCAGGTCTCGCTCAAAAGTGTGAAATTCAGATTGCTTATGTGATTGGAGTGGCACATCCTGTTAGTATAGCTATCGAAACATTTGGTACGGGAATTAATGATGATGACAACCTTATTCAATTGGTTCGGAATCACTTTGATCTTCGTCCGGCAGGTATTATTAAGATGCTAAATCTACGCCGACCTATTTATCAGAACACGGCAGCTTATGGGCATTTTGGTCGTACAGATGTTGAGTTTCCTTGGGAACAGACAGATAAAGCGGAATTGTTACGAAAAGATGCAGCAATAAGGGAATTAGGGGTATTAGGAGAATGATCAACAGCCATAGCACTTATGACTCAACACAAAAAGCCTCTTCATCCTGAAAGAGGCTTTTTATATTAATCTAAGACATCTATTTCATTAGAACCGCGAATTAATGTTTTTGTATACATTTTCTTGGGTTTTAATATATCAACTACATGATCGACTGCTATTTTAGGGTCTACTCTCTTTCCGCAGGTGTAACCATCTATTGCCGCAAAACCTTCCTCCGGATATGTGTGAATGGAAAGATGACTTTCAGATAGAAGAACAAGGATTGAACAGCCACTTGGATCGAATTTTTTATGGATTACAGACAGCACGGAAGCACCACTTTTCTCAGCTGCATTCACCATAATTAGTCGTAAATAATCAACATTATCTAGAAAACTGGAATCTACCCCCCAAACGTCAACAACCGTATGCCTGCCATATGTTGAGTACTGCAAATCTATCACCCCTTCAAATTTTCAGCTTCACAATTATTCTATGATTAAAAATGAAGAGTGATCTAGTAGAGTGACTAGTTCTAGTGAAAAGCCACGAAAGGGCTGCTCGAAAATGTCGAACTAAAGAGAAGAGCAAAAAGAGCACTCTCTAACTTGAGGTTAGGAAGTGCTCTTTTATTTTTATTATTTACTTGCGGAGACGGTTTCTATTTCTTTAACGCTTTGATAAATGAGGTTGAATAGCTCCTCAAGGCTGCCTTCTTCAATACATGAGAAAGCAACGCGGAGGTCAGTAGATCCGAGGGCGATAGTCCCTACACCATGCTGATTCAGCAAGTGTACACGTAAGGCTTCAGCATCAACAGTTTTGAGCTTCAAGCACATGAAGTAACCGGAGTTGAAAGGGTAGTAGCCCCATGCATCATCGAACTTTCCGCTGTCCAGTATGGACTTGGTGCGGTTAGCGCGGCCTTTCATGATCTCGTATTTCTCTTGTTTCTGTTGACCAAACTCTGGAGAGTTAAGTGCATGAAGCACGAATGTTTGAGACGGGTGAGGACCGCTGGAAATGGTCGCACGGATGATCCCCATTGTTTTCTGCTCCAAGGCGCTGAGAAGTGCTTCGCTTTGGCCTGCATACGTAATGAAGCCTACACGGAAGCCCCAGACGTATTCTTCTTTGGTGGCTCCGTCGATTTTGACAGCGAGCACACGCGGGTGTATGTCAGCCAATTGACCGAACAAGGACTCGTGCAGGGAACCTTCGAAGAAAAGACCGAAGTATGCGTCGTCCGTAAGTACGATGACGTTGATGCCTGCTTCAGCAGCATCTTTGATGGCAGCAGTAATTTCTTTCCCCTCTTCAGCCCCAGGTGTATAACCTGTCGGGTTGTTCGGGAAGTTCAAGACAACGATCGCTTTACCTTTGGACTTTTGAGCAAAAAGAGCTTCACGTAGTCCAGCTGCATTAAATTTCTGCTGCTCGTTGTATAACGGGTAATTCACGATTTGGGCACCGCGGCGGATTTCGAAGGTGAGCTCGTAATTTTCCCAGTTTTTATCTGGAATAATGACTGCGTCGCCAACATCTGCGAAAAGGTCAGCGGCAATGCTAAGACCATGGGTCAGGGCATTCGTAACAATCGGGTTACCGATCAGTTTACTGCCAATCTCGGGATTTTCCTCGAGCATTTTTTTGCGCCACGCTGTACGAAGTTCAGGTTTACCAGCAGGTGGTGCATATTCATATATATCTTTTGGTGCGTAGGTGGAGAGTGTGTCTTGAATGACCTTTAGATGCATAGGTTGACCGTTTTCGATAGCAATACCGATAGTAGCATTGTATTTCTTGGCTTTGGCCTTTGCTTCAGCAGATTGGCTGAGAATGCCTTCTTTCGGGAAGTAAATCGATCTACCTAATGCAGAAAGCATGTCATGCACGTGAGAATTTTCACGTTCCAGGGTCTCGTTTAACTGTCGTGCCAGAGGATTCATAAGAGTGGGTCATTCCTTCCAATGAGCTATTCATTTTTTGCAGTTATTATACCACTTTAACAAGTGTACGTCACTGCGCGAAACAAATATTTTCGGAATGGTTTGGATATGGAATTACACGCTTACATTATTTAAAAAACTTTCTAATCGCTTTTTAACTTCAGGCCATTCGGTATCGAGGATGCTAAACATGACGGTGTCACGTATATAACCATCGTGTAGTATACGATGTTGACGGAGAATACCTTCTTTTTGAGCGCCTAATCGTGCAATAGCCGTTTGAGAGCGTTCGTTCCGCAGGTCCGTTTTTAGTTGAACGCGGAGAAGGTTTAATGTTTCGAAACAGTGTTTCAGCAGTAAAAATTTACATTCGGTATTAACGCGCGTACGCCACACTTGGGAATTGTACCAGGTATGACCGATCTCCAGATTCCGATGTTGGGCTGAGATATCGAAGAGACGTGTGCTGCCGACGAAAGCATCAGTATGCTTATCGTAGACGCTGTAAGGGATGCCCAGTCCTGCCTTTTGTTCTTCTAGTGCTTGGTGAACAAATTTCTCCACATCTGCGGAACTAAGAAGCGGCGTCATATATGCCCAAATGTTTGGGTCGGCTGCTGCTTCTAGTAGGCCGGTTATATGGGATATTTGCATAGGCAGCAGGGCGACACGCTCTCCTTCTAAAATAAGAGGTTGTAGATTCATTGGGAATGTTCTCCTTGTCATTGGGTTATTTATACGAGTTTTTAGTTAGCATAATTGAAAAGTGGAGTAATAGAAAGATCCAATTTAATTTTATTTATATGTACCAGTCTAGACAATGAGGATTGGAGGGACTAACGTGGAATTCAAATTTTTGGATTTTCCATCGGGGGTATGGACACCAATCCGTATTATCATTAATAAATTGTAAAAGGCGATGCTTTATAAGGCTTTTAGGAAGGAGACGTTTAATGGCTAGAACGCATGGCTATCGATTAATTTTCAATAAAATCGCTCGTTCCTATGGGTTTTCTATCATAAAGACCCGTTCCTACGCCTCACAGTATAAAAAAACTGCCGCTTTCCGGGTAACGACGAACAAAGGATCATATATGATTAAACCTTTTATAGGATCGAAAAGCCGTCTAATCCAGCTATCATCCTATGCGGTTAAATTGCACAAAAGAGGCTTTCACGGCATGCCCAAATGGCTAAGATCCCGTTCGGGGAAATATTGGGAGCAGGAGGGGAGGAAGCTTTTTTACTTAACCGATTGGATCGAGGGCAGAAAAATGAGCAGCCACAAGGAGGATCTTGTCAAGTTGGGGGGAATGTTAGCCAGACTGCATTCCGTTTCGCGCAGCTTGAAGCTTCCTCGCCAACCCGATTCGGTTACGCTGCGCTCTAGGAGAAACTATTACGCATTCCTAAGGCGATTAAAGAAGCTTCGGAGAAAGCCTACAGAAGCGGGAACTTGGTTTAGGCATCATGGGGATCTCTGCATTGAATTAAGCCGAGATGCTATACATTCGCTTGGAACATCAAAAAGTCGCTCAATGTTGAGGGAGGAATGCCGGCATCCCTCCCTCGTGCATGGGGATGTTACTGTAGCAAATACCCTGAAATCGAATAACCGTATTTATTTGATCGACTGGGATTTAATGAAACGAGGCTCTAGTTATTACGATTTGGTCGTAGCACTTACCAATACGGCGGGATTTGAACCTTCAAAAATGGCAGCCTTCCTAAAGGGGTATGAAGGGGTGCGACCGCTTCGCCGTAGAGAGAAAAAGCTGATCAGCGCCCTTTACCGCATCCCCAGAGAGGCCTGGTATGTCTGCCAATATGCTATGAACGGACGTAAATATGGTCCCCTTTTAAATGTCTTAAATAAAACCTGGAATAATAGGCTTATAGCCATCAAGTGGATTGATACCTGGTCTAGGCAGTAGTGAGGGAGGGTTAACATGCCGTTATGGACTGATTTCAATAAGGATTTCGGCTTAAGGGTTAAGAGGAGAAAGAAGATTCGAGACGTCTACCAAGTCTTCACTACAACGGGACGTACTCTTTGTTATAAACCTTATAAAACCGGGGAAGACGAGGTTGCATTTATAAGAAAGCTTTTTGTACATCTTGACAATAAAGGCTATCGGTATACCCCTAAACCGGTTGAAGGCCCTGGCCAGAAGCTTTGGTCCTTTCACCGGGGTCAATATTGGCTGCTGACCAATTGGGTGAAGGGGCGGTCACCGAATTTTACCCGAGAATCGGAGCTCATGAAGGGGTTCCGAACTCTTGCAAAATTTCATCGCCTGGCGGAAGGAGTTACTGCTGAAGGGATACCAAAAGGCAGAATCCGCTATGACGAATTGTACCGGCGACCAGGCAATTACCGTTCGGAGATTAGCCGTTACGGTGGCAGTCTCGACCGTTTTATCGATTGCTGCCATAAAGCTGAAGCGTTCAGCCAAAAGCCTGCTATTGCTAGTGCTGTAGAGATGGAACGTAACACAGGGGCTTTTTCCCACGGCGATTACAATTATCCTAACTTAGTATTGGACCGTTCCAATCATCTTCATCTGATTGATCTGGAGAATGCGTCTATGAACGTAAGAATGATAGATTTAGCTCATATTTTATACCGGAACTATCCTTGGAACGGAAGAGGCGTCCTGAAGGGAATCGAGGAGTACGACCGGAAACGTCCCCTTTCTGCTGAAGATCGGCATTTGTTGTATATGCTTCTCCTGCTCCCCTATCCGCTTGTCCGTGCCATGAAACAATTCGGAAATCATTACCCTCGTCATATTGAGCTTCCATCATCCAGCAGACTTTCGGGTTATAAGAAAACTTTGCGTAAGATATTATAAGTATTTACTGAAAAACGTCCGCATAAAGCTGGCGTTTTTCCTGTTTTTATGCATCTGTACCTAGACCTGTACTAATGCCGTTACATATATCATTCAGGGACATACAATGGGGTAAGACTGGAAGAATGCTAATCTTGGAGGTGTATTTTTTGACGTTACCCAAAAGAGTCCGTGTCGTAGAGAAGAAAATCACTCCCCCACAGCGTATACTTAATTCCAAAAACCCAGAAGTTTCTGTAATTATACCTCTTATGAATGAAAGACGGACGATCGCCAGGGTCATCGCCAATGCTCGAAAGGTTCATCCTAAGACAGAGGTTATCGTTGTAGCGAACGGATCACGGGACGGCTCCAGCCAATTGGCTAAACAAATGGGGGCCAAGATGATTACCTATAAGAAGGCTTTGGGCCATGATGTAGGAAGAAGCATAGGGGCGAAAGCAGCCAAAGGAAATGTTCTTTTGTTTCTGGATGGAGACATCGTCTTCTCGACCAATTCATTGAAACGACTGGTTCATGCGGTAAAAAACGGCGTGGATGTCGCCTTAAACAAATATACCGGCACGTTGGCAAGAAAAAATGTCCACAGTGTTGTTCTTTCCAAGTACGCATTAAACAACATGTTGTCCTTACCTCACCTGAAAGGTGCTTCTTTAACGACTATTCCCCATGCCCTAAGCCGCAAAGCATTGGAGAAAATTGGAGCGGAGAATTTGACGGTTCCCCCCAAAGCGCAGACAATCGCAGCTAATAAAGGTTTGGTGATTAAAGGTGTCCATTATTTTGAAGTAGGCAAAACGAATCCGCGAAAACGCCGAGGTCCAAATGACCCGTTGAAAGACTTAATTATTGGGGATCACCTGGAAGCTATTCAACATCTATTGGACAAAACCGATCCCCGTGGAGGAATGACCGATCTAGACCGGAATAGAAAGATGGTGAAATAATGATAAGGGCTGTGAAGTCAAAATTTAAATCAAAACGGACCTCCCAATCCACCCGACCTCAAATGAATACAAAAGAGATCAAAAGATGGAAAAGAAAGGCCTATGAGGCGGGATCACATTATGGCTCCCGCTTCGAGAAAGAAACCGGAGGCTTTGAGCCCGCGAAATCTGCGATGAATCATGATTGGAACAAATGGGCATCCCGTCTTCCCCGGGCATTAAGCACTACACTCTATCATTCCGCAGCGCGTAAGTTTTTCAAAGGATTTTATTCGGAGATCGGGGAGAAATACACACGCTTGGTCCCGCTTCCCACAAATAAGAATGTCGCCGCCATTCTAAGCGTCAAGAACGAGGATGACACGATTTCTAAGGTGCTTGACGAGCTTGTGTACCTCCCTTTTCACGAGGTCATCGTAGTGGTTAACGGATCGAATGATAAAAGCTTCGAGCGCATTAGGGAACACCCTGCCGCACCGATCGTGCTCCACTATGAAGAAGCGCTTGGACACGATGTCGGGAGATCGATAGGAGCCAAAGTCTCTCAGTCGGACATTCTTTTGTTTCTTGACGGGGATATTCGCATTTCCTATAGAAAGCTTATCCCTTTTATACAGTCGGTTGATAAGGGAACGGATGTTGCGCTCAATGACATAAGCCCTTTTATCCATAAATTGGTTCACCGTGACGCGGTATCGGTTGTTAAAGAATTCGTCAATCGGGCCATGGGAAGAGCCGACTTAATGGCGAACTCCATGACAGCTATACCTCACGCCCTCTCTAGGTCAGCTGTGGAGACCATAGGTTTGGCGAATCTGTCCGTACCGCCTCTGGCTCAAGTGATTGCCGTGAAAAAGAAGTTAAAAGTGAAGGCTTCGGCCAGCATAAACGTCCTGAATATCAATCGAAGATCAGATATCAACCACGGGCAGCATAATCCCATGACACAACTGATTATCGGTGATCACCTGGAAGCCTTGCATAAAGTAATGTCACGCCGTGGCAAGAGGCTTAGTTTCAAAGATAACATGCGAAAAAGGCATTTGGCGGGAGGCTAGGTCAATGGGCAACATCAAAACAAGCATCATCATTCCTAGCTATAACGGACTGGAGCTGCTAAGAGAATGTGTAGAGGCCATTCGTAGCTATACACACGAAGATTATGAAATTATCGTAGTGGACAACGGCTCCGAAGACGGGACTCCCAAATACTGTTTACGGGAAAAAATTCGCTTGATCTCCCTGCCTAAAAACAAAGGGTTTCCTGCAGCATGTAATCTGGGACTTAAGATAGCGACTGGAGACGCGCTTCTCTTGCTGAACAACGATATCGTTGTTACCCACAACTGGTTATCCAATATGCTAAACTGTCTATACAGCAGCGAACGCATCGGTATCGTTGGTCCCTATACAAATTACGCGAGCGGCCGGCAGCTGAAGGATTCCGGCTATACGGATTTATCCCAGTTTCACGAAATTGCCGCCACAGCCAATATGCAGAACCCGGAGCTACGGATGCCACTCAACCGATTGGTTGGCTTATGCTTCCTTTTCAAAAGGGAAGTGATGAACAAGATTGGCTTATTAGATGAACGATTTACACCCGGCCATTACGAGGACGACGATTATTGTTATCGCGCCAGGTTAGCTGGATTTGAGCTTATGCTGGCAGGGGATGTCATCATTCACCATCACGGCAGCAGAAGTTTCGATAAGATGGATAAGGAACAGCTGTCCAAATTGGTCCACAAAAATCACAAAAGGTTTCTCGAAAAATGGAAAGTGGATCCTCTGCAGTTTTTATAAGAAGTTCCATGTTCGACCTATCAAGGTCACTTTCTCAATGTGGTGGGTTTTTCAATACGAATGACAAGTCGACAAAAATCGGCGATTTCCCTGGAAATCGCCTTAATAAACCCGCCGTAGGCGTTCATGAAACCATATAGCACCTATGTTTTTGGCGATTGCCTGTTCCATCTTAGTCATGCTATCGATGACTTCTTGCACCTCACCTGTCATAACATATGCAGTCGGTGCATTGGCAGATTGGGCAAACGTCTATGCCGCCTGAATAAAGACATACGATCTAGATCGTTTGGTTTCGCCGCGGCGCTTTCGCTCCTGCGACATGTTTATGAAATTGTCACAAAATGACCAATATGATTTTTGGCAAGGTTGACATTGTATGCTATGATCTAACATGACGGTCAATTAATTATCTTCTTAGGAGTGATCCTTATTATGGCGGGGTTAAATGGTGGAGGCACAAGCGTTATTGTGCGTTTGGAAATACATAAAGAATTGGTCACTTTTGGGAAAATTGCTACAGCTATAGGTGAAGCAGGCGGCGATATTGTCGCGATTGACGTAACACGAGCTAGTAAAACAACAACAACGCGCGATATTACGGTAAAAGTAAGCGACCCTGAACATACGGAATCCATAACTAAAGTGTTGAAGGATATTCCTGGAGTCCGTATAATTAACGTTTCAGACCAAACGTTTCTCATGCATTTAGGCGGCAAGATCGAAGTTACTCCGAAAATGCCTATTAAAAATCGGGACGACCTATCCCGTGTATATACACCGGGGGTTGCTCGGGTTTGTATGGCAATTCATGAAGACCCTTCTAAAGCACACTCATTAACGATAAAACGGAATACGGTTGCTGTTGTGTCGGATGGCACAGCGGTCCTCGGTTTAGGAAATATTGGTCCGGAAGCGGCGATGCCGGTGATGGAAGGGAAGGCCATGCTGTTCAAGCAGATGGCGGGTGTAGATGCGTTTCCAATTTGTTTGGACACGCAAGATACCGAAGAAATTATTCGAACGGTCAAAGCGATTGCACCAGCATTCGGTGGTATTAATCTAGAAGATATTTCATCGCCACGTTGTTTTGAGATTGAGGAAAGATTAATCAATGAACTCGATATTCCTGTTTTCCACGACGATCAACATGGAACGGCGGTAGTTATTCTTGCAGGGCTGCTCAATGCTGTTAAGCTCGTGGGCAAGAATTTGGAAGATTGTAAAGTAGTTATCACTGGCATTGGAGCTGCGGGGATTGCCTGTACGAAGATGCTGTTAGCTGCCGGTGTTACAAATGTTATCGGTGTAGATCGACAAGGAGCTATCGTACGCGGAGAGAGCTATACGAATTCGGCTTGGGAATGGTATGCAGCCAATACGAATCCATTTTTACAAAGAGGACTACTGTCTGATGTTATACCAGGTGCTGATATTTTCATTGGGTTATCGGGGCCAGGTGTACTTAAGGCGGATGATGTGAAGAGAATGGGCACAGATCCGATTGTGTTCGCGATGGCAAACCCAACACCGGAAATTACGCCGGAAGAGGCTGAACCTTATGTTCGTGTGATGGCAACAGGCCGGTCGGATTACCCGAATCAAATTAATAATGTTCTTTGCTTCCCGGGGATTTTCCGCGGTGTGCTGGATTGCCGTGCTTCACGCATCACGCAAGAAATGAAGCTAGCCGCAGCCAAAGCCATCGCATCGGTAGTAAATGAAGAAGAATTGAACGAATATTACATTATTCCAAGTGTGTTCAATACGGCTGTTGTTGAGAAGGTAAGAGAAGCGGTTATGGAAGCCGCCTATGAATCCGGTGTGGCCCGTCGTCGCAACCAGCGTGAGACACATGACGCACACCACGAATAAGTTGTAATGAATTAGCAGTTCGGTAAACCTCGATGAGGTGATCCGAACTGTTTTTTCGTTCCTGTGTGATGCGCCAAACCACACTAGATGCAGTTAGTGCATCAAGGTTATGAGTTAACGTTCTTTTTGGGAGAATTTGATGTAGGAAATGCAGGTAATTCATGGGGAAAGAGCAGCTCATTAGAAATCAACTGCATGTTTTACAGCAAATGTTGTTCGAACAGTTCCTTAAAAGTGTGGCGGGGGAAGGAGGGGGCTTTGGCTGGAGGAAGGGGGTGAACAACCGCTGAGGAAGCGTTGGCATGCCGCGACTAGGAATGGCTTAGCAGGCAACAAGTTAATTGATTAGCAGTCAGCAAGGTAATGCACGAAGTCAATCTATCACCCTACTTGTCTATATACGTATACGAAAAAACCTTGTTTCAGAAGCTGATGCATTGAGCTTGCCTTACAAGGTTTTTCTTCTAGTTAGTTTCTTCTGTCCATTGTCTTAACTTGCGATCCGAAGGGAGAAGGAAAGTCAGGATGCCAAGGAGCGGTAGGAATGCACACATTTCCATAACACGCGTCGTGCCTATGGTGTCGCAAAGATTGCCAAGGACGACACTTCCGATGCCGCCCATTCCAAATGCTAGGCCTGTAATTAAGCCAGATACGGTTCCGACCTTCCCAGGAAACAGCATTTGGGCATACACAACGGTAACGGAGAAGCTGGATAATAGGATGATACCGATAATTACAAGTAAAATGTAAGCCCAAGTTATCGACACATGCGGTAACAGCAAAGCAAACGGTGCTGAACCAAGCATGGAAAAGAAAATGACATTACGCTTACCGAAGCGGTCTGCAAGCGGACCGCCAAAAAATGTTCCAACGGCTCCTGCCGCTAGGAACAAGAAGATAAAGTCCTGTGCGCGGTCGATGGACATGCCGTATGTATCTTGCAAGAAAAAGGCGAAGTAGCCGCTCATTGCTGCTCCATACCAAGAACGGACGAACACAAGAAAAATAAGCAGGCAAATCGCAAACATGACTTGCTTGCGCCGCTGTGGGCTCACGGTGCGTTGTACAATTGTTTTAGCTTTAACCGGTGTGGCAAGCAGCACGGATTTATACCAGCGAGCAATATATAATTGCACAGCGATAGCTATCGCTGCTACGCCTGTGAACCATATGGAACCGAATAATCCAAGTGGAATGAAAATCCATTTGGTCATCATGGGGGCCAAAGATTGACCGGCGTTACCACCAACTTGGAAAATGGATTGAGCCAGACCTTTGCGACCTCCCGCGGCCATGTGAGAGACACGAGATCCCTCCGGGTGGAAGGCGGCTGAGCCAAGACCTACAAAGCAAACAGACAATAATACGACCCAATACGAGTGTGCGAATGCGAGCAGCAGCATACCCGTAAGGGTAGAGGTCATGCCAATTGGCAGCATATAGGGTGAAGGCTTGCGATCTGTGTATAAGCCCACAACCGGCTGCATAATGGAAGCCGTGAAGTTAATAGCGAACTGCACCCAACCAATCTGTGTATAGCTAAGTCCCATCTCGCTTTTTAGTATGGGAAAGATAGCGGGAATGACAGATTGAATCGAATCGTTGAGTAAATGGACAAGACCAATCGCGAATAAAATACGATAAACGGTAGGTTTGACGTCTCCGGTACCATGTAAGCTCTTGGAGCTTTGTTCAGGAGATGATGCTGTAATGGACGCCATGGTTCTCTCCTCTCCAGTCACAGATTCCTTTATTTTTCTAGGAAACGGCCGAGGTCTTCTCCCATTTTAACTTTAGAACCGAGCTGTAGATCTGGGCGAGGCTCAAACATATCATCTTCAAAAAGGAGAACAACTGTTGAACCAAACTCGAAGTAAGCTAGTTCTTGACCTCGCTCAAGCGTTTTGGGAAGTGGCTTCACATATTGAATAGAACTTACGTTAAGTGCCCCAACCTTCACTACAGCAACTTCACCGGCATTGTGCTGGATAAAAGTGATTAACCGTTCGTTACGACTTAGTACTCTCTTCATATGACGAAGGCCAAACTCATTCACAGGATATACTTTCCCAAGCACATGCTCGCTCTCAAGCACATCACCTGAAATCGGCGAATGAATGCGGTGGTAGTCTGTAGGACTAAGGTACAGAACAAAATAAAAGCCATTCTTGTAGTTGACCGTACGAGGGGAACGATTAAGCAGCTCTTCGATGGTGTAGTCTTGACCTTTGACATTCACAATCAAGCCTTCCTTGATGTCGCCGATACCTGTAATGCTGGCGTCAACAGGACTTACAACACGAGATAGGTCTTCGTGAATAGGGCGTAACCCTGGCTTTAATCTGCGTGTGAAGAAATCATTCAAAGATTTATAATCCTGTAAATGCTTCTCAGCATCTTCGATGCGTATTCCGTAGGTTTGGGCAAAGCGAGGAATGAAGATCCGGCTTGCTTTGGATCTGGCAAAAGCACCTGTCACTTGGGACACCCATTTGCGTGAAGACAGCTCCGTTAGCAATCGAAAAAATGGTTTAGACATAGATTAAAAAACTCCTGTTCATTCGTGTTTATATTGTTCTTCGCTAATCTTGCCACAGAAAGGTAAAAGAATCAATTGTCGAATGAGGAAGGAATGCAAGGTAAGCGCAAGAAAAAAACAGCCTAATGGCTGTTTGAGGTGGAATATGCTAGCTTTGCTTATAATCCCCGCAGGTATAGCAGGTAGCGAGGTTAACGGAGATGGGAACAGAGGAGCCGGCGAACTTGATACATTGGACAGGGGTTCGAGATGAATGATCAGAAATACTCGTACAGGACTTGCAGCTTGCGATTAGCTCAAAGGAAGCATCTAAGGGCAGCGAATACTGTAAGACGATATTCTTCTTCATTAATAGACCTCTTTTCCTTGTGATGGATGCGACCCGGATCCTAGCAGGAGAAGCCTTTATGTAAACGCTTTACTTTCAATATTAATCATATCACAAAATGGATCAATATGCCTTTGGTATTTCCGGAAAGGAAACCGTCAATGCTGTTGATGAGGTGAAATAACAACATGTCTATAATAATGGTGGTACTTAGTATTCTGATTCCGATTAGCATGCTAATAAGTGCTTGGCTATTCAAAATGTGCCGAATTGTATATCATGTGCTGGCAGTGGGGTGTGCCTATGTGTTTGGTATTATCAGCGTGCTCGCTATATACGAGATTTTAAGAGATGAGACGGTATTTATGACGAATATTCACGGCATTTTTCAAAATTGGCTATTCCTGTTAAGCGGAGCTTACTTGGGGTGTTACGGGATCTACACGTTATTGAGATGGACGCTGAAGGAGCTTAGAAGTGAATAATCTGTCTTGCAACAATTTTAGGTAGAAGATCGTTAAGAAGATTAGGTCCAAAAGGGAAGGTAGATGAAGATGAAACGAGATATACCTTTGTTGATCAGGGGCGCGGTGTTCGCAGCTGCGTTTTCACTGCTCTTAACTGGCTGTTCGTCGTCTCACCCGGGAGACAGTCCATCTTCCTCAGCACCCGCCGCGACACCGCCGAGAGTGGAAGCTACACCTACACCGACATCAACACCAGCACCAACACCAGTCGCAACAAGCGGTGTTGTGGCGATGACGCTGGAGGAAAAGCTAGGACAGATGATTATAGCGGGAATCGATGAGTACAGTATGAATGTGCTTGCACGCGAACTGATAGAAACTTATCACGTTGGCGGGGTTATATTATACAAGCCAAATGTGAAAGATACGTCTCAGCTGGTAGGTCTAGTTAATGAATTGAAACAGACGAATGCCGCAAATAGGCTTCCGCTTTGGCTGGGTGTAGATGAAGAAGGCGGTAGAGTGACACGGTTGCCGGATGAGATTACGAAAACACCGACCAGCAAAGACATCGGTAAAACGGGTCGTCCTGTGCTCGCTTATAATATCGGCCAACTAATTGGGAAAGAATTAAATGCCTATGGCTTAAATATGGATTTCGCACCCGATCTGGATGTCAATAGTAACCCTAATAATCCGGTCATTGGTGATCGTTCCTTCGGATCTACTGCTTCTATTGTGAGCAGCTTTGGTGTTCAAATGATGAATGGACTGCAGAAACAGCAGGTTGTCCCTGTTGTAAAGCATTTTCCTGGGCATGGTGATACTTCGGTAGATTCACATGTGGGACTGCCGATCGTCCAAAATGACCTTGCGCGCTTGCGTAAGCTTGAGCTGGTTCCATTCGCAGAAGCTTTCAAACATCAGGCTGACGCGGTCATGGTCGCTCATATTTTGCTGCCTAAAGTGGATGCTCAGAATCCTGCTTCGATGTCGAAAAAGATTATGACAGATCTTTTGCGTAAGGAAATGGGGTTTGAGGGACTCATCATGACCGATGATATGACGATGGGGGCCATCATCAAGAACTATGATCTGGGTGAGGCCGCCGTGAAGTCTGTTCTTGCGGGGGCAAATATCGTTATGGTCGGACATGACTATGAGAAGGTCGTCACGGTCATAGACGCACTGCGAAAAGCCGTTCAATCGGGGCGAATACCGATGGAAACCATCAACCAAAGTGTTCGCCAAGTCACGAAGGTGAAACAGAAATACCAACTGCATGATCGTCCTATTAAAGTTCCTGATACGAAGAAACTGAATGCTGAGGTGCAAAGCGTACTAGGGACTAAAGCAAACAAATAACACCGTTCCTGCGGATTTATTCGCAGCACGGTGTTTTTTTTCGATTAAAGTGGGGGGATGCCGCCATCTAACAAGAATTTGGCATAGGCGATAGGGTTAAAATAAGTAGCTTTCCATATTTCATGCATGTTGGCTTCAAGGAAACTGTAGCGTTGATCTTTTCCATTACATTCAATAAACAATGGAAATCCGTCGCTTGTGATTCCTACATCGAGCCCGATATCAGCTAAGTAGGGCAGTTCTGTACTGAGATGCCGGGCGACACGCAGGGAGAAGTCGGTAATTTGGTGTATGACTTCCTCTTGATTAAGGTGAGGGTATTCGGTGGATAGAATATCGGATAAAGCTCGCACTTCTCCACCTTGCGCTACATTGGTGAGAAAGAGCTCGCGTGAGGCGACTTTCGCAACTATTCCTGTTATTCCCCATTCGCCAGATGCACCGCGCTGAGCTGAGATGCGAAGATCGAATGGTCGGCCATCAAATGTAGCCAGAGGCAGGCGCTGCTGAATCATGTAGGTGCGGCTTTGGATTTTGCGTCGTAAGATCAAAGGAAGGTAATGACGGAAGCTTACTGTCCGCCAGACGCGGTTACTGATCTTCATGCTTGCCGGGTAAATGAGCTTCCAGCTCCTCACATGGCGATCCATTTTCATCACACCACGTCCGATGCTAGAATTGGTTGGTTTAATAATGAGAGAGTCGTAGGCTGACATCATGATTTTCATATTTTTCAAGGTAGCCGGATATGTCCCTGGCAGATGGGGGCGAATACTATCATTTTTCATCAAAAGATCGTGAATGCGCAGTTTGCTATAGCGGTTCCATCTATTAAACAAGATTACGCCTCGTTTTGTCCATTCCTCCAGTTTCAGATAAGAAATATGGTCCAAATAAATCGCTCGATTGTGGATAACCATGGGAAGATCCAACCATTTTAGCTCAAAGCAAAGACCTTTTTGTACATATGCGTGTACCTTCATCTTATCGATTTGGACATCCTGGAGGCGGAAATAACAAGGAGTTACACCATATTTCTTGCCAGCTTCATCATAATATTGAATAGCTTCATACTGTGTGTTCCCCAGGGGAATGCCTGCGTATAAGGAATCGTTGACTAAAATACCCACATAGGGATACGCCATCTACTTCACTCCTTCTCCTTCAGAGGGCTTGGGTGTTATGCAATTGTGACTCCTCATCAGTTTATGGAAAAGCAGGGTTGCTTGTTTGTACGGATGCTGATACTTTCCAAGTAGAAATAGAACAAATGCCCAAGCTTTGCCTTTTAATCCGCATATGTATAGAGAGTAGTTGGTGGATTCGACCATTTATCTAGGTTAGCGCACATTTTCTCGGGCTAGCGTACCTATCGGGCGGAGACTGAATATGTTACAAGTGACTAATTCTTGGAGAATGGAGAGGAGTCTATGAGTAAGCGTAAGAGCAGCAGAGTAAGACCTTATGTGCAAAAAGTGAACTCCAGCAGGGTGAACGAACTGGATTGGATAGATGAAATTGAACCAGTATCAGATCCAGTCAAGCAGGAGAAAGCCGAGAAAGTCGAGAAAGCAGAACCCGTTCATAAAACGGTAACGAGTGATACACAACCGCCAATCAAAGGGAATGTAAAATCTCCAGTAGAAACGACCAAAATTAGCAAGCAACCCAATCAAATGAAGGTTTCCACTACTTCCACCGCTCCCCCACCGCTGTTATTGCTCTCTGAAAGGAAAACAGGGAAATTTGTAAACCCTGTCGTCTATACAGATGATATTGTGGAAGAAGCGATTACTTGGGAGAAAATTGCCAATCGCTCTGTCGATGAGAGCAAAATCAAACCACTCAGTATCGGCACTAAAGCTCTGAAGGATTTTGCGATCGAACATTCGAAGCTTGCTCCAGGAAGTGTAACAAGAGATAAGATCGCTAATCAAGCGATCAACGATGAACATATTGCTCCGCATAGTATCTTGGGTGATAAAATTCAGGATGAATCTATTCCGGGTAGTAAACTGCTGGACAATAGTATCACAGCCGATAAACTGGCGGATCAAACCATTGATTCCTTAAAAATTGCTCACGGTTCCATTCTTCCACAACATTTGTCTGAGCTAATCATTACGAGCGAACTCATTGATAATCAAGCTATAACTGGGGAGAAAATTCATAGTGGCGCGGTGCAAGCAAAGCATTTGTCCAATTATATTATTGATACCGCCAAGCTGACGGATGCTTCCGTTACAACGGATAAGTTAAGAGACCAGGCTGTGACCGAAGAGAAAATCGCCAATGCGAGCATTACCTCTGTTCATTTTCAACCACAAAGTATTTATGGAGAGCACTTGGCTAATGGCAGTGTTCTAAGTCATAACATTGCTCCGCGTCAAATTGAAACAACGCATATTGCTGATCTTGCTATTGAGAACTTTCATTTGCAAAATGAGTCGATCACAACAGAGAAGCTGGCGTGGGAATCCGTAAATACGGATCAGCTTGCGGATATGGCTGTATCGGGCGGGAAGATTGCTCCACTAGCGATTGAGACGAAACATCTGCAGGAATCCTCCATCTATGGTGAACATATTACCGATGAAGCAATCACTAGTCGTCATATAGCTGCAAGCTCGATTCAAGCGGAGCATATTGCGAATGGTGCTTTATATGGAAGTTTGCTTTCGGATGGAAGCATTACATCGGATAAGTTGGCAGAAAACCTCATTACGGATATTCACATTCATCCTAATGCCATTCAAAGCCAGCATCTTGCGGATGCTATCATTTCGAACTCGAAACTGCAAGATGGGTCCATTACATCAGCTAAATTGATAGAGGACCTTGTTGAAGGAAAGCACATCCGCAGTCAAACGATAGGTAATAGGCATTTGATTGATGGTGAAATAACGCCTTCAAAGCTTCAAGATGGAACCATCACATCTTCTAAATTAGCCGAAGGCTCGGTTGACGGAAGACATATTAACGCACAATCCATACAGAATACACATTTGGCAGATCATATCATTTCTACGGCTAAGCTTGAAGCGGGTTCTGTGACGAATGAGAAATTATCGGAGGGCAGTGTAGATACTTCGAAGTTGAAGGAAGACAGTGTAACATCAGATAAAATCTCTCCAAGTTCCATCAAAACAGGACATTTGCAAGAAGGCATTATTAGTAGTATCCATTTGAAGGATGTAGCCGTATTAGGTCAACACATTACTCATCAGGCAATTGGTAAAGAGCACCTTCAGAATGGAATTGTCACCGAGGATAAGATGGGGTTAAAGGTGATTCGTTCGGAGCATGTCGCAGATCAAGTAATAGGCGAGAAACAAATTGCGTGGTCAGCGATTCAACGCGAACACATAGCTGAAGAAGCCATTTCAACCCTTCATCTGCAAGATGAAACCATTACAACGAGTAAAATCGCGGAAGAAGCTGTAACGAGCAGCAAAATGGCCTCCATGTCTGTTGAAACTCGTCATCTACAAGAGAATATTATTAATGGTCTGCACATTAAACCAGGTGCAATAACGTCCGAACATTTAGCCCAAGGATCTATTACTATTGGCATCTTCGCTGACCGAAGTCTGGAAGGAAGTAAACTTGTCGAACAATCGATTACTTCTGAAACTCTTGCTCTAGGAGCTGTTACAGAAGAAAAGCTGGCAAATGGAGCGGTTGGAACCCAGCATCTGCAAGCTGAATCCGTATCATCCAAGGTACTCCAGGATCGAGCAGTGACAACAAGGAAACTGGAAGACCAAGCGGTGAAGGAAGCCAATTTAGCAGATGCGAGTGTGACTAGCCGCAAAATCACAGTGAAAGCCATCAATAGTGAGCATATTGCTGACGGGGCGATCACGGCGGCTAAACTGGCTAATGAAAGTATTCATGGCAGCAAGCTAGTGAGCGGTGCGCTTAGTGGAAGACATTTGGCAGACGGGGCTATCACAAATTCAAAAATTTCAGCGCTTGCTGTAAATAGTGAGCACTTAGCGGATGGTGCTGTGAGTAGTTCGAAGTTGGCAATGGGCAGTGTAGACAGTACGAAACTGTCTCTAGGATCAGTATCGAGTAAACATCTGTCTGATGGCGCTGTGGATGGTGCAAAGCTAGGGCTTGGGGTTGTTGACACGGAACACCTGGCTAACGGTGCTGTTGATAATGATAAGCTTGCTGCGAATTCGGTAGACGGAAGCAAGTTGATACTTGGCGCAGTTAGTAACTATCATTTAGCGGATAATGCGGTGTATGGAGCGAAGTTGGCGACAGGCAGCGTAGACAGCAGTAAGTTAACAATGGGCTTGATAAGGAATGAACATCTGTCAGACGGTGTTGTAGATGGTGTGAAGTTGGCAGCAGCTTCAGTGGATGGGACTAAGTTAACGGTTGGTTCGGTTCATCGGGAACATCTTATTGATAGCGTTGTAGATGGATCGAAGCTGGCGGCAGGCGCTGTAAGTAATGAGCACTTAGCGAATGGCATAGTGGATGGCTCTAAGCTAGCAGACAGCAGTGTAGGAAGTAGTAAACTAGCTCTAGGAACCGTTGGCAGCGGTCACCTCATTGATGGCTCCGTTACGAGTGCGAAGCTGGCTGCGGGTACTGTTGACAGCAGTAAGTTAGTTACCGGGGCCGTGAACAGCGATCATATCGCTATTGGAGCCATCAATGCAACGAAGCTAGCCGCAAACAGTGTGGACAGCAGTAAGATAATGGCAAGTGCGGTTACGAATGAGCATTTGGGAGACGGAATCATCACTAGCAGCAAGCTGGCGCCGTTCAGTGTGGATGGCAGCAAGCTGGTATCTGGCGCAGTTAGTGGTTTTCATCTCGCAGAAGGTGTTGTGGATAGTACGAAGATAGCCGCAGGCAGTGTAGATGGCAGTAAGCTGACAGCTGCATCTGTCAACAACGCTCACCTTATCGATGGTGCTGTCGATGGGGCTAAGCTGGCCGCAGGCAGTGTAGATGGCAGTAAGTTGACCGCAGGTGCTGTAAGCGGCGATCATCTTGCTGATGGCGCATTGTATGGCGCGAAGCTAGCAGCAGGAAGTATTGATGGCAGCAAGTTAGCCTCTGGCATCATCAGCAACTATCATTTGAGCATTGGCAGCGTGGATGGAAGTAAGCTCATTGCAGGTGCGGTTACGAATTTACATCTGGCGGACGGTGCTGTGGGTGAGGCGAAGCTGGCTGCTGACAGTGTGAATGGTCGTATACTGGCGGGCGGCTCGGTAAGTGGTGAACACCTTGTTGATCATGCTGTGTCAGGCTCGAAGTTGGCCCCAGACAGTGTAGATGGCAGTAAGATTACAGCTGGCGCAGTAACGAAGGAACATCTGGCTGAAGCCGCGGTAGATGGTAACAAGCTGATGGCAGGCAGTGTGGATAGCAGTAAATTGGTAGAGGGTGCGGTAAGGAATGAGCACCTGATGGACGGCGCTGTAGATGCAGCGAAGCTTGCAGTTGGCAGTGTAGATAGCAGTAAGTTAGCGTTCGGAGCAGTGGACAACAGTCATCTGGCACCCTCTTCCGTAGACGGATCGAAGCTGGCTGCTGGCAGCGTAGATGGCAGCAAGTTGGCCTCTGGCGCAGTGAATAGCAGCCATCTGGCAGATGGTGCGTTGGAAGGATCGAAGCTGACAATTGGCAGTATTGACGGCAGCAAACTTGCTTATGCGGCTGTTAGCAACTTTCATATTGCGAGTAGCAGCATTGACGGATCAAAGCTGAAACCAAGTGCTGTAAGAAGTGAGCACATTGCAGATGGATCGCTTTCCGTAACGAAATTAACGGAAAATGTCCTGCAGACGCCAAGTACGCAAAAAAATATTACGCAGCAATTTGGACTCGTTCCTTTTGAAATGAAAAATCAGGATGAAATGATGGAAGTGGTCTTACACTTCGATGAGAAGTTTGCGGATGAGAACTATGTGTTAACGGCGATGACGGATCACCAGGCCTGCTATGTATCTGTGAAACAAAAATCGATGGAAAACGCGGTAGTATCCGTTATGCGTGCCAAGTTTTCACCGGATCAACAAGGTATCGTGAATTGGATAGCTATCGGCAAGAAGTTGTAAATGAAGAGGGCTCAGGTGATTAAAAACGGCTTGTGTCGCAGATTCTGCGAGCTAGCCGTTTTTGTTGTTTAGCGGCGTTATTTTCGTGTGGTTGAATGACTAATTTTTGAATCAGGGGTATTCGTCCAATTTCCATATAGGACGAAAGCATATGATTAAAGAAGTGGATGTGGCTACGCACCATTATAACGCTTGGAAAGGGGGATGTCTTGTGAAGGGTGTTGTACTGGCGGGAGGAACGGGAAGCCGCTTGCGTCCTCTGACGAACATCATCAATAAACATTTGCTTCCAGTCGGTGAATTACCCATGATTCAATATGCCATTGAGAAATTATGCAAAGCTGGCATTCAAGATATTTTATTAATCACGGGAAAACAGTCTGCTGGATTGTATTTGGAGTACTTGGGCAGTGGTGAAACGTTTGGTGTCCGTCTAACCTACAAGCTCCAAGAGTATGCAGGAGGGATCGCTCAGGCTCTGGCGCTTGCGGAGGAATTCGTGTGGAGTGGTGAGAAATTCGTCGTTCTTCTTGGTGATAACTTGTTTGAAGATTCATTAACTCCGATGATTGACGCCTTCGAGAAGCAGGACGAGGGAGCGATGGTCATTCTAAAGAAAGTGGCTGATCCTAGAAGATATGGAGTGGCAAAGATGAGGGATGGCAGCATTGAACGGATCGAAGAAAAGCCGGAGCATCCGAGCTCATCTTATGCGGTTACGGGTATTTATTTATATGATTCCACGGTGTTTGACATTATCAAAAAACAAACGCCTTCTAAACGAGGCGAGATGGAAATCACCGATGTGAACAATGTATACGCTGATGCCGGCAAGCTGACGCATGGGTTCTTTACAGGATGGTGGATTGATGCCGGGACACATGAGTCTCTCTTTCAGGCTACTCTTTTTGTAAGGAAGGAGGACCGCTAATGTCGGTGATTCTTATTACGGGCGGAATGGGATTTATTGGAAGTAATTTTATACATTACTGGAAAAAAAATCATCCGGAAGATCATTTAATAAATGTTGATTTACTTACGTATGCAGGAAACAAAGATAACCTCAGGTCACTAGATGGGCAAGCTGGTTACCATTTTGTACTTGGTGATATGGGTCATGCTGCTTTAATCAACCAACAGATGGAGCACGGGGTTGACGTTGTCGTCCATTTTGCCGCCGAATCCCATGTGGATCGAAGTATTCATAACCCTCACAGCTTTGTGCTTACGAATGTAGCAGGGACACAATGCTTATTGGAGGCAGCAAGACAGCATCATGTCAAGAAGTTCATTCATATTTCGACGGATGAGGTTTATGGATCACTTGGTGACGAGGGGGCATTCACCGAAACGACTCCCTTAGCACCTAATTCTCCTTATTCTGCGAGTAAGGCAGGTTCGGATCTGCTAGTCAGAGCCTACTATGAAACCTATGGGTTTCCGGCTGTGATTACTCGTTGCTCTAATAATTATGGTCCTCGTCAGTTTCCTGAAAAGCTAATTCCACTCATTATTACTCGTGCCCTTCGCAATGAGCCGATTCCCATATATGGCGATGGATTGAATATACGAGATTGGTTGTATGTGGATGACCATTGTTCAGCAATTGAACGAGTGATTGAGGATGGCATACCAGGGGAGGTTTACAATATCGGCGGACAAAATGAACGAACTAATTTGGAGATTGTCAAAAGTATTCTAAAGCTGCTTAACAAATCGGAGGATTTGATCCACTTCGTACCTGATCGGCTTGGACATGATCGTCGGTATGCGATTGATAGTACCAAAATTCGCCGTGAACTGGGCTGGGTGCCGTCCTATTCATTTGAATCGGGAGTAAAGAAGACACTGGATTGGTATGTGCAAGAACACGAATGGTGTACACGCATTGCTGACGGATCTTATCGCGCCCAAACAGAAGCTGATCTCACATGAAAATATTAATTACTGGAGCCGGTGGACAGCTCGGCTATGATCTCATCCGTGTGTTTGGCCCCGTTCATGAAGTATCAGCTTGGCGCAGAGACCAATTTGACGTGAGCGATGAGAAGAAAGTCAGGGACATCCTTCTGCAAGAGCAACCGGATGTTGTTATTCATGCTGCTGCTTATACGAATGTCGATAAGGCGGAAATAGAGACGGAGCTAGCCTATCAAGTGAATGCTATGGGAGCCCTGCATATTGCAAAGGCTTGCGGACAAATCGGTGCCAAACTTGTATATGTCAGTACCGATTATGTGTTCGATGGAACGAAGGGAACCCCATATGAGGAGCGGGATCTCACCAATCCAAACAATATATATGGTCATTCCAAGCTTCTTGGAGAGAAGTTCGTAAGAATGACCTGCTCGAAGCATTTTGTCGTTCGAACGTCTTGGTTATATGGCATCAAAGGAGCTAACTTTGTTACCAAAGTGTTGGAAAAGGCACGATCAGGAGGACCTCTGTCCATTGTAGATGATCAATTCGGCTCACCCACTTATTGCCTGGATCTGGCCATTTTCATACGAGAGCTTATTGAGACGGATAAATATGGCATATATCACGCATCCAATCAAGGATCGTGTTCCAGATATGAATTTGCTGGGGAGATTTTGAAGTATGCTCTGATGCATCATGTTGCCTTAATTCCCGTTCATTCGGAGCAGTTTCCTCTGCCGGCCGTAAGACCGATGAATTCAGCATTTCATCATAAAGCCATTCTTGATAACGGCTTTACTCCGATAAGGGATTGGAAGTCAGCGCTTCACTATTTTCTGCA
>NZ_WHOA01000230.1 GCF_013141715.1 Paenibacillus phytorum | reverse complement strand
AGCCGGACAGGTTCGGAGCGAGCTGGTTAGCCAATATGACGTATTCCCTACGCTGCTGGACTATGCAGGAATAATCCAACCCTGAAAAGGATCGGCTGCCCGGCAGCAGTTTCGATGAACTGCTGCGGGGAGAAGCAGGCGCCGGACGTGAGGATATCGTCATCTATGACGAATACGGACCGGTCCGCATGATCCGCACTCGAGATTGGAAATACGTTCACCGCTATCCGTACGGGCCGCACGAGCTTTATGACCTGCAGAATGACCCGAACGAGGACGCTAATCGAATTGATGATGCCGAGTGCCAAGAGGTGCTGGAAGCATTGCGGTATCGGCTCGGGGAATGGTTTGGGAAATACGTGATCCCCGAAAAGGATGGCCGAACTGCGCCCGTTACGGGATTTGGGCAGCTGAGCACGATAGCTCCGGGCGTAACGGAAGGTGGAGCCTTTAAGCCGTTCGCTAAATAACTAGATAGGGACGGTTACCAGCCGTCCTCCGCCATATCCATACCCTCTTTTCACGGCATTCGCCCTGGTGAGGGTATTTTTCCAATTATAAGGGGGATCTTGATGCAACGTACCTTTTTCATCCGCCTGCTGCTACGGTTAACAATTGCTGTAGTAGTGGTCACGCTGCTCGTAGGGGTGCTGATGTACCAATATACAACCTCAATGCTCAAAGAAGAAGTGCTCGGTGCCAATACGGAGCTACTTGCGCAGACTAGGAAGATCGTCGAGCAGGCGCTTGGCGAGGTACAGCAAATGGCCGGCTCGCTTGCCTTGAACACAGACGTCGAGAAGGCGGTTTGGCTGACGTGGAATTTGGACGAGGAGTACCATTTTTTACTCAATACGAGCAACCTTTTTTCCGAACGTATCAACTCCTCCACCTATTTGCACTCCATTTACTTGTACAGCGCGGTCAACCGCAAGCTGATTTCCCGTTCGGGCATTGACGATTTTTCAGATTTTCTATATGCGGAAAGCTTGAATCACTTCCTCGTCAAACGTCAATCGTCGGCTTGGGAAGCAATCAGTATACAGGATGCGATTGGCAGCGGCGATGTCATCTCCTTTTTTTTCAGCGTGCCGCTGCAGAACGCGGAGAAGAAGGGCGTGCTGATGATCAATCTGAAAGAGGATGTACTATACAATGCAGTCGTGAATACGAACCAGCGCAAGCTGGGAAATGTGGCTATCCTGAATTCGGAAGGTGAAGTGCTTTCCTTTAAGGATAAAAAGCAGCTGCCTGCCAAGTTCGACGAGGCGGATATGGATCTAATCAGGCAGGCTAAGGAAGGTTATTTCATCAAAGAGCTAGATGGCAACCGGACCTTGGTTTCGTACATGACTTCTTCGTTCAACGGGTGGATTTATGTGACGCTCAACCCTTATAACGAAGTGTTCAAGCAATCAAAAGAAGTTCTTCGCTTTACGCTTCTGGTCTCCTTTATTGGTCTTGCGCTTGGCATTCTACTAATGATGGTGGTATCCAGAATGTCTTACCGACCCGTGAAAAAAATGGTTCAGCATATCGCTTCCAACATCGGAATACCTCTGCCTGACAGCCTGTACCGGGATGAATTCGGCTTTATCCGCGACTCGATTGATCATCTCCATCATGAGAATGAAGAGTTCAAAGCGAAGTTTCACGAACAGGAGCTGATCCTGCGGGACCACGTGCTCGTCAACCTCTTATCCGGCAAAGCGACGGAGAACGACGAGATGCTGCGTCAGCTCCGGTACTATCAATTGAATCTGGAACCCGAGCATTTCATTGTCATAGTCCTGCGTATTCATCTGGAAGGCATCTTGCTGCCTGAGGACGAGGAGCATACGCTTAACCTGATCCGGTTCCAAATACGCGCGATAGGCGAGGAGACAATTGACCGTTTCGGCAAAGGTGCCTATATCAGCCAGTTTCACCGGCATGATGTTATTATTCTGAACGCAGGGCAGGAGGAAGATCATGAACGGGCAATCGACAGGGCTAAGGAGCTGGCTTTCCAAATGACGAACGCCGTAGCAGGTCAGATGCCTGACGTGCAGCTGACCATCGGTGTCGGCGGTCGGTATAGGAGACTGTCAGACATTTCTCTTTCGTACGGCGAAGCTTTGGAAGCGCTTTTGTACGAGCGAATCGCCGGTAAAGGGAGCGTGCTATCGATTCACGACATGCAGGTGAACCAAGGCAACCGGAACCGTTTCATCGTTTATCGCGGCTTGGTGGACAAGCTGATCGGCGATCTGAAAACCGGCAGTCTGACCCAGACGCTTCAGATGAAGGATCAAATGATCGCGAAACTGAAAAACGACCCGCAATTCGGGTTTTCCTATAAGCATATGATTCTGACGCATCTGTTAAACGGGCTTGTCGCGGTCCGGGTGGAATTCACGAAGAAGGAAGGCGAGCCGGACGAAGTAGAGAATCACTGGTTCAATGAGTTTCCCAAGCTTCGTAATCTCGATGAAATCGGCGATTGGCTGGGGCGGATAATCGAGCAAATGGCGGACGAGCTGCGGGACAAGCGGGAGAATAAAAATATCGAGATGATCGGGAATCTGGTCGGCTATATCCGGGCGCATTACCGCGAACCGATCGGTCTGCAGACGCTTGCCGATCTGGTGTTCATGAACGGAAACTATTTGTCCAAAGTGTTCAAGGAAGTAACGGGGAAGACGTTCATCGACTTTTTGACGGAAATCCGGTTCGAAGAGGCTTGCCGTTTGTTGAAGGAAACGGATCTGTCCATTATCGAAATTGCGGATCAGACCGGCTTCGGACAAAAGCAAAACGTAATCCGGACGTTCAAAAAATGTACCGGCCTAACCCCGACAGAATATCGAAACCGAACCGTCATGGACCGATTAAACGGCGGTAACTGAACGAAAGATACCTTTCCGACCAATTGATACCCAAACCAGGACTAAAAAAGAAACCGTTTATATCGATTGAATCTTGAGTGCCTCCCACTTATTTCTTATGCTGAAAGTGCTTACAAAAATATAGATGGGGAGGGGTCATTATGGCTGTGCCGATTGCAACCGAGGCGTACAGGGAGCCAGTGATCAGCAGGCGTAGAGTGTTATGGAAGCGTGTAGTCGCAAGCCGTTATTTGTATCTCATGTTGTTGCCGCTTATCGTTTATTATGGCATCTTTCATTATTATCCGATGTACGGAGCCTTGATTGCATTTAAGCAGTTCAGCATTACCAAGGGAATTATCGGAAGTCCATGGGCCGGATTCAAGCATTTTGAATATTTGTTCGGTCTGGACAAATTTTGGCATGTGTTTTGGAACACGATCATCATCAGTATATACCGGCTTATTTTCGGGTTTCCGTTGCCACTGATCATGGCGATTCTACTAAATGAAGCAAGGCGGATGTTATTTAAAAGAACTGTGCAGACGATCGTGTATTTGCCGCATTTTATCTCCTGGATCATTATGGGAGGGCTACTGATCAATCTGCTCTCTACGGATAACGGTGTAGTCAACAACTTGGTGAGGGCATTTGGCGCAGAACCGGTCGGTTTCCTAACGGATGACAATTATTTCCGCAGCACACTAGTAGGGTCGATGATCTGGAAGGAATTCGGTTGGAACACGATCATTTATATGGCAGCGCTTGCAGGCGTCAACCCGCAGCTGTACGAAGCGGGCGTGATGGACGGGGCTAACCGATGGCGGCGCATCTGGCACATTACGCTGCCTTCCATTCGCGGTACGATCGTTATACTCTTGATCCTGCGCATAGGTAATTTGATGGAAGCCGGATTCGAACAAATTTTCGTTCTGTATAATCCTGGTGTCTACAATGTAGCGGATATCATCGACACCTATGTGTACCGGATCGGGTTGACCGAAGGGCGCTTCAGCTTGGCTGCGGCTTTCGGATTGTTCAAGTCAGTTATTAACTTTGTACTGCTGGTCATTGCCAATCGTCTGTCCAAAATGATGGGTGAACAAGGTATTTATTAAAGGACGGGAGGATAAGCATGTCACATCGCGGATTCGCAGGTAATCTGTTTGAAGGTATTAACTACTTGCTATTAACATTGATAGCGCTCTCCACGCTTTACCCGTTTTGGGATTCCTTGATCGTATCGATTACACCGCTTAATGAAAGCATTGCAACGAACATCCATCTATATCCTCGGGTCATAACGTTGGAGGCATATCGGTATTTGCTCCATCTGGACCAGCTTTGGACCTCGTATAAAGTAAGCATTATCGTCACCGTAACAGGAACGGCGATCAGCATGGCTGCAACGACGCTGGGCGCTTATGCGCTCTCCAAGAAAGACCTTCCGGGCAGCAGATGGATCATGTTTGCCGTTGTGTTCACCATGATGTTCAGTGGTGGGGTTATCCCTAATTTTATCGTTGTCAAGCAGCTTGGAATGCTCAATTCGATCTGGGCGTTGATCATTCCGTCGGCGATTCAAACTTATAACCTGATCATCATGCGCAGCTTCTTCTCTACAATTCCGGAAAGTCTGGAGGAGTCTGCTAAAATTGACGGCAGCAACGATCTAGGCATACTGTTTCGAATCGTCATTCCTTTATCGATGCCAGCCATTGCCACCATATCGCTATTTTATGCGGTTTCGAAATGGAATGAGTTTTTCACTGCAGTGATGTACATTACCGACAAAAACATCTGGCCGCTGCAATTGTTTCTCAGATCCATGCTGATTGATAACGAAGCGTCGTTCCAGTCAGGAGGAGACAGTCCGTTTCTGCTCGGTCAATCGATCAAAATGGCGACCATCATGATTTCCGCCATTCCGGTTATGGCCATCTATCCGTTTTTCCAGCGCTATTTCGTGCAAGGCGTTACACTTGGCGCCGTCAAGGAATGACGGGAATTCATTTCATAATTCAATATTCAGATGGAGGAATTTAAATGAAGCGTATAAAAAAGGGAATGTTACTGACACTTGCCGCAGTTTTAGGGGTTACGATGGCGGGATGCAGCAGTGACGGGAAAGAAACGGCGTCGAAGCAGGAGGGCAAGACCAACGGAGCTCCGACCAAGATCGTGTTCCTGACGCCAGGCGATAATGCGGCGAAAGGGCTTCAGCCTGGTGACCGCGTGCTGGCTGAGATCAACAAGCGGCTGAATATTGATCTCGAGGTCAAGTTCGTGCCGGAGAGCGGCTTTGAGAAAATCAACATTGCCATGGCGACGGGGGATTTGCCGGATGTTGTCACCATCAACTACCCGTCGCCTTCGTTAAAGCAGTGGATCGATGAAGGCTTGCTTGTGCCGCTTAATGACTACTTGGGGCAAATGCCGACAGTCAAGGATAAGCTAGAGAAAAACTTGCAATGGTCATCCGTGAAGGGCAAGTATTACGGATATCCTTTTATCGAAGAGCGTTCTAACATAAACCTCGCCTATCGCGCAGACTGGCTGGATACTCTCGGGCTAAAACCGCCGCAGACGCTGGATGAATTTTATGCGGCGCTCAAGGCTATTGCAACTAAAGATCCGGATAAGAACGGGAAAGATGACACCTATGGAATCACCGCCGAGAAAGGCAACGCCCCATTCAATTTCATCCTGTACGCATACGGGCTTCCACATGGGGACTGGGTACTGGACAGCGGCGGCAAGGTCGTGCCGATCTTCGAGCATCCGGCGTTCAAGCAGGGCATGCAGTACCTCCGCAAGCTGTGGGATGAGAAACTCATCGATCCGGAATTTCTGCTGAATGATTCACAGAAGCGCGAGGAAAAGTTTTATCAGGGGAAAGTCGGGTTCATGCAAGCTCCATTATTCCGGCACGTCAACCGGCTCGAGACGAGTTTGCAAAAGGTGACCCCGAACGGCAAGCTCGGCTTTGTAGCCCCACCGGCCGGCCCGGACGGCAAGCGCGGGATGAACAGTACACCGAAGAGCGGCTTGTTTACCGCCGTTACGAAGAATGCCAAAAATCCGGCCAAAGCGGGGCAATTCATTGAATTTATGCTGTCGAAGGAAGGCCGCAGCCTGCTCGAGCTCGGAATCGAAGGCGTTCACTACACGAAGCAAAGCGACAAGATCGTCTACAATGAGGAGGAACGGGCGAAGGACGGGTTCGCTGCGAAAGGATGGTCGCATCCGCTGGCCTGGGGTAGCGTCGTCTGGCCTCTGACGGAGAATTACTTGCCGCAGACGGAGCCGCAGTCCGATCGGGCGAAGCAATCAGTGGACTTAGCGACCAAAAATATGGTACCGAACCTGCTTAACACGACGACAGGCGAAGAAGTGGAACTCGGAAGTGTGCTGAACGAGCTATATAAGCAATATTTTACCGAGATGATGACAGGCAAGCGGGGTATCGACGCTGGAATCGCCGAATTGTCGAAGAAGTGGCGGGATCAGGGAGGCAGCAAAGTGCTAGAAGCGGTTAACAAAGCGTATCAGGCGCAAAAGAAATAGGCGTCGATCATCAAGCTAACGCATTTACGCATGGTGGTTATCAATTAAGCGGCCTTAATCCTGAATTCCATGGACTAAGGCCGTTAACGGTTGTGGTGCAAAGCTCTAATTCATGATAACGTAATGATCGAGGATTAAGGATATCCCATACGACGATCATGAGATGGGTCCATGAATTTGGACCTGAAATCGACAAACGAATCCGCCCCTTTTTGAAACCTACAAACGACTCATGGCGGACAGACGCAACCTACGTCAAAGTCAAAGGTCAATGGAAGTATTTATATCGGGCAGTTGATTCTAGGGGTAAAATCATTGATTTTATGTTATCTGAAAATCGGGATATGCAAGCAGCTAAACGATTCTATACAAAGGCTTTGTCCTCTCCTCATAATCAAATCCCACGTGTAATCACTTTAGATAAAAATCCAGCTTATCCACCAGCAATACAAGAATTAATAAATGAGAAATTCCTACCAAAGGAAACCTTGATTAGACAGACAAAGTATCTAAACAACATTGTGGAACAAGATCATCGATTCATAAAGAAAATTACAAAACCGATGCTTGGTTTTAAAACGTTTCTAACTGCAGAACGGACGCTGAAGGGAATCGAGGCCATGCATATGATTAGGAAAGGGCAGGCTGTTGATAATTCGTTTGCCCTCTCAGCTGTTGAATGGGTCAATAAAATATTTGGTCTAGCGACATAGTTAACGTATAATTTGTCGAATAGTTGCTATCTTTTCTAATTTTTGCACCACAACCTTGTCCAGGTATCTACCCTTGGTAAAGGCTATGCCAATTACGAGTATATTGCTTTGTTCAGTTAATTACGTTTACATAAAAGTAAAGGGGCGATCTCCTATAGATACCAATAAACCATCATGCTGCTCGGCAAGTCGGAGCGCTATTCATCAAACTGACGTAAGTCCAGAGCGTCTGCTAGATTATACACAGGCTCAAACAAAGTCTGTTTACCAAACAGAGAGTATGATTTATATACCAGGTGGGAAGTTTTTAATGGGGACTGATGATCAAGAAGGATTCCCATCTGATGGTGAGGGGCCTGTCAGAGAAATTTCTGTTAACCCTTTTTACATCGATGCTACGACGATAACGAATGAAGAATTCAAGAGATTTGTTGAGGATACAGGCTTTCAAACAGAAGCTGAAACCTTTGGGTGGTCCTATGTTTTTCATCTTTTTGTCTCTGAAGCAACTACGTTGCAAGTGAAAGATTCGGCCCAACAAACACCATGGTGGTGGGTGGTACATGGTGCTGACTGGCTTCATCCCGAAGGTCCTGATTCTGGGATCCATGATAGGATGGAGCATCCGGTCATCCATGTATCCTGGAATGATGCAGTTGCGTATTGCCGATGGGCTGGGAAAAGGCTATTAACAGAGGCTGAATGGGAGTTTGCTGCACGCGGTGGACTGGTGCAGAAGAGATACCCCTGGGGGGATATATTGAAACCGGACGGACGGCATATGTGCAATATTTGGCAAGGAAAGTTCCCAGAGAAAAATCATGCTAGCGATGGGTATGCGGGAACGGCGCCGGCCAGATCCTTTGAACCCAATGGATACGGCCTTTACAATGTAGCTGGTAATGTGTGGGAATGGTGCTCGGATTGGTTTAGCCCTACCTATCATATCAAAGGTACAAAGGATACCCCCACTGGGCCTCCATCTGGAGACAATAGGGTTCTAAGGGGAGGTTCGTACTTGTGCCATGCCTCCTATTGCAATCGATATCGTGTGGCGGCACGGAGTAAGAATACACCTGACAGTTCTGCGGGAAATATAGGTTTCCGTTGTGCTGCGGATGCTTAATTGCACTTTTATGTTGCGAAGGCGTTCACTCTCAGGGTGAGCGCCTATTTTACGTTGCTTCGTGTTCACAATGTCAAAAAATTCGACAATACGGGCGAAGATCTCGAAGATTTGATCTCGATCGGGACGATCGGATTGATCAAAGCCATCGAGTCGTTTTCGCCGAACAAAGGGACCAAGCTCGCGACGTTTGCGGCTCGCTGTATTGAGAACGAGATTCTGATGCATCTGCGTTCATTGAAGAAAACGCGTAAAGATGTGTCCTTGCA